>CAYYHM010000157.1:0-4851 GCA_964471795.1 uncultured Chitinophagales bacterium | reverse complement strand
TGCCATAACACAATACCCGTGCTCACCGACACATTCAGTGAGTGCTTGGTGCCGTCCTGTGGTATTTCCAGACACATATCCGCATCCAGCAGTACCTGGTCACTAACGCCTTCCACCTCATTTCCCAGCACCAATGCTACAGGTCCTGTCGGATGCCAGGTAGACAAATCAGTACTGCCCTCAGCCTGCTCCACTGCGATGATGGAGAATCCCTGCTGGCGCAGTTCCGCTATGGCACTTCCTACATCGGGTACGTACCGCCACGCAACGGCATCTTCCGCTCCCAATGCCGTTTTCCGGATGTCGCGGTGTGGTGGCGTGGGTGTGTAGCCACAGCAGATGATTTCCTGTACACGAAATGCATCTGCGGTCCGGAATACGGAGCCTACATTGTTCAGGCTGCGGATATTGTCGAGGATCACAACGAGGGGAATCTTGGGGACCTCCCTGAATTGTTCCGGGGTAAGCCGCTGCAGCGACTGCATGGTTTTACGGATAAATGCCATTGTCAACAAGTTGTGTAAAAGGAATCATTGCAGATGTACGGAACACCAGTTCGATTCCGGTAATTTTAGGCAAAAGTACAAGAACGCTTTGGCCCGACCATCCTCCAAATCAACTGCAACGGCACCCAAGGAAACCCCATTGATGGGGCAGTACAACCGCATCAAGGCGAAGTACCCGGATGCACTGTTACTGTTCAGGGTGGGTGACTTCTACGAGACATTCAGTCAGGATGCCATTACCACCTCCAAGGTACTAGGCATAGTGCTCACCCGACGCAGCAATGGTGCTGCCTCCGAGATCGAGCTGGCCGGATTTCCCCATCATGCACTGGAGACGTACCTTCCCAAGCTGGTGCGTGCCGGCTACAGGGTGGCCATCTGCGAGCAGCTGGAGGATCCCAAAACCACCAAGACCATTGTAAAACGGGGTGTCACCGAGTTGATCACGCCCGGACTTACCACCAACGACAACATCCTCGACCACCGATCCAACAACTACCTGGCCTCCGTCTATTTCGATCGTGACCTGCTGGGTATCAGCCTGTTGGATGTATCTACCGGCGAATACCTGCTGGCGGAAGGGCCTGCCGAATATATCGATAAGCTGCTGCAGGGATTCCAGCCCAGCGAGGTATTGCTGCCCAAGAGTAAGTTGAAACTGTTTCAGGAGCAGTTTGGAGAGGGTTTCTACACCTACACGCTGGAGGACTGGATCTTCGACCAGGCATTTGGGCGTGACAAGCTGCTGCATCACTTCGATACGGCCTCACTCAAAGGCTTCGGTATTGAAGAGATGGTTGTGGGCATTACTGCTGCCGGCGCAATACTCCACTACCTGGAAGCTACTGAACATGGTCAGATCGGCCACATTACGCAGATAGCCCGCATTCCACAAGACGACTACGTGTGGCTGGATAAGTTCACCATACGCAACCTGGAACTGCTGCGCAGCAATCATGAAGGTGGCGTGTCCCTGTTGGATGTGATGGATACTACCCTATCTCCTATGGGTGCCCGCATGATGCGCAAATGGGTGCTGATGCCCCTCACCTCCATCGCCCAGATCAATGGCAGGCTGGATGTAGTGGAAATGCTGATGCAGGACCAGGCAAAGGCTGATCTCCTGGGACAACAGATCAAGCAGATCGGTGACCTGGAACGCCTCATCAGCAAGGTGCCGCTTGGCAAGATCAACCCACGGGAGGTGCAGCAACTCCGGAAGTCGCTGGAAGCCATCCTGCCCGTGAAGCAGGCAGCCAAACAGGGTGCACCACCATTACTGGCTGCCCTGGCCGATCAACTATCCGCCTGTGACTTTCTGCGTGAACGTATCGCCGCCACCTTAGCCGATGAGCCACCGGTAGCCATAGAAAAAGGCCATACCATCAAGAGCGGTGTGGATGCCGAGCTGGACGACCTCCGGGATATCATACAAAACGGAAAGCAGCGACTGCTTGATATTCAGACGCGAGAGGCACTACAAACCGGCATCAACAGCTTGAAGATCGGCTACAACAACGTGTTCGGCTACTACCTGGAAGTTACCAACGCCCACAAGAGCAAGGTGCCGGATACGTGGATCCGCAAGCAAACGCTGGTGAATGCCGAAAGGTACATCACCGATGAGCTGAAGGTGCTGGAAGAGAAGATTGTGGGTGCCGAGGAGAAGATATTGGCCCGTGAAAAAGCCTTGTTTGCCGCCCTGGTGGCAGAGGTAGGACAGTTTGTGCGACCTGTGCAGATCAATGCGCAGGTGATTGCACAGCTCGATTGCTTGCTGGCATTTGCCCGCAACGCTGTATCACGGAAATACCATCGACCACATATGAATGATGGCACAGCGCTGTCCATCACCGAGGGACGGCATCCGGTTATCGAGCAACAGCTTCCACCCGGAGAGGCCTACATCCCCAATGATGTATACCTGGATAATGACGAGCAACAGATCATCATCATCACCGGTCCCAACATGAGTGGTAAATCGGCGCTGCTTCGCCAGGTTGCGCTCATCGTCCTGATGGGACAGATGGGCAGTTTCGTACCTGCACAGACCGCCGAAATCGGGCTCATCGACAAGATCTTCACACGTGTGGGCGCCAGCGACAACATCAGCAGTGGCGAAAGTACCTTCATGGTGGAGATGAACGAGACCGCCAGCATCATCAACAACATCTCCGATCGAAGCCTCATCCTGCTGGATGAAATCGGACGAGGCACCAGCACATATGATGGTATATCCATTGCCTGGAGTATCGCAGAATACCTGCACCATAATGGACAGGCACGCCCCAAGACACTCTTTGCCACCCATTACCACGAGCTCAACGAACTGGAGGGCAAGTTGCCACGAATCCACAACTACAACGTCAGTGTGAAAGAGGTTGGCAATAAGGTTGTGTTCCTGCGCAAACTTGTACAAGGTGGCAGTAAACACAGCTTTGGTATCCATGTAGCCAAGATGGCCGGCATGCCCAAGGCCGTGGTTGAACGTGCCAATGACATTTTATCAGAGCTGGAACAGAAAAGCCTGGGCGGCCATATCGGCAATACCTTGCAGCAAATACCGGAACAACATTTTCAGCTCAGTTTATTCGATATCAGCAATCCGGAAGTAAAATCCCTGCTAAAACGACTCAAAGAGCTGGATATCAATGCCATTACACCTGTAGAGGCTTTGATGCAGCTGCACACCTTGGTAGAACAAGCAAAAAAAATCGGCTGACAGTTTTTGCAGAATGCGCAGCCTTGGTATATTTGCATCCGCTTCCGAACAGAAAGCATTTTGACAAGCGGGAATAGCTCAGTTGGTAGAGCACAACCTTGCCAAGGTTGGGGTCGCGAGTTCGAGTCTCGTTTCCCGCTCCACAGAAACCCTCATCGATTCCGGTGAGGGTTTTTTGTTTTCACCAAGCTACAGTCCAGCGCATTGCTTGTTGCTGTTTTCCCATCCTTTCATCGGCAACAAATGTCATCACTCAAATGGATGAGAATGGCGAGTTTTACAACAAACTACCAGTCTATGCGGTATCTGTTGCTTTTATTGCCTTTGGTGGGCGTATTGTTGGTGCAAAGCTGCGGTGATGAAGGAAAGGCCACCGAGCCTACTGTTGATCCGGAACAAGCCATTGCCTTCATGGCATCCAACTGCTACACCTGCCACCACCCTACCGCTCCGGAGGACAACCGCATAGCACCGCCCATGATTGCCATTAAACGGCACTACCTCGACTATGGCATGAACCGGGATGAGTTCATCGCCACCCTGGTTGACTTTGTGCGAAATCCGTCTGCTACAACAGCACGTATGCCGGGTGCGGTGCAGAAATTTGGTTTGATGCCCCGGTTCAGCTACCCGGAGGAGCAAGTGCAAAATCTGGCCGCCTATATATTCGACCATGACATCGAGCAACCCGATTGGTTTGCTACACACTACAACAGCCGTACTACAGGCGGCACTAACTCTACTACCCTTGCGGAACAAGGTTTGCAATATGCCAATGCTACCAAGGCAGCCCTTGGCAAACAACTAATGCAGGCCTTGCAACAAGGAAGTGAGCACGCTGTGGAATTTTGCCACACCATAGCCATTCCGCTCACCGACAGCATGAGTGAGGTTCAACAAGTTTCGGTGCGGCGGGTAAGTGACAAGCCCCGCAACCCGGCCAACACGGCCGATGCAAAGTCAACAGCACATATTGCCTACTTTCAGGCCCTGCTGAATCAGGGCCGGACCGATCTGCCTCCGGTAACGGAACAGATTGGCCATGAGGTTACCGTATATGTACCCATCATCACCAATACCATGTGTCTGGCCTGTCACGGGAACCCGGCAAGTGACATTGACGAACCCACGCTGGCAAGGATTCAATCACTCTACCCGGCAGATCAGGCTACCGGCTATGCCGAAAATCAGGTGCGTGGCCTGTTTCTGGTAAGCTGGGAAGAGACACAGGAGGAGACACAGGGCGACTGACCTGCTCAAGCGAAACCATCACAATAGCCACCGGTACGAATTCCATGAACCACGGTAGACTTCGCACCAAGGCGCTATCTGCTTAATAGAAGAAATATACGAACACGATTATCTGCATGCGTCGGAGGCCATCCGATCTGGCAATCTGCCTGCCGGAAGCATCATACACCCGATTATCATCGATGCGGGCCAACAGTCGCCCGGAGCCATCATACAGGCGGCTACCGTCAATCCGACCTACCTGCCTCCCCGAACCGTCATACACACGCTCGGCATCAATCCTGCCGATTTGCCGGCCCGACCCATCATATATCCGTTGTGCGTCCACCCGGCCGATCATTCGACCCGATGCATCATAGAAACGCTCACCAT
>CAYYHM010000156.1:2296-4876 GCA_964471795.1 uncultured Chitinophagales bacterium | reverse complement strand
CGGTGGAGGAGGTGGACAGTCTCACCGGTCCGCTAACAGGTCGTCCGAAGTCGGCCACCTTCCGCACCTGTGATGTGGTGGGGATTGATACGTTGGTGAAAGTAGCCAACGGAGTACGAGATAATTGTCCGGATGATGAAGCCAAAGACCTGTTTGCCATTCCCGATTACGTGGCACAACTGGTTGAGAAAGGGTGGATAGGCCAAAAGGCGGGGCAAGGGTTCTATAAAAAGGACAAATCTACCGGCGATATTTTCGCCTTGGATGTGGCCACCATGGAATACCAGCCCAAGCAGAAGGTGCGGTTTGCCTCTGTAGAGCAGGCACGTACATTCGATACCCTGCCCGACAGACTAAAGAGTTTACAAAAGGGCACAGACAAAGCAAGTGAATTCCTGCGGAAGTTATCATATCACCTGTTCCAATACGTGTCGCAGCGCATCCCTGAAATCGCAGATGAACTGTATAAGGTGGATCAGGCACTGAAGGCCGGCTTTGGTTGGGAATTAGGACCGTTTGAGCAGTGGGATATCCTGGGTGTGGAGCGGCAAGCCAAAGCCATGCAGGAGGCCGGTATGGTGCCGGCAGCATGGGTGAGCGATATGCTACAGGCCGGACATACTTCTTTCTATCGAATTGAGAAGGGGGTACGTCAGTATTATGACATAGCGACGCAGCAATACAAGGAAGTGCCGGGCAGCCGTTCGCTCATCATCCTCGACAACCTGCGGCAGCAGAAGCCGGTGTTCCAGAATGCAGGCTGCACGTTGCACGACATCGGTGATGGCATCCTGAACCTGGAGTTCCACACCAAGATGAACGCCATCGGCAGCGAAATCCTGGCCGGCATCAACCAGTCCATCGACATTGCTTCTGCCGATTACCGCGGGCTGGTGCTGGGCAATGAGGCGCCCAACTTCAGCGCAGGTGCCAACCTGGCCATGATGCTGATGCTGGCTATTGAGCAGGAATATGAGGAGCTGGACATGGCTATCCGCTACTTCCAGAACACGGTGATGCGCCTCCGCTATAGCCCCATCCCGGTGGCCATCGTGCCACGTGGGTTGACCTTGGGTGGGGGCTGCGAAATGACCATGCATACCGATGTAGCCGTGGCTGCTGCAGAAACCTACATCGGATTGGTGGAAGTAGGTGCCGGATTGATACCCGGAGGTGGGGGCACTAAGGAAATGGTGTTGCGCGCCAGCGATCAGTACTATGATGGCGACCCGCAACTGCCACGCCTCCGCGATCGCTTCATCGCCATCGCTACGGCCAAAGTAGCTACCAGTGCTTACGAGGCCTTCGACATCGGGGTGCTGGATGCCCGCAAAGACAAGGTGAGCATCAGCGGACCAAGAGCCATTACGCTGGCCAAACAGCAGGTGCTGCAACTGGCGGAAGCCGGCTACACACAGCCCATCCCACGGCAAGACATCACCGTATTGGGCCGCACGGGGTTGGGCGCTCTATATGCCGGAACTGAAGCATTTTTCATCGGCAACTATGCCACTGAATACGATAAACACATCGCCAACAAACTCGCCTGGATCATGTGCGGTGGGGATCT
Source organism: uncultured Chitinophagales bacterium (assembly GCA_964471795.1). Classification (GTDB taxonomy): domain Bacteria; phylum Bacteroidota; class Bacteroidia; order Chitinophagales; family S012-47; genus CAJXXO01. The sequence goes on along the minus strand of CAYYHM010000156.1, from coordinate 3,306 downwards.
CACAGGAGCACAACAGGTGAGCGAGCAATACTTGTTGGATCTGGAGCGCGAAGCATTCTTAAGTCTGTTAGGAGAACAAAAAACCTTGGAACGCATGCAGCATATTTTGAAAACGGGGAAGCCGTTGCGGAATTGATGAGCGTATCGCGTATCACGTATTTCGTACTTCGATAAACACCAAATCAAATATTTATGAGAGCACATGATTACAAGAAACTAACAGTTTGGCAGGATTCTGTCGATTTAGCCATAGATATCTATCAAATGCTGGGAAATTTCCCCGGAGAAGAAAAGTACGGTTTGGTATCTCAAATTAAGAGATCTGCTGTCTCTATCCCTTCCAACATAGCTGAAGGTGCAGGAAGGTTCACCTCAAAACAATTTGTGCAATTCTTGTCAAACGCCAATGGCTCGGCGTGTGAAATGGATACACAATTGATTATCGCCAATAGAGTAGGGTACATTGATCTTATTGTATATGAACAGCTTGAGGATAGGATCAATAAAATTCAACGTAAAATTTTCAATCTGACTCAGAAAATGGGAGCATAGCATGTCTTTTGGCATACGAGATACGAACTACGTCATACGAACTACGCTCAGTACTCAATACTAAACTACCAACCAAATGGACGCATACATCATCAAAGGATTCAGAACAGCTGTCGGCAAGGCCAACAAGGGTGGCTTTCGGAATACATCTCCCATCACCCTCGGTGCGGAGGTCATCAAGCATCTCCTCAAGACTACTCCGGAGCTGGACCCGGCACGGATTGACGACCTCATCGTGGGCAATGCTGTTCCCGAAGCCGAGCAGGGACTACAAATGGCGCGCTGGGTGGGGCTTAAAGCAGGATTGCCTGTTGAGATTCCGGGCGTGACGGTGAATCGCTACTGCGGCAGTGGCGTAGAAACCATCGCTATGGCAGTTGGTAAGATCAAGGCGGGTATGGCAGATTGCATCATTGCCGGAGGTGCTGAATCCATGAGTCTGGTGCCTACAGTGGGCT
>CAYYHM010000156.1:0-2196 GCA_964471795.1 uncultured Chitinophagales bacterium | reverse complement strand
GTGCGATGTGCGATGTGCGATGTGCGATGTGCGATGTGCGATGTGCGATGTGCGATGTGCGAATATTTGGCCATCCAAATTACAAAACATAACCCTATAAACCATATAATATGCACAACTACAAGCAGTTAGACATTTGGAAAGATAGTATCGCTATGGCGGTAGACATCTACAAACTGATGGATACTTTACCGGCAGAGGAAAAGTTTGGATTGATTTCACAGGTTAAGCGATCTACTGTGTCGGTGCCCAGCAATATAGCAGAAGGTGCAGGAAGAGGATCAAATAAGGACTTCTGCCGATTTATTGATATAGCGGTCGGTTCTTCCTGTGAATTAGATACCCAATTGGTGATTGCCAAAGAGCTCACTTGGATAGAATTACCTGTTTACCAGGCATTTGAGGAAAGAATTGACCATTTGCAGAAGCGCATGTTCAAGTTGAAACAACGACTACTTGTATAGGGTGATCTTGTCGCATATCGCTGTACGCAAATCGCTATACGAATAACAACATCTAACATCCAAAATCCAATAGTATGAACCCCCTACAAAAAACCAAAGTGCTCAAAGGCGGCGAATTCCTGATAGCTGACACCGAACCACAACATGTATTCACCCCGGAAGACCTGTCCGAGGAATCGCAAATGATGGCCAACATGGCAACAGATTTCGTGCACGAACAGATATGGCCGAAGGTGGAAGCCATCGATAAACAGGAGCCCGGATTAGTGCCTTCGCTGCTCAACGAGGCAGGAGCGCTGGGATTGCTCGGCACTTCCGTGCCCGAAGCGTATGGTGGTGTGGGCCTCGATTTCAACACCAATACGGCTATCACAGTGAGCCTGGGACCTTCCTACTCCTTTGGCGTAAGCTGGGCGGCACACATCGGTATCGGTACGTTACCTATCTTGTACTACGGTACGGAGGAGCAAAAGCAACACTACCTACCCAAGTTGGCCACCGGTGAGTGGAAAGCTGCCTACTGTCTCACCGAGCCCGGTAGCGGTTCGGATGCGTTGGGCGCCAAAACCAAAGCCGTATTGACGGAAGATGGTAAGCACTACCTCATCAACGGACAAAAGATGTGGATCACCAACGGTGGTTTTGCCGATCTGTTCATTGTGTTCGCCAAGATTGACGGAGAGAAGGATAAGTTCACAGCCTTCATTGTAGAAGCCAACTCACCGGGCATTACCCGTGGCGAGGAAGAGCATAAGCTGGGTATCAAGGGATCCTCCACGCGGCAAATCTTCTTTGACAATGTGCAGGTGCCGATAGAGAACATATTGGGCGCCATTGGGAAAGGGCATAAGATAGCGTTCAACATCCTCAACATTGGTCGTTTCAAACTGGGCGCCATGACCGTGGGTGGTTGCCGCATGAGTGTAACCACAGCCGTAAAATACGCTAACGAGCGCATACAGTTTGGTGTGCCCATCAGCAGCTTTGGTGCCATTCAGTACAAGCTGGCCGAGCAGGCCATTCGCACATACGCCAACGAGTCGGCCATCTACCGCGTTAGCGACCTCATCCACCAAAAGGTGAAAGCGCTACAAGAGGCGGGTAGCGACTACCCCGAGGCGCTGATGGGAGCAGCCGAAGAGTACGCCATCGAATGTGCCATGCTGAAGGTGTTTGGCAGCGAAGTGCTGGATTATGTGGTGGATGAAACCGTGCAAATCCATGGTGGCTATGGATATAGTGAGGAGTTTCCGGCAGCCCGTGCCTACCGCGACAGCCGTATCAACCGGATTTTCGAAGGTACCAATGAGATCAATCGTTTGCTCACGGTAGACATGCTGCTGAAGCGTGCGCTCAAGGGCCAGCTCGATCTGGTAGGGCCGGCCATGAAGGTGCAGAACGAGCTCATGAGCATTCCTGATTTCGGTGCCGGTGATGAAGGCACGTTGGCTGCTGAATGGAAGGCGGTGCGTCAGGCCAAGAAGGCCATCCTGATGGTTGCCGGTGCCGCAGTGCAGAAATTGATGCAGCAATTGGAACATGAGCAGGAGTTACTGATGAACGTAGCCGACATGATGATGGAGTTGTTTGCCATGGAAAGCATGCTGCTCCGTACCCATAAGATGCTGGATACCCGTGGTGAAGGTGCCACCGCCTTGTACATCGACATGACGAAGGTGTACATCTCCGATGCGCTGGAGCGCCTCCACAACCACGGCAAACACGCGGTAGC
>CAYYHM010000155.1:0-4976 GCA_964471795.1 uncultured Chitinophagales bacterium | reverse complement strand
GTGGCCGCCTTTGCGGTACTGCTGATTACGGCTATGTTGTATGCGTTGTTTTGGTGATGGGGTTTATATCCCATCACAATAGGTTTATGCAACCATACGATTGGCGCATTCAAGAATGACTAAAACTCTACAGTTAGGCGAAAGTATAAGATCCTTAGTCCTCAATCAAATCAATGTCAAAGGCGACAAGAGAGATGAAATCCTTGACGCGTTCGTGAATATCCCTTCTATCCAACTGGAGCAAACGAGTGGGGCCGAATTTCTCTACGCAATACGATGCCATGGCTGACCCATAGATGATGGCATTCTTCATGTTCTCATAGCTAAAGTCCTGTGAACGGGACAGATACCCCACAAACCCTCCGGCAAACGTATCGCCGGCGCCGGTAGGATCAAACACTTCTTCCAACGGAAGTGCAGGCGCAAAGAATACATGATTGTCGTGGAACAACAGCGCACCATGCTCCCCCTTCTTGATTACCAATGTGGATGGCCCCATGTCCATAATCTTGCGGGCTGCTTTTACCAGTGAGTATTCTGTGCTCATCTGTCGCGCCTCCTCATCGTTGATGGTTAGCACATCAACCATCGGTAACACCTCCATCAATGCGTCCCACTGGGTGTTCATCCAAAAATCCATGGTATCCATTACTACCAGTTTGGGTCTTGTTACCATTTGATCCAGGACCTTTTTCTGCACTTGTGGTGTGAGGTTCCCCAGCATCACGATATCGGCATTCCTGGCCTCCTCAGGTACTACAGGATCGAAATCAGCCAGCACATTCAGCTCTGTCGCCAAGGTATCCCGGGAGTTCATATCCATGTGATACTTCCCCGACCAAAAGAAAGAAGCTTTATCGTGTACCCGCTTCAAACCGTCCACATTGATTCCTCTATCTGATAGCATGTCTACATAGCTTTGGTCAAAGTCATTTCCAATGATGGACACCAGATGAATGTTCTTGGAGAAATAGGACGCTGACAAACTGATATAATTAGCAGCACCACCTTCGATTCTGTCTACCTTTCCGAATGGTGTTTCAATGGCATCAAAGGCGACAGTTCCTACAACGAGAAGTTTCATGAGACGATTTGTTTTAAACCGCTGCAAATATTGCATTATTTAAGTTGAAAGCCTAAATTTGTACTCGCTTTTTACATTCCTCCATAGCTCAGTTGGTTAGAGCGGCTGACTGTTAATCAGTAGGTCCCTGGTTCAAGTCCAGGTGGGGGAGCAGATAAAAAAATAAAAGGGTTATACTTGTATAGTGTAACCCTTTTTTTTATTCACGACCTTGAACCAAGCCATTGACACATACTTAAACGCCGTTAAATCTCTTTGCCCAAGATTGACCGGTGAAGAGCTTGATTATTTCAAGATTGCTATCAGAATCACCGAACTTCAACCTAAACACTTTTTTATACACGCCAACGCGATACAACAAGAAATTGGGTTCGTTTATACCGGCTTACTCCGCGCTTTTTATGTGGATGAAAAAGGCAACGAAAAAACCGTGAATTTTATACCTGAAAATCGTTACGCCACACATTATTCGGCCTTCATATCCAGAACTCCGAGTAAATATTACTTTCAATGTCTTGAACCCACAGTTCTTGTGACCCTTTCCTTTGAGCATATAAAGGGCGGGTATGAAAAATTCACTAACATTGAACGCTACGGTCGATTGGTAGCGGAATCCGTGTTGAAATCTCAACAAAAACGCATCGAGAGTTTTCTGTTCGACACGGCAGAACAACGCTATCTTGATTTCATTCAAGAAAATCCGGACCTGTTCAATCGCGTTTCGTTATCGCACCTGTCTTCTTTTTTGGGAATAGAACGACAAACCTTGACACGCATTCGACAGAAGTTGGCGAGGGGTTGATTTTGACGCATTTGTGTCAGGTATAAGGTATCTACCATGCTGAACTTTGTATCAATAAAAAGATACAAATGAAAGTAACCATCTTCGGTGCTACCGGTTTTTCAGGGCAAGCCATTTTGGCAGAAGCCCTCAAACAAGGGTATGAAGTAACCATACTGGTGCGTGATGCATCCAAAGTTCAAATCCAGCATCCTAACCTGACAATTTTCGAAGGCAATGTGTTAGAATCTAAAACCGTTGCTTCCGTTTTGCACCATCAAGAAGCGGTCATCCAATGCCTGGGAGTTGGAGGTAAAGGGGACGGTCAACCAACCACTTTTATATCCGATGCTACGAAAGTTATTGTTGATGAAATGCAAAAGCAGCAAATCAAACGCCTTATTGTTATGAGTAATGTCGGAGCCGGAAAAAGCATCGCTTTTCAACCGTGGTTTTTCACCAAAATCATCCTTCCTTATTTCATGAAATGGCTGAAGGTCATCATTGATGATAAAAACCGCATGGAACCCATCATCATGAACAGCAATCTTGATTGGACCCTTGTGCGTTGTCCAAACATCGTTGATAAACCAGCGAAAGGAACGTGCAACGCTACCCTCGATGGGAAAGGGCTTAAACTGTCCATTACGCTTCCTGACTTATCCCAATTCATGGTCGACCAACTTAAAGATACGACTTTCAGTAAACAGGCTCCCTGTGTAAGCAATTGATATGTCAGTCACAGAATCAACGACATTCGTAAAGACCAATATTGGGGACATAGCCGTCTTTCAGCGGCTTGCTGATTCAGATAAAACGCCAATCATTCTCCTGCACGGTGTTTACTTCGACCACCATCTATGGGATGCAGTAATTGAATCTATAAAAAACCGAACCATCATCACAATGGATATGCCGATGCATGGTTTGAGCAAGGATATAACAAAAAACGACTGGACACTCGATGATTGTGCCGACATGTTGATTGAAATTCTGCATGGCTTACAAATACCCAAAGTCATTGCCATTGGGCACTCTTGGGGAAGTATGACTATACTCAGGGCTGCTCATAAAAACCCTGAACTGTTTTCGTCCATCGGTTTATGCAACATGCCTTTTATGGCCGCATCAAAAACAAAAAAGTTAACCCTAAGCCTGCAGCATGTGATGCTTCCCTTCAGGAATTTCTACACAAAACAAGCCGCAAAAGCATTATTTGGGAAGTCATCATTAAATGCAAACCCATCTCTGACAGATGAACTCAAGCGAACAATGGACCTATTGACAACCCCTCAAATAAAGCACACGGACAGAGCAGTAATTGCTAATGCAGAGGACGCTTCAGCCTTAATCAAAACGTTAAAAGTAAAAGCATTAGCCTTAAAAGGAGAAGAAGATTATGTTTCGGCACCACCTCATTTGGAGACAATTATTGTTAAGGGAGGGCATGTTAGTCCAATTGAGAATCCTAAGGAAGTTTCAGAATTTATGAATAGATTATTATAATTGTATAACGTCATACCGTTTGTATGAATAGCCTTGAGGAAATAAAAAACTTCGGACCCTATATGGTCAAAATCATGAATTTGATTGGAATTCATTCAAGAGAAGACCTAATGGCCTCGGACTACAAAACAATCAAAAAGAATTTGATTGTGGCCGGTGTTACCCCTCACCTCAATATATTTTATTCAATTGAAATGGGGCTACAAGGAAAGAGTTGGAATGAGATTACAGCTAATGAAAAGAATGAAATCCAAAAAATATTGGAAGATGTGTAATGTGTCATATTCTCCAAAATTAAAGGAAGTTCAACCCTTCAATTTTCTGATATTAACAAACTCAATCATCGGGAAATAGCTGCAACTTTCGTCAATTAGGGGAGCAAAAAGAGATAGGCCTCACAGCAATGTGGGGCTTTTTTTTGCTCAGTTGGTTAGAGTCCAGAAGTCTCGGAATTATCAGTAGGTCCCTGGCTCTCCCGTAGGGGATAAGCCGGTAAGAAAACATACTTGGAAAAGAAGTAAACTTGCTGGTTGAAAAGCATTTACCATTACAAGAGGATTTATGAAGATACATATTGCTATGCCTGATAGTCTAGAACCATTCTTTCTTCAAGAGTTAGAAAAAGCCGGCTATTACTTCTCACAAAGTGATTACTCATCCAGTTGGTATCACCTGGAACGTGCCCATATCATTGGTCAACCTTACCCTTATCATCACTCATTGGTTCATTGGAAAATGTTACTCTTTGGCATAAAGGTCAAAGACCTTACAGAAACCATTGGCCAAATACCCCGCTTACTCGTCGGAGGAGTCAAATCATTTGTTGGCGAAATACCGATTGGAAATACCGGTGGTGCCAATGTACCACCCCTGAAAACTATGGAGATACCAGACGATCTGAAGAGGATTATTGTGGAGAATTCATGAGTAAAATATGGATTACCTGCAAATTCAACCAACATAGTACAAATATTGAGAAAACAGGCAACCAATAGCGCCTCACAGGAATGTGGGGCGTTTTTTTGGTCAGAATTCTTAGTAAGGAGTAACAACAAATTCCTGGTACTATACCATATACTGCAAAGGCAGCAGCTTTTAAAGCTATATCATATTTGCCTAATGGCAGATAAAGTAACTACCCATATAAATTTGGAACGCCAGCTCCAGCTGAGATACACAAAATAAACTCTTCAGCAATCAAGCCCACCTATCCACTATCCCCCAAAGGAAGAAATAGCAGATTTTGCAACTGCTATAAAATAGGAAAGGGGCAACTTGCGCTGCCCCTTTCCTTATGTATTGAATCGACCTTATCGAGTCAGAACAAACTTCTTGGTCACGAACTCCTCTCCAATCTTGAAGCGGATCATGTACTGACCACTAGCCCAAGTCTCCATGCCGATTGTATGGGTGTATACGTTGCTGATTACATCAGCGCGCTCGTATACTTTGCGTCCCAATACATCAAACACAGTCATCTCAAGATTGTCAGTCAGACCATTCAGTTCAATGTTGATATTGATCTTATCGCTAGTCGGGTTCGGATACAGGCTGATGTTCTTAGACAGATCGCTAAGATCTACAGACAGTCCGAAGTCAGCTTTC
>CAYYHM010000154.1:0-5006 GCA_964471795.1 uncultured Chitinophagales bacterium | reverse complement strand
TCTTTAAAACACTATGCAGGCGCTCCTGGCAGGCGGTGTTGCTGGAACCTCAGCCCGCAGTGTTCCGCAAATTGCAACAGACCTATCAGCAGCGTAGGGGAGTTACATTGAAGCAGGCAGCGCTGAGTGGACAGGCTGATGAAGCGGTACTGTATTCAATATCGATATCAGATGCCCGCTGGGCTACAGGTATTGCCAGTATGGACAAGCAACAACTGATCGATGCGATTACCAGCGGCTATGTGAGTGACCGATGTGGACAACCGGCGCCGGCAAATCCTGAAGATTGGATAGTGGCCACCACCATACCGGTGCTTACTCCGGCAGCTCTGCGCAAGGAAACCGGCACGACGCCCGATTTGCTCCTCACCGATGCGGAGGGCATGGACGCTTCCATCGTGCATGCTTTGCTGGATGCAGGCATACAACCACGGTGGATAGCCTTTGAACACCTGGGAGTGCCGGATCAGGAGCGGAGTTTGGTGGAGCAACGGCTGCAACAGCTGGGCTATACGCTGGAGCAGCTGGGGCGCGACACGTTCTGCACAGCCACTTTCCCGCCCGATTTGTAAATTGCGGCATGCAACTGAAGTCCTATCTATCGATCTTATTATTACAGTTGGTGTTGATGCTATCTGTGGTGGCTTGTACTGCTGACAAGCAATCGGCTCCGGCGGCGGACATACAAGACGTGCCTGCATGGAGCGAAACTGCCATCTGGTATCAGATATTCGTGGAGCGCTTCCGCAATGGCGACCCCACCAACGATCCTACACCTGCAGACATGGCCGGTGGCGACCCTGCCTACATACCTTCCAACTGGCAGGTAACACCATGGGGTCAGGACTGGTACAAGCGTGATGTTTGGTATGACTCCTGCCAGGTAGATGGGTTCTATCACCGTATACAGCTGCGGCGGTATGGAGGCGATCTGCAAGGCGTATTGGACAAACTGGACTACCTGCAGGAGTTGGGCATTACAGCCGTGTATTTCAACCCCCTGAATGATGCTCCCTCCCTGCATAAGTATGATGCCCGCCACTGGCAGCATATCGATCGCAACTTTGGCCCCGATCCGGTGGGTGATGCAGCCACCATGGCTGCCGAAGTGCCCGATGATCCGGCCAGCTGGCAATGGACGGCTGCGGATAAGTTGTTCCTGGAAGTAATCCGAGCGCTGCACGAGCGTGGTATCCGAGTAGTGCTGGACTATTCGTGGAACCACACCAGCCCTACCTTTTGGGCGTTGGACGACATTCGCAGAAACGGAGAGAAATCAGCCTACCTCGACTGGTTCAACATCCTGCAATTCGATGATCCCGCAACCCCTGAAAATGAAATGGACTGGGAAGGATGGGCAGGCTACAAGGGTATGCCTGTGGTGCAGAAAGACATCGGTAATGCCACCTATGAGCAGATGCCGCTGGAAGGCAATCTGGTATCAGAGGCGCTGAAGCAACACATCTTCCAGGTGAGTGCCCGGTGGCTCGATCCCAACGGTGATGGCGATCCGTCGGATGGTGTGGATGGTTTTCGGCTGGATGTGGCCGGAGAGATACCCATGGGATTTTGGCGTGAGTACAAAATCTTCGTCAAAGGCATCAACCCGGAAGCCTATCTAGTGGGTGAGATCTGGTGGCTCCACTGGCCCGATTCTTTCCTCGACCCGAAGCCATACCTGGGCGATCAGTTCGATGCCGTCATGAACTACCGGTGGTATCAGGCTGCCCGCAGTCTGTTCGGACAAGGCGAGCCCATATATGCGCCTTCACGATTCAGGGAAGCCATTGCAGCCATCAATGCGGGTATATCGCCACAGCATCTGCGAGCCATGATGAACGTGGCTGCATCCCACGATTCACCGCGGTTGTCTACCTCATTATTCAACAAAAACAAGTACAAGTACAAGGCTAAGCCCGCGGATGATACAACCTATCTCACTACAAAGCCGGATACTGCTACCCGCAGGCTGCAGGAGCTTTTGCTGATACATCAGTTTACCTACCCCGGAGCGCCACATATCTGGAATGGGGACGAGCTGGGGATGTGGGGTGCCGATGATCCGGATTGCCGCAAGCCATTGTGGTGGGAAGACATCTCCTTTGAACCCGAGCAAACAGACTTTTTTGGAAACCAGGCGGCGACGCCTACGCCGGTGTCTGCAGATTTGGGCTTACTGGAATTCTACCGAAGTCTCATCCGGATGCGGAAAGAAAATATGGCTTTATCGCTCGGCGATTTCCAGATCGTGACGGCACAGGATGAGCCTGCCCTGCTGGCATATACCCGAACGCTGAACGACACGACAATGCTGATCGTCTTCAACCTGTCGGATCAGTGGGCTTCAGTTACTTGGGATAACCTAGATGCCGGCAACGCCGGGCTACTATACCAATGGCCTGATGCTGCCAACAATCCGAGCTTTGGTCAATTGCCACCGGAGAGTGCACAAATCTGGAAATGGGAAAGGTAAGGATTCCGTCACCTGATGGTAATGTCGGGTTAATTGTGATGCAGTATAGGTAGATTCAATTTTCTCATTAAATTGGATGCCGGTTTGAAAAATGGTTCTATTCGACAATTATTGAAGTAACTGTATTAATTGACCACATGATACATCAACACTACATCAGCTTTTCGACAGTCATTTGCCTGACAGAGCGTATGGCATGTAGAGGCGTGATTTTGGAATCCAACATCTCTTCAACAATAATCCAACACTATGCGTATTTCTAAACATGTTTCAGTTCGATGGCTATCGTTGATAGCTATTCTGCTGATGAGCACGCACATGCTGGCTCAACAAACCATCTCCGGAGTGGTTACCGATGCAAAAACGGGAGAGACACTCATCGGCGCCAACGTAATCGTTGTAGGCGCGGCAGGTGTGGGTGCATCTACCGATATTGATGGTAAATACATCGTAGATGTACCGGCAGGGTATTCACAGCTGCAGGTTTCTTTCACCGGCTACACCAGTCAGACTATTTCCATCGGAACCAGAACAGTCATCAACGTGGCGTTGTCTGCCGGCCAGGCGCTGGAGGAAGTGGTGGTGATTGGCTATGGAACCACACAGACCAGGGACCTTACCGGATCGGTGATAGCCCTCAATGAGGAGGACTTCCTGCAAGGTAACATCTCCACCCCGGAGCAGCTGGTAGCCGGTAAGATTGCCGGTGTGAAAATCACCTCCAATGGTGGTGCGCCCGGTTCCGGAAGCCGTATCCGCATCCGTGGTGGCTCATCGCTTAATGCCAGCAATGATCCGTTGATCGTTATCGATGGTGTACCTGTAGATAATAATGGTATCTCCGGTAGCGCCAACGCCCTCAACCTAATCAACCCGTCAGAAATCGAAAACATCACCGTGTTAAAGGATGCATCCGCTGCAGCAATCTACGGTTCGCGTGCGGCTAACGGGGTTATCCTGATCACCACCAAGAAGGGATCAGCCAGTGATAGATTGATGGTGAACTTCAGCACCAACAACGCCATTTCACAAATCACCAACTATGTGGATGCGCTCACCGGTGATGAGTTCCGCGACTTGATCAACACCATTGGCACACAGCGCCAGAAAGACCTGGTTGGTGCAGAAAATACAGACTGGCAGCGGGAGATCTACCGCATGGGCTTCAGCTCACAGAACAACCTGACACTCTCCGGTGGTCTCAAAGGATTGCCCTATCGTTTCAACATGGAGTACTTCCAGGATCAGGGAATCCTGAAGCGCTCACAGATGGATCGCTATGGTTTCAACCTGAACTTGTCACCAACTTTCCTGGATGATGCTTTGCGCGTAGATGCCAATGCCAAGTTTTCTCGCACCGACAACTTCTTTGCCGACCAGGGCGCTATTGGTTCTGCCGTTACTTTTGATCCAACTCAGCCTGTATTCTCCGGCAGCGACCTGTATGGAGGCTACTTTGAGTGGCAGACAGCTAATGGCCTGCCAAATCAGTTGGCTCCCCGCAACCCCCTTGGCTTGCTGATGCAGCGCGAGGATATGAGTGCGGTAAACCGCTTCATCGGTAACGTAAAACTCGACTATGCAGTGCCGGGCATCGAAGGACTTACAGCCACAGTAAATGCCGGTACAGATATTGCCCGCGCTTCCGGAACAGTCTTCGTTCCAGAAACAGCAGCGAGCAGTTTCGAGCGTCAGGGTGTGAATAATCAGTACGAGCAGAGCAAGAACAACATGTTGCTGGAAATCTATGGTAACTACGCCAAGGAGTTGCCTTCACTGGCCAGCCGTTTTGATCTTACCGGTGGATACTCTTATCAGAATTGGCTGACTCGGTCACCGGCATTCCCGGATATCAACGCACTCAACGACACCATTCGTCCTGCGGGCATTCCATTTGAGACAGAGAACACACTCATCTCTTTCTATGGCCGTTTGAACTGGTCTTTCAATGACAAGTACTTGCTAACCGCTACCTTGCGGAATGATGGATCTTCTCGTTTTTCACCTGACACACGCTGGGGCTTGTTCCCGTCTGTGGCTTTTGCATGGCGCCTGAGCGAAGAGGACTTCATGCGCAATAGCAAAGTCTACGCCAAGGTTCGCGCCGGATGGGGTGTAACCGGTCAGCAAGACATCGGAAACGACTACCCTTATGTACCTAACTATCAGGTGTCTACTCTTACTGCACAATACCAGTTCGGTGACAAGTTCTACACGTTCCTTCGCCCCGATGGCTATGATGCCGGCATTAAGTGGGAAGAAACCTCCAGCTACAACATCGGTCTGGATCTGGGTTTCATGAACAACAGACTGAACGCTACTATAGATGCTTACCAGAAAGATACCCGCGACCTGTTGGCGGTTATTCCGATTGCAGGAGGTACCAACTTCACCAACACGGTACTCACTAACGTGGGTAACCTTACCAACCGTGGCCTGGAGCTTACGTTGAGCTACATGGTAATCGATAAGTCTGATATGACATTCGAGTTGGGCGCCAACGCTACCTACAATGTGAATGAGATCACCAACC
>CAYYHM010000153.1:0-5014 GCA_964471795.1 uncultured Chitinophagales bacterium | reverse complement strand
ATACTGGCCGGCTTTACGTGGGATTACATTGGGAAAGGTGTTTCCTATGCTGCTTGAAGTTTGTGCATCTCCTGGTGTAACTCTTCCGTTACGTGACCTACTATGTCCTGCAGCAACTGCAGTTGTGCCTCCAGATTGCCTTCCGGATTGCCCTCATAGGCGATATGTTCTGCATTGGCGATGAAGTTGAGCAACAACCTGTTGCCCAGAATACCACAGGAAGACTTGAATCTGTGCACGGCATTCCTTACACCAGTAAGGTCACCGTTCTTAAATGCCTGCAGTATAGTCGACATAGCCTCATCCGTAGTGGCCAGAAACATGGTAACCAGTTGCTGTATGAATGCATCGTCATCACCGGTCATCTCCCGTACAACGTTCAGGTCTACCAGACGGCCATTGTGCAACAACAGCTGTGGAATTGCATCGGCATGATCAGTTGTAGTTTGTGTACGCATGGTGATGTTTTTGATGGTTGATAAGTGTCGTATACGGCCAGATTCCAAAAATGTTAGGCTAAAACAGGCATATTTTACCTTATTTTTGACATATCCTTTCCGGCAAGTCACCGGCGACATATGCTCCATGGCCAACACAAAGAATATTTGCGTATTTCTGGTAGATGATGATCCTGTTTTCAGCATGATGCTGAAAAAAGCCATTGAACAGGCTGGAGATTTTTACAATGTAACCACTTTCGATACCGGGAAAAGCATATTGGATGCTATTCATCTGAACCCCGATATTCTGTTATTGGACTACCATCTCCCCGATGTGAATGGTATTGAGATACTTTCTCGCGTAAAATCTTACAACCCATCCATCTTTACATTGGTAATCAGCGGACAAGAAAAGGTGGAAGTGGTGGTAGATGCCTACAATCAAGGTGCCGACAAATACATCCTCAAGAATGACAAGTCCATCATCGAAGTCATCAAATCACTGGCTACCATCAGTGAAAACATTGCCCTTCGACAAGAAGTAGAGCAGCTCCGTGATCAGATCATCGATCGCAACCGCTATGACCTGATCATTGGTGAGAGCAAGCCCATACTGAAGGTGCTGAAGTTGATTCAGAAGGTAGAAAAGAGCAACATCCTGGTCCTGATCACCGGCGAAAGTGGCACCGGAAAGGATGTGGTTGCCCGCACCATACACTACCACTCCCCGCGGAAGCGGAAGCCGTTTGTTGCGGTAAATGTGGCCGCCATCCCTGAAGATCTGATTGAAAGCGAGTTGTTTGGCCATGAGAAAGGGGCTTTCACGGGCGCCATCACGCGCCGCATCGGCAAGTTCGAGGAGGCCAATGAAGGCACCATCTTCCTGGATGAGATCGGGGAGATGGACATGAACCTACAGACCAAGCTGCTTCGCGTGTTGCAGGACAGCAAGGTAATTCGGCTGGGCAGCAATAAGGAGATCCAGCTGGATATCCGTGTGATCGCAGCTACCAACAAGAACCTGATGCAGCGTGTGAAAGAGGGCAAGTTCCGCGAGGACTTATTCTACCGGCTACAGGGATTCCTGATCCACCTGCCCGGGTTGAAGGAGCGGGACAATGACATCATCCTGCTGGCAAACCGATTCTTATCCGACTTCTGCAAGCACAATAGAATGCCGGACAAGGTGTTGGATAAGCAGGCCATTCAGCTGTTGTTGCAGCACGACTGGCCGGGTAATGTCCGGGAGTTGAAATCGGTGATAGAGCGGTCTGCCCTCATCAGCGATAATCAGTACATCTCGGAAGACGATATCCTCTTTGCTACATAAAAAAACCCGGCAGTGTTACTGCCGGGCTCACAGATAGTCTCTATCGGTTTATCTAGCCTTCATCAGCCTGGCCGTAGCTGCAGTCTGATTATCCATGGTAATGGTTAGCAGGTACATGCCCGGTTGCCAGGATGCTGCATTGAGACGCATGGTGTTCTGTCCACCTGTTACGCGCACCTGATTGCGGAACACCGCCTGACCGGCAGCACTCACCACCTCAACCTGTGCCATACCCTCTGCAAGGGTGTGGAAGTTGATCATCACCTGCTCGCCGAATGGATTCGGGAACACGTTGGTGATGGTAAAATCCTGCACCGGCTCTACCGGGTTGTCTACCTCCCGCAAGGGGAAGTAGGTAAAGTTACCGTCGTAGTCTGTCTGCTTCAGCCGGTACACATTGATACCCGGCATGGGCTGCTCATCATAGGCTACATATCGGTTGGGCTGATAGCTGGTGCCTGCGCCTTGCACCGTCAACAATTCGGTGAATGACTTTCCGTCGCTGCTCCGCTCAATGCTGAAGAAGTCGTTGTTGAGCTCCATGGCCGTTTCCCAATTCAGTTTCACTGCTCCACTGTATTGCAGGGCCGCATCGAACAGATTGAGGGTGATGGGCAGCACGTTACCGCCACCGATTGACGCCAACGTGAAGCCACTGTAGCTGCCGGGGCGTGTGTCGGTAGTGATCTCCCCTGCCTCCAGTGTGCCGGACAAGGAGGTAGTACCTGCAGAGTTCCACTGTGTGCCATCCCATACGCCGATACCCAAGTCACTTAAATCCGTGATGCCGCTTCGTTGGTTGTCATACCAAAATAAAGTGATGCGTGCCTCTTCAGAGCCACCACTCATACGCTCAATCTTCCAATGCTCTACCTTACTGACATGGCTCAGTCCTGTGCCAAGTGCTGCAGCCTCATAGGGTTGATAGAAATACTCGGCACGGAACAGCACGCTGCTGCTGGAGCTGGAGTAGTTGGATAGTTCAGCGGGCGCATACACAGCGTTCTTACCTACCGGGAAGAAACGTGTTCCGGCACCTTCCCATACCAAGGGGCCGTCAATGTATGCCGTACTGCTTCCACCTGTGATGGTAGCGCCATTGCTCATGGTGATGACACTTGTAGCCTCGGTGCGGACAATGCCTTGTGTCAGCTTCAACTCATCCTGCACGGTGATGTTGCCCGTCACCAGCACACTGTAATAGTTGGCACTATCACCGGCTGCCGGTGCATATGTGTTATTGATCTCAATGAACTGATAATCTACCTCCAGTTCACCGCTGGACTCACCTACAATGGTTTGCGGTGCAGATCCAATCAGTTCGAGGTAGGAATCACCGTTGCTAGAAAAGCTGAACTTCCCTTTTCCATTGGTGGCCTCGATGTTGCGACCTACCCGAAGAGTACTGGCTCGTTTTACTTCCAATTCTACTTGATGATTACCACTGCTACCCTGTGTGGCACCAAACCTGAGGTTACCCATAACCACCAGTGTACCAAACTGACTAGAATTATTCACGCCGACCGTTACAGACAATGGAGCAGACCCTCCGGTCTGCTGCGCATTCATGTCACCAGCAATGGTCATTGAGCCATTACCGTAGACATCCACATCCAAGTTTGAACCCCCTTTCTGATAGATGTCAAAATTACCTCCTACAGTCATCGATCCATGATCAAAGACGAACAGCTCCATCTTGTTGTTGCCTGCGATCATCTCCAGCAGTACATCCCCAGCCACGGCTAGCGTAGCACTTTCCTCTATTTTGAATTCCTGATCGCCGCTTCCACCGGTACGGTGCAGGGTCATATCTCCGGCAACATCTACCTGGCTGCCTCCTTTGATGTCGATTTCCAGTCCGTCGCTACCCCCTTTGAGGTAGGTAATGAATGATTGCCCTACCGTAACTGTAGCATCATCAAAGTCAATAACCGCCGGATCGTTTCCGTTGGCCTTATCTACCAGCAAGTCGCCTGCTATGTTGAGTATGCCATTATCTACTTCCAGTTTTATCTCCTCATCGCCACTACCCATGGTCATTTGCAAGTCGCCTTGCACGGTCAATGTTTTATTCCCATCAACTTTCACTGTACTCTTATCATTATCACCTTCTATTATGATGGTGGCACAGGTAACGTTGGCATTTACCTTCAATTCACCATCCAGATCACTGATCATCACTACGTGTTCGGGGCCGGGGGTACTACCGGCAGAGCCGCCACTGTATCCGGAAGTCGACCAGGTAGAAGTATTTGTCCAGTTTCCTTTGTTGCGGGTGTAATAAATAGTAGGACTGACGTTGTTGAAGTACAGCGAGAAGGTGCCTTCGCTGCCGGTGGGGCTATTCACCAACACCAGGTACTCCATACCTGTGGTGAGGCCTGTTAGTGTCAGGTTGATGTCGCTGTTACCGGATGTGGTAGCACACTGTATCTGTGTCATGTTGCTGTCGAAGATGGCTACCTCAAGATCCGATATTGTACCGGATTGCCCTCCGGTGTTCACCTGTACGGTGGCGTCGGCGTATACTGCTTTAAAGCGAAACCAGACACCCCTGTCAGAACTGCCGCTGAAACAGCTGCCACTGAAGGCATCGGCTGTAGCGTCAGCATTGGAATAGGCTGCATCGTTGCTACTCCACTGGTATCGGCTGTTCAGCATGATAGCATCAGCCACAGCGTCATTGGCCGGTGCGGAAGCTCCGCCCGATGCCAGTGCGTCCTCTTGCTGACCCATCTGAAAGAAGAGGTACCAGGCGGCAAACAAGAATAGGAAAATGCTGATCCCGGCAGCCGCATAGCGCAGTGCGACGGTTGTCCGGGTGGAGACTTTTGTGGCAGGAGATAGTTTCATGCGTGGTTTCATGGTGGTAGTTTACTGGTTCAGTATAATATTGAGCGCATCACCCGGCAGACCGAGTGATACACATTTACAGTACTCTTGTTACGGAGGATTGCTAAAAAGGATACAGTAAATCCTGATTATTTTATTTTCTTACTGCTGTTTGTTTGCAGCAGTAATTGGACTTGCTAAAATTCCATTGTAACCATACTTGATTCTAGAGTGGGCTTTAGCACCATAACCTACAGGAATTCATCGCTTTAGTGCAGGCCAATCGACGATAATACAGTAGAATGGCATTGTCAATGGGTATTTTTTACGTTAAATGATCACTTTCTTACTAATAACAGGTAAGATGAATGGGAGTGGAATCTGCTTGCCGATTTGCCCACCTGCGGTCGGC
>CAYYHM010000152.1:0-5030 GCA_964471795.1 uncultured Chitinophagales bacterium | reverse complement strand
GCCAATTGTGAAAAAGAAATCGGCACCCGCGCCAATGCGTTGCTGTATCTGGATCGTGCCATGGAGTTGGAAGAAGATAGCGAGCAGAAGGCAAAACTGGCCTACACCGCTGCCCGTATCCTGTACGACATGGATCGCTTCACAGAAGCCCGCAACTATGCCTACAAGGCCGCACAGCTGAAGCCGGGCTGGGGAGACCCTTACCTGCTTATTGGCACCATGTACATCAGCAGTGGCAATATCTGCAAGAACGAAAATCCCTTCTACGGATATGCGGTGAGCTTGGTGGCAGTAGACAAGTTCATTCAGGCTCGCAACATCGACGCCTCCGTTGCTGACGAGGCCAACCGCCTCATTGCCAAATATTCCGAGTATTTCCCTACACCTGATGCGGCATTTGAGCGCGACCTGGCTGAGGGCAGCGCCTACACTGTAGGCTGTTGGATCAATGAATCTACCACCATCCGTGTGAAACGATAACCCGGATGCTCCACATCCGCCATACAAACCACTATCCCCTGGCCATGCTGGTCAGGGGATTTGTGTTTTTACCCCTGTTGCTGCTGGCCTGTACCAATAGTATGGAAGAGGTGCAGGAAACCACAGGGCACTATGAGCCTGCGATGGAGACCGGAAAGAACATCACGCTTCTGTTTAACGAAGACGGCCAGCAACGGGTCCGGCTGACGGCGCCGGTAATTGTGCAACATAAGACGGAAGACCCATATATTGAGTTTCCGGAAGGGCTTACCGTGTGGTTCTACAACGATAGCCTGCAGCGAAGCAGCACCCTGCGGGCCAACTATGCCATACGGTATGAAAAAGAGCAGCAAACCATTTTCAGGGACAGTGTGTTGATTTACAACGTAAACAACGAAGAGGTTTATACCGAAGAAATGACCTGGGATGAGAAGGAGGAACGTGTGTATGGTGATCAGTTCATACGCATCGTAACGCCGGAAGAAAGGCTCACAGGAAAAGGCTTCGAGGCCAATCAGGACTTCACGGAATACACCATTCTTCAGATAACCGGTCAAGTATATGTCGAATCAAACGCAATTGATGAGGATCTTTGAGATCCTCTGGGTAACAGCAGCCATCATCTCCTCCGTAATGGGCATCGTGAAAGTAGTAAGCGGACAGTCGTCTACGGAGTACACGTATTTGTTCCTGATCACCGGTTTGTGCATCGCTATGTTCTACATCAAACGCAACAGTAGGCGCTGGCTGCTGAGGCGTGAGGCTTCCCGCAAATAAGCTACTTTTACGTTCATGAGTGATGGGTACCTGATCATTATCAGCCTGCTGTTTTCCGCACTGTTCAGCGGTGTGGAGATTGCCTATGTATCGGCCAACAAGCTGCGCCTGGAACTCACCGGCAGAAAGACAACCCTCACCGGCAGGCTCATAGCGCAGTTTACCCGCATCCCTTCCTACTTCATCGGCACCATGCTCATCGGCAACAACATTGCCATGGTGCTGTATGGTATTGCCATGGCACGCATATTGGAACCGCCCATTGTGGCGCTGCTGCCCGGTGAGGAACTCAGTGTGGTGGTGTTGCTGATTCAGACGCTGCTGTCTACGCTACTCGTTCTTCTGGTGGGTGAGTTCATCCCTAAGCTGCTGTTTCGCCTCAATCCCAATGGTATACTGACCGCCTTTGCCATCCCCATCGGTTTCATCTATGTATTGTTCAGCCCGTTCGTGTGGCTCATCATACAGTTGTCTAAAGGCATATTGCGGCTTTTCTTCCGCACCAGAGTAGAAGAAACCAAGCCGGTGTTTTCGCGGGTAGACCTTGAGTCATTCGTTACCGAACAGGGTAATGGACAGGAGGAGAAACAGGAAATCAATACAGAGCTATTTCAAAACGCGCTGTATCTCATCAAGGTAAAGGTGAAAGAGTGCATGATCCCCCGCCCGGAAATCAAGGCGCTCGATATAACCGACGGCATTGAAGATCTGAAGCAACTGTTTATCGACACCAACTTGTCGCGCATCATTATCTATCGCGACAGCATAGACAATATTTTAGGTTATGTACACCACCACGACCTGCTGAAACAGCCGGCCGATATCCAATCCATCCTGTTTCCCATACCGGTGATTCCCGAAACCATGCCCGCTACTGATGTGCTGAGTTTGTTTACACAGCAACACAAAGCTGTAGCGTGGGTAGTGGATGAGTTCGGCGGCACGGCGGGCATCGTTACCATCGAGGATATCCTGGAGGAAATCTTTGGGGAGATAGAAGACGAACACGACAAGGATGAATTTGTGGAGAAGCAACTTGGTGATAATGAGTACATTTTTTCCGGTCGTCTGGAGATCGATTATTTGAACGAAGAGTACAACCTGCACCTGCCGGAAGGCGAATATGAAACACTGGGGGGCTTCATTGTAGCACATCATGGCAGCATCCCACGGATGAGGGAGACCATCCGCATCCATCAGTTCGAGTTTACGATACTGTTTTCTTCGGAGACCAAGGTGGATACCGTGAAACTGAAAATCGTAGGATAGCGCTTATTTGTCGCAGGTTTGAGGGTGTGAATAAATTTTGTTTTTACTCCCGAATCCTCTTTCTTTGCAAAACATTTTAAAAATCAGGCAATATGACGCTGGCAGTAATCATGCAGATGCGCAAACGCGTAGGTCTGCTGATCGGAATGATAGCCGTTGCAATCGTGAGTTTTCTCTTGATGGATGCGATTCAGTCGCAGGCCAATCTGTTTGGAAATCAGCAACAAAATATCATCGGAGAAGTGGATGGCGAAACCCTCACCTTTGAGGCCTTTGACGCTAAAGACAAGCAGGTAGAGAAGCAGTTCCGCTATTTTCAGGGATACTGGCAGGATCCTAACTTCCGGTTTACGGACGAGGAGCGCCTGCAGGTACGCACCTTCGCCTGGAACGAGTTCGTGGTAGACAACATGCTGGATGACGAATACCGTGCTCTGGGTCTTACCGTTACTGATGACGAGATCAACAGTCAACTGCAAAGCACCAATCCTCGTCAGGAAGTGCTGAACTTCTACCAGCAGATCGTGGACAACAGCGGCGGATACAATCCGCAAAACATGGCATCGGTGATCCCGCAAATCATGGCCATCGCTCCCGATGATCAGAACTTCATCATCAAGGACTTCTACCTGCAGATGCAGGCTTTGCTGAGCCAGGGTATGCTCCGCGATAAGTACCTGTACCTGTTTGCCAAGAGCAACTATGCCCCGCAGTGGCGTGCCGCACTGGACTATCAGCAGCGCAACAACACCTCAGACATTTCTATCGTGGCGTTGGATTACGCCGGTATTGCTGAGCAGGAAATTGAGCCAACGGAGCAGGAGCTACAGTCTTATCTGAATGACCACCTGGCTGAATTCCAGTCACCCGAGGTTCGTGACATCGAATATGTGATCTTCGACATCTACCCATCCGTAGCCGACAGCGCAGAAGCGTTGTCTTATGTGAATGAAAAGTGGGCGCAGATCCAGCAGAATAGCCGCGACTCCATCTTCATCAACCAATACAGCGAAACGCCTTTCAACGGCGGCTATTTCAAGAAAGAGCAAATCCTGACGTCGGCAGCTGATACCCTGTTTTCACTAGAAACCGGCAGCCACGTAGGTCCATTTATCGAGGATGGCCGTTACCGTATCGTGAAGTTGTACGACAAGGCTACACTACCCGATAGCGTGCATGTGCGTCACTTGTTCGTAAATCCGCAGCAGGCAGGCAGCATGGAAGCAGCCATGCAACTCATCGATAGTGCCAAGGCATTGTATGATCAGGGTGTGGATTTCGATACGCTGGTAGCTCAGTTTAGCCAGAATCAGGCATCTGGTGCCTCCGGTGGCGATCTGGGCTGGCTTACTCCTGCTGACAACATCAACCGTCCCATCTTCAATGCCATCTTCAAAGAGTATGCAGTTGGTGATGTGTTTACACTGGAAAGCCCTTCTGGTGCACACCTGATGGAAATCCTGGAAGCAGCTGCACCGGTTGAGATGGTGAAGTACAATGTGTTGGACCGCACCATCCGCCCCGGCAGCAAGACAAGGGATAGCGTGTATACGCTGGCATCCCGCTTCTTCACCCGCTTCGGCACACCGGATTCTTTCACCTCAGGTGCTGAGCAATATGGTGTAGCCAAGCGCTTTGGTGATAACCTCACCGGCAATGAAATCACCCTGCCTGCTATCAATGAAAGCGCCAGAGAGGTGCTTCGCTGGGCTTTCGAAGCACAGGTAGGCGATGTTCGGTTGTTCAAGAACTATGAAGCTACCAGCGATAAATATGTGGTAGCACATGTGCTCAACATCGTAGAAGCCAACAATCCAACCGTAGAGTCGGTACGGGAAGAGTTGCGCGCCCGTGTGGTGCTCGACAAAAAGGCCAACCTGCTCATGGAGCGGCTGTCTGCCGCCAGTGCCGGCGCCACCTCACTGGATCAGATTGCCCAGAAATTGAACACCACCGTGAAGACGGCCACAGGTATTGCCTACAATACCCAATTCATTGAAGGTGTTGGTGTAGAGCCCATCATTGCGGCTGCAGCAGCTGGGTTGGCAGTAAACGCTACCTCACAGCCACTCAAAGGCCAATATGGTGTGTATGTGATTAGCAAGACTGCCGGCAATGAGGCCACTGCTCCGCAGGACTACACCGTTATTCAAAGCCAGATACTGGCTGCCCTCAACAACCGCTTCGGTATTAACCTGTTTGATGCCCTGCGCACCAATGCCAATGTAACCGATCAACGATATAAGTACTACTAAGTACACACGGTGAACTTTCTAGCGGAAAAGTACCTTTGCTTTGCATAGGTACTTTTCTTTTTTTAAACTATTGGTTTAGGTATGCAAACATTACCCATCGTCAACAAAGTGGCGCAGAGCGGCCTCATTACGCTCGACATGGAAAAGTGGCTTCCTGCAGCCGGAGATATCGTTACCCTTGACCTGAAGGATTTCCTGTTTCGGGGTTTGTTGCTGAAGGAGAAAGACTTCCGGGAGCAGGTTGCAGCC
>CAYYHM010000151.1:0-5058 GCA_964471795.1 uncultured Chitinophagales bacterium | reverse complement strand
TGATGTGGCTGCTTGCCGTATTTTAGGGCCTCTTTTCATCATAAGCCTATCCACATGAAGTTCTTTGCTGCAATCCTGGCCGGTTTTGTGTTTCTCAACCTTGCCGCTCAGTCACCCACCGGCTATCAGGTGCCCCCGCAACCCATCGCAGATCTGGTGAATGCCCCACAGACGCCGTTGGTGTCGTTGAATGCCGATGGCGATTGGATGGTGCTCATCGAGCGCTCCGGTTATCCTGATCTGGCAGAACTCGCACAGCCGGAGCTGCGTTTGGGCGGTCTGCGCATCAACCCGCGTACCAATGGCCAAAGCCGTGCGGGCAGCTACACTGGTCTTACCTTTCAGCAGATAGCCACCGGCCAGCAGGTATCGGTGTCTGGTCTGCCTGCCAATGCCCGCATCCAAAACGTTAGCTGGTCGCCGGACGGCCAAGCCGCGGCCTTCACCCTGGAAGAAGAAGCCGGACACTCGTTGTGGTATGTGCCAGTAGCCACAGGCGAAGCACGGCAGCTGTTGCCGGCACTGGTGAATGATGTGATGGGCGGTATCCCCTTTACCTGGATGCCCGACAGCAAGCGCCTGCTGGTAAAAACAGTTCCGGAGGGACGGGGAGAGGCGCCTGTAGAACCGCTGTTACCGGAAGGTCCTGTGGTGCAGGTAGCCACCGGTGTACGTACTCCCGTGCGCACCTATCAGGATTTGCTGCAGAATGCTCACGACGAAGCTGTTTTTACCCATCATACCATCTCGGACATCATCAGTGTGGAGGTAAGTACCGGCAATCGGTCTCCTTTTGGCACGGGTGGCATCATCGCCGGCATGTCGCCTTCTCCGGACGGCAACTATGTGCTGGTAACCTATGTGGAGCAGCCCTTTTCCTACATCGTTCCTTACAGCCGATTTGCCCAGCGAGTGGTGATGTTTGATGCTGCCGGTGCTGTGGTGGCTACCATAGCACAGATTCCTGTTGCCGACAACATACCCAAGGGTTTCGGTGCTACCCGCAAGGGGCCACGCAGTTTCAGCTGGCGCGCCGACAAGCCGGCTACCCTTACCTGGGTAGAGGCACTGGACGAAGGCAATCCGGCCATTGAAGCCGAGTATAGGGATCAGCTGTTCCTGCTGGAAGCTCCCTTTACCGGCGTGCCCACACCTTCTATCAAGTTCCAATTGAGGTATGGGGGTATTACCTGGGGTAATGGGCAGCTGGCCATTGCCAATGAATGGTGGTGGACCACCCGTCGGGAGATCACCTCACGCTTCAAGCCGGATGATGCGGACAGCAAGCAAGTGCTGTTCGACCGCTCTTCGGAAGACCGTTACAATGATCCCGGCAATTTTGTTACAGCTCCCAATGCCTTTGGGGAAGAGGTGCTCCTTACCGGTAGGAACGGCCGCGAGCTATACCTCACAGGGACAGGAGCTTCTCCGGAAGGTAATCGCCCATTCATCCGCTCGTTTGACCTCAACACGGGTCAAACAAAGGAGCTGTGGCGCTCAGAGGCGCCGTACTATGAAACGCCGGTCGCTGTGGTCAGCATCGACAAAGGGCTGGTAGTTACCCGCCGGGAATCTGTTGATAGTGCGCCCAACTACTACCTGCGCGATTTGAAGAAGAAAACCAGTACGCCGCTGACTGGTTTCCCGCATCCGTACCCGCAGCTGCAGGGTATCGAGAAGCAGGTAATCAACTACACCCGTGCGGATGGGCTGGCACTGAAGGGCAACCTGTATCTGCCTGCAGACTGGCAGCCCGCCGATGGGCCGCTGCCGGTGTTGATGTGGGCCTATCCCGATGAGTTCAAGAGTGCTGCTGCTGCCGGTCAGGTGCAGGGGTCGCCCTACGAGTTCCTGCGCCTGGGATGGTACTCGCCACTATATTTCGTTATACGAGGGTATGCCATCTTCGACGATGTGAGCATGCCCATCATCGGCGAGGGAGAGGTGGAGCCCAACGATAACTTCCGTGAGCAGCTAGTAGCCAATGCTGCTGCTGCCATTGATACACTGGTGCAGATGGGGATTGCCGACAGAAACCGCATTGCCATTGGCGGGCACTCCTATGGTGCTTTCATGACAGCCAACTTGATGGCCCACAGCGACCTGTTCGCTGCCGGCATCGCCCGCAGTGGTGCCTACAACCGCACCCTTACCCCCTTCGGCTTCCAGAGTGAAGAACGCACCTATTGGGATTCACCGGAGGTGTATTACGACATGTCGCCCTTCAGCCATGCCGACAAGATCAACGAGCCACTACTCATCATCCATGGCGAGGCAGACAACAATCCCGGCACCTTCCCGATGCAAAGCGAACGATTGTTTGCTGCTATCAAAGGCTTGGGTGGTAAATCCAGGCTGGTGATGCTGCCGCATGAAAGTCATAGCTACCAAGGTCGAGAGTCCATCCTGCACATGTTGTGGGAGATGAGTGAGTTTCTGGACAAGGAGGTAAAGAACAAGGTGGCGCCTTGATTGTCGAGGTTTTCTTCTACCTGCTGAACCGAACATCACCTGTTGATGTTGGAATGGCTTCCGGTGCCGGCGTGGACCGGTTTCATCAACTTTGCAGCCGTGCGTTACTTTCCGAAGGAGACCGTAGAACAATTTGAATTGCCATTCCTGCTGGAGCGGGTGGAGGGGTATTGCCGTACGGAAGCCTCCAGGGACTGGGTCGGTAAGGTGCGGCCATCCTCCGATCTGGAGCAGATACACCGCTGGCTCGATCAGACCATGGAGCTGGTGAGTGTGAAATCCAACGGGTTGTATTTTCCGGATGTATATGTGCCACCGGTAGCCAAGGAGCTCCAGTTGCTGGGTGTACCCAACAGCGTACTGGATGGCAAGCAGTTCAACATGTTGCGGCTGCTGGCAGAGACCGGGGAGAGTGTCATCCGTTTCCTCCGCGACAAGCAGGAGTTGTATCCTGCACTGCACCACATCGTAGCCGATTTGCTGGAAGCTAACCTAGTAGTGAAGGAAATCGATGCCATCGTGGAGACCAATGGACTGGTAAAATCCAACGCCTCGCGTGAACTGGCCGCCATCAGGAGGGAGATGGGGGTACTGGCCACACAGGCCAGGAAGACCTTCGATCAGGCCCTGGGGAAGTACCGCAAGCTGGGGTGGCTGCAGGATTTTGATGAGAGCTTCTACAACGAGCGACGCGTGCTGGCAGTGATGGCAGAGCACAAGCGGCAGATCAACGGCACCATCCATGGGATGAGCGAAAACGGCACTACCGTGTACATTGAGCCGGCCTCCATGGTGCCCATCAACAATGCCTTGTTCGAGATGCGTGAGGAAGAACGCAAAGAGGTAATGCGCATCCTGAAGGCCCTCACCGACCTCATCCGGCCCTACAAGCCCATTCTGCAGTCTTACGAGCAGGCATTGGCATTCCTGGACTTCACCCATGCCAAGGCGTCGTTGGCCATGGACCTGCAGGCGGTAAAGCCCATGCTGTCGGCGGAGCGGCAGCTACGGCTGATCAATGCCTACCATCCCGTGCTGCTGCTACAGCGCAAAGGCAACAGAAAGGAGGTGGTGCCGCAGCAGATAACGCTGGATACACGCCAACGGGTGCTCATCATCAGTGGCCCCAATGCCGGCGGTAAGTCCATCAGCCTGAAAACGGTAGGCCTGCTGCAGCTGATGGTGCAATGCGGACTGCCGGTGCCGGTAGAGGAGCACAGCAGAATGACGGTGTTCCGCAAGTTGTTCGTGGACATGGGCGACGACCAGTCCATCGCCTTCGCCCTCAGCACCTATAGTTCCCGCTTGCTGAAGATGAAGCATTTCCTGATGCACAGCGGTAAGGATACCTTGTTCTTCATCGATGAGTTTGGTACAGGTTCCGATCCTGAGCTGGGGGGTGCCCTGGCCGAGACGATGCTCGAGGAGTTGATCAGCACCAAGGCGTTTGGCATCGTCACTACCCACTATGCCAACATCAAGATCATGGCAGAAAAGCATCCGGCACTCATCAACGGTTCCATGCTGTTTGATGAACACACGCTGGAGCCCAAATACGTGTTGCAGATGGGCAAGCCCGGCAGCAGCTATACATTCGAGGTGGCTACCAAGATCGGTCTACCCAAGACCATTATCCGCGATGCCAAGCAGAAGATAGATGGCCGCAAGGTGAAGCTGGACAGCTTGCTGGTTACGCTGCAGGCCAAAGAGAATGAGCTGAACCGCCAGAAGGAGGAACTGAAGCGACAGCAGGAGGTGCTGCGCTTCGAAACCGACCTGGCAAAAGGTGAGCTGGCAAGGTATCAGGCCAAAGCCCGCGAGCTGGAATACGAGGCTACCAAGGCGCTGGTGGAGAAGGGAAAACTATACGACAGCCTGCTGGCATTCTGGCAAAAGACGCGCGATAAGGATGCCTTGTTGAAGAAAATCGTCACCAGTAGCGAAAAAGAGGAGACCAAGGCGCTGAAGCAGAAGGAATCAAAGAAGAAACAGCAGAAGGCGCAGCAGCGGGAGAACGCCAAGGCAGAACCGCCGAAGCCGTTAGCGGTGGGTGATATTGTGCATTTGGTGAAGAGTAAACAACTGGGTGTGGTACAGGAAATCAACAAGGACAAGGCTACCGTGGTGTTCGGGATGATGAAGACGATCGTGCCGGTGAAAGAGCTGCGTCACGGAAAGTGATGTTTACATACGCCGGTAATGCAAGTACACAAGGCCACTTTTCCATGGGGTGACACTCAGGAGCTTCCAGTTCGTTTCCTTTACTTGTGGAAACAAAGGAATGCCCTCGCCAATCGTCACCGGTATCAGGCTTACCATCAACTCATCCACACTGTCCAGTGCCATGAATGCCCGGATGACCTCGCCACCGCCCACCAGCCAAATGTTTTTCTTTGAAGCAGCCCTTAGCTGCAGAATCGTGTCTGCATCCACCTGATGTATAAGCCCGGTGTTCGGTGTAGGCGTGGGGAGATCGGTTTGTGTAGTTACCACCCACGTCTGTTGAGCCGCATAAGGCCATTCCACGTCAAATCCCAGTACGGTTTCATAGGTAGAACGGCCCATCACTACCGTGTCCACGCCTGC
>CAYYHM010000150.1:0-5082 GCA_964471795.1 uncultured Chitinophagales bacterium | reverse complement strand
TGGCTTTCCAAAGCCTCGCAATGGGTCAATTGTACACCTTCGACATTCAGGATCCTTCTACCTACACCATCACTTGCGGCGTCACCACAGGCGCCTATTGGGGTGTAAAGAACAATCGCTGCGAACTCACCACTACCGCTACTTACATCAACTCTGGCTGTTTTGCCGGCGATAGCGTCACAGTTCCACTCAAATTGACAATCAATCAGTCTGGTCAGTTGAGCTGTCAGGATTCTGCTTACATCTGCTATTCCTATGATAATGTAAACTGGCTGCCGCTGGATACCATCATTGGTTGTAATCAGACTGCCAACCTTCCCTATTTCTATTATCCGGTTATCCCGAACAACTCCAACTTCCGTTTCCGGGTATTCTTTGAGAACAGCGCACCAAACGACTGGTGGCAGGTGAAGGACGGCGACATCGTGATCAATGACCCTTGTATCCTGCTCTCCTTGGAAGTTGATCCCATCATTACCGGAACGGCTGCTGCAGCAGGTAACCTGATTACCGTAGATAACCTGACAGATTTTAGCGAAGGCACAACCTTCCAACTGGAGCGTAGCACCGATGGTGAGCATTTTGTGCGGGTTGGTCAATCCATGTGGGATGACGATATTGCATCATCCATCGAGTTGTTCGATCCTCAGCCTAGCCGTACTACTTATTATAAAGTAATCGCCATCAACACCGAGGGCGACCGCGCTTTTTCTGATATCATCGCTGTTGACAGAGATGTATGGTCTGAGGCCACATTCACCATGTCGCCCAATCCGGCTACACAAATGGTGAACCTGCAAGTTTCCGGAGAAGAGAAGGTTACCTATCGCCTGATTGACATGTCTGGTCAGGTGATACAGTCCGGCTGCATGGCAGGACAGGGACAACTGGATGTTTCTGCAGTGCGTGCCGGTGTATACTTTGTATGGGTAGAAGGCGCGCAGCAGACATGGAAAGAAAAACTGGTGGTTTTACACTGATTTACCCAACGTTTTTCTACTTGATTCGTATAAATCAGTACAAGCCTTGCCATGAAAAAGGCGCTGATCATATGGTTCTTGTGGAGACTGGTGACACCAGGTGTTTTACCCGCCCAAACCATCTATGAGCTGGATCTGGCAGATCCGACCACCTATGAGGTGACATGCTACAGAATCCTCAATCCATCACACTGGACCGTAACCAACGACTCTTGCAGTCTGTACACACCATTGTTTCCGGTTTCTTCCAGTTGTGTGTCAGACTCCACCTTGCACATTCCCGTTATGCTGCGTATCAATCAAAGTGGCAACCTGTGGGCTACGGAATATGCCAATATCCATTACTATCAGGAGGGCAATTGGTTGTTGCTGGATAGCATTGTAGGTAACCTTGAGACAGCCAATCAGACCTATCTATATGAGATACCTCACCACACAGGAGATCTGTTTGGCTTGCGGGTCACTTTCGTGTCACGCCACAATACCCACGACTGGCAGCTCAGTGACGGAGACATAATTATCTATGATCCATGTGTAAGTCTGCTACCGATAGCGGATGAGCTGACAGTGCAGCCTATAGCTGAAGGCGCACTGGTTACCTGGTGGTGGCCGGAGGATCCCGGGCTGGAATGGGTGGAGCTGCTGGCAGGCCCCACTCCGGATGATCTGGCAAGCGTGGCTTTGCCTGCCGTACAGACCGATTCCCTCACAGGCAAGCTATACCGCTGGTTGATGACAGCCATTGATCAGCCGCTCTATGTACAGGCATTGGGTAACTCCTACAATGGGGATGAAGTGCTTTCTGACATTGTGTTGGTTACTCCGGTTGAAGAGCAGGTGCACATCTGGCAGGAGCGGTCAACCGCACAGCCTACTGTGTGGGTAGCTTCCGACTGGGCAGGTGATGCTTACCTAAGGCTGATCAATATGGCCGGCGCTACGATAGCTCAGGAAATGATCCGATTGGAGAAAGGGCATCAGATGGTTCCACTACCTGCACCACTACCTGCCGGCGCCTATCTGATGCTGCTTGAGTTGCCCAGACGGCAGGTAGTATCTACTATAATCTTGTAGTTCGATGGGCTGTCACCTTGGTTTTGACGGCTTGTTGAAACTGATAGTCCGCTGTTGCCTGCTGGCATGACGATTCACATCCGCAGACCGGAGGTTTTCGTGCTTGGTACTTCGGCCGGTAACCCGCTCCCGCCACATGCGAAAGCTGGAGGCCTTCATCTCCCGGCGCATCAGGCGGATTACCTCAGATTCCGACAATCCGAATTGCTGTTGGATAGCCTCAAATGGCGTGCGGTCTTCCCAGGCCATTTCAATGATGCGGTCTATCTCTTGTGGTGTCATAACGGAAGATAACACCCACTACTGGGTTTGGTTTGGTTCATACGCCATGTTCCAGTCGCTTGTCAAAGTACTGGCAGAAAGCACATGCCTCTCCAGCTGGCGGTGCTTCCGGTAGTTGCAGGGTGGCATGAGCGGCTTCAATGGCAGGCAATACCCAGGAGGTATCTGTAGACACAGGCAGTAAATACATCTCGAAATCCAGTCGCCCTTCAAAGTCGGTTCGGTCAAGTATGGCTTTTGCGACCAACAGGAATGCGGTGCGATGCACGGGGAATCCTTGCTGCTCCAACAGCCATCGATAAAATCCCAGCTGCCGTTTGTATTCCGGATACACGAGCTTATCCGGTGAAGATGGCTGGCTGCCGGTTGCTTTGTAGTCTACCACGGTGAGGGTCGGGAAGGGGTCCTGAATGGTTTTGGTGTCCACCCAGATGTCGTCCACGCCTCCAAACATGGTCCACCCCAAATGCGGCAACGAGGCTTCTACGCCTTTGAACGCATTTGTCCAGGTGGACATTTGTGGATGATGCAACGGAACCATCTGCAGACCATGTTCCTGCATCACCGGATGGGGGAGTTGCAGTCGTCGGTAGTAGTCGAACTCACGCTTCAGCAGCTTGTCAACGGCATTGTTCAAGGTAAAAGGATATCCGGGAGGTTGCTTGATGCCTGCAGTCTGCTCCAGATAGAAGCACCGGGGGCAGTTCAGAAACAATTCTATCCTGCTCCGACTGAATCTGTTTGTCTGCTTGCCTGTCTTCATCTTTCAAAACTAACAGAACCAATCCGGACATATCGGGTTATCCCAGTATGTCAGATATGATCATTTCAGGTAAGGTGGTAACCCTGGCCTATCGACTCAGGGTGTCAGAATCAGGGGCAGTACTGGAAGATGTTACGCCGGCATATCCCTTTCGGTTCTTGTATGGTTCAGGTAAACTACTGCCGGCCTTCGAAGAGCGTCTGTTGGGAATGCATGCCGGGGACAAGTTTTCTTTCCGGTTGGCACCGGATGAGGCATATGGAGGTCATGATGAGCGTGAAGTGATAGATGTGCCGCTGGAGGTGTTCACCAACAGCGACCAAAGCTTACAGGAGATGCTCCGGCTTGGCTATTTTCTCACCTTGACAGATTCGCAGGGCCGGCAACGTGTCGGGAAGGTGTTGGCCATCGGCGGCGAGAGCGTTCGGATGGATTTC
This sequence comes from uncultured Chitinophagales bacterium, assembly GCA_964471795.1. Taxonomy (GTDB): domain Bacteria; phylum Bacteroidota; class Bacteroidia; order Chitinophagales; family S012-47; genus CAJXXO01. Next base: position 1,546 of record CAYYHM010000150.1, on the reverse strand, counting down.
AATCATGAGATGGCCGGCCAGTCATTGTTTTTTGAAGGAACCGTATTGGAGGTTCGAATGGCTTCACCGGAGGAGCAGGCATTGGGTCGACCGATTGGCTAATATGATTATTATCATAGGGCTTTTGCGTGTTGGCTACTATTTTGTCCTCAAATCCAAACCATGTATCAGCCCATGCGAATAGCCATATTATTAGTGTCCACATTTCTCTTGTTGGGCACTCAACTGCTGGCAGGAGGTACAACAACCTGCAGCTCTGAATACACAGCCTATGTCACCATCAAGGTAAAAGACGCACATCAGGTAGACTGGTCGGCGGTGGAGAAACAATTGTCCTCGTTTACTGACTTAGAAATCGACTTTCTGTGCCGGCAGTCAGGGATTATGGTGTGGCGCATTGTCCACACGTCGTTTTCCGAGGTGGCAGACATTCAGGTGTTGGTGCGAAACAGACTGACCACGGTTCTCCTGCCGGAACAATTAACGGTGCTGGACATATATGTGGCTGTAAGCCCGGCAGAAGGTAACTGCTGATTTATGGATGCAGCTGTGTTTTTACTTCGCCCAGGAGCCATGATGGTTTCTTCACTCGCTGCACTCCATATTGGCCGATGACCTGTTTTTCTATATGTTTGATGGCCTGCTGAATGTCATCCGTTATCAGCAACAGATCCAGGTCTTTTGGGGAGATCGTACCTTCTTGCTCCATATAATGCAGCATCTCGATCAAGTGATGCCAGTAGGCTGTACCCATCAGTACGATGGGGAACTGTTTGATCTTGCCTGTTTGAATCAGCGTAATGGTCTCGAACAATTCGTCCATAGTGCCGGCCCCTCCGGGCAACACGATGAAGGCATAGGAATATTTCAGGAGGATCACCTTCCGTACGAAGAAATACCGCATCGCCACGAACTTGTCCAGGTATGGGTTGGGATGCTGCTCATGCGGCAGCTCAATGTTGCAGCCCACCGACAAACCACCGGCATCCCGGGCGCCCCTGTTGGCCGCTTCCATGATGCCGGGGCCGCCACCGGTCATGATGGTGAATCCCAGCCTTGATACACCGGCACTCACTTCCCGGGCCAGGTTGTAATAGGGATGATCTTCCTTGAATCGGGCAGACCCGAAAACGGTGACACAAGGTGGCAGGAAGTGGAACGCCCTGAATCCTTTCAGGAATTCCCATCCTATGCGGAAGATAGAAAGGAATTCTGCTCTTCGGCGATGTGGGCCGTCCAGAAAGTACCCTTCTTGGTTGTCGTGTTTGGGTGGAGGAGCCATAAGATTGTCTTTCCCTTAAAGATACGTCAGACGATGATGAATTGAGTAATATTCATATAAAAACAAACATATAGCGGGGCGACTCAGGCAAAAAATTTTTGCTAATCTTGCAGGAACTTAAGTACAAAGTCATGGAAGTAGAAGGCAAGATCATCCAGGTGATGGAACCGGTAACCGGACAGGGAAAGAACGGTGTGTGGCGGAAGCAGGAATTCGTGATTGAAACATTTGCGGAATATCCCAAGAAGATCTGCCTTACCATCT
>CAYYHM010000149.1:0-5084 GCA_964471795.1 uncultured Chitinophagales bacterium | reverse complement strand
AGATGGTAAGGCAGATCTTCTTGGGATATTCCGCAAATGTTTCAATCACGAATTCTTGCTTCCGCCAGGTACCATTCTTTCCCTGTCCCGTAACCGGTTCCATTACCTGTATTACCTTGCCTTCTACTTCCATGATGTTGTGGTTGTGTCCCTGCAAGATTAGTAAAAATTTTTTTCGCCCGTCATCTACCGGTATATGATTGTTTTGATATACTTTCCGTGCATCTGACTGTTGCCTGCCGTATATTTACAAGAAAGCATATCCCATGACACCTCCGCCCAAACACAACAACCACGAAGGGTATTTCCTAGATGGACCGCATCGCAGAAGAACTGAATTCCTCTCCATTTTCCGGATTGGGTGGGAGTTTCTGAATGGATTCCGGGCTTTCCACTTCCTGCCGCCCTGTGTTACTGTATTCGGCTCAGCCCGGTTCAAGGAAGACCACCCCTACTATAATATGGCCAGGGAGGTAAGCGCCGGCATATCACGGTTGGGATTTACCATCATGACCGGTGGTGGACCAGGCATCATGGAAGCAGCCAATCGGGGAGCCAGAGATGCAGGTGGCCTATCGGTAGGCTGCAACATCGAGTTGCCGCATGAGCAGCATCCCAACCCATACCTGGACCGGTTTGTGGCTATGAGTTATTTCTTCGTTAGAAAAGTGATTCTGCTGAAATATTCCTATGCCTTTGTAGTGCTTCCCGGTGGCGCCGGCACCATGGATGAGTTGTTCGAAACCATCACGCTGATTCAAACAGGCAAGATCAAGCAGTTCCCAATCGTATTGATGGGTACAGCCTATTGGCATCATCTGATTGAGATGTTGAAGTTCATGGAACAGGAAGGAACCATATCCCCCAAAGACCTTAACCTGCTGCTGATTACGGATGACATTCAGCAGGCCATCAACCACATAGAAAAACAGGTCATCGGCCAGTTTGGAGTGCAGCGAGTGAAGAAACCATCATGGCTCCTGGGCGAAGTAAAAACACAGCTGCATCCATAAATCAGCAGTTACCTTCTGCCGGGCTCACAGCCACATATATGTCCAGCACCGTGAATTGGTCCGGCAGGAGAACCGATGTCAGTCGGTTTCGCACCAATACTTGTATGTCGGCCTCCTCAGAAAACATGGTATGGACAATACGCCACACCATAATCCCTGACTGCCGGCACAAGAAGTCGATTTCGATATCAGTGTAGGCAGACAACTGTTGCTCCACAGCCGACCAGTCTACCTGCTGCGCCTCCTTTACTTTGATGGTAACATAGGCTGTGTATTCAGAACTATAGGTGGTAGTGCCTCCTGCCAGCAGATGTGTGCCTACCAGCGATAATACAAGCACCACCAACGTGGCTATTCTCATTGGCTGAATCATAGTTTGGATTTTACAGCAAATTAGCTGCAGCAGCGCAAACGACCGATGATTAGCATCATCTTACATCATGGGCCGTCCTAAGGCCAATTCCTCTGACGAAGCGGTTCGTATGTCCAACACTGTGCCATCAAAGTATAGGGACTGACCCGCCATCTCATGATTGAAGTCCATCCGAACCGATTCACCGCCAATGGCCATCACCTTACCCACTCGCTGTCTACCCTGTGCATCTGTCAACGTGAGGAAATAACCCAGCCTGAGCATCTCCGACAGGCTTTGATCACTGTTGGTAAACACTTCCAGTGGTACATCAATTACCTCGCGTTCGTCATGCGGGCCATACGCCTCTTCCGGTGGCAGCCGGAAAGAAAACTTATCACCAGCATGTAATCCCAATAAACGCGCTTCGAAGGCCGGCAGCAGTTTGCCGGATCCATACAAGAACCGGAATGGATAGGCGGCAGTCACATCTTCTATGATGGCGCCCGATGCAGAAACCCTGAGCCGATAGACTAGGGTGACTACCTTTCCTGTTACGATAATATCTGCCATTTGACCATAACCCGATAGGTACGGATTGGTTCTGTTAGTTTTGAGAAATGAAGTCAGGCAAACAGACAAACCGATACAGCCGCAGCAGGATAGAATTGTTTCTGAACTGCCCACGCTGCTTCTATCTGGAGCAGACAGCAGGCATCAAGCAACCTCCCGGATATCCATTTACCCTGAATAATGCCATTGACAAGTTGCTGAAGCGCGAGTTCGACTATTACCGACGACTGCAACTCCCCCATCCGGTCATGCAGGAACATGGTCTGCAGATGGTTCCCCTGCATCATCCACAAATGTCCACCTGGACAAATGCGTTCAAAGGCGTAGAAGCCTCGTTGCCGCATTTGGGGTGGACCATGTTTGGAGGCGTGGACGACATCTGGGTGGACACCAAAACCATTCAGGACCCCTTCCCGACCCTCACCGTGGTAGACTACAAAGCAACCGGCAGCCAGCCATCTTCACCGGATAAGCTCGTGTATCCGGAATACAAACGGCAGCTGGGATTTTATCGATGGCTGTTGGAGCAGCAAGGATTCCCCGTGCATCGCACCGCATTCCTGTTGGTCGCAAAAGCCATACTTGACCGAACCGACTTTGAAGGGCGACTGGATTTCGAGATGTATTTACTGCCTGTGTCTACAGATACCTCCTGGGTATTGCCTGCCATTGAAGCCGCTCATGCCACCCTGCAACTACCGGAAGCACCGCCAGCTGGAGAGGCATGTGCTTTCTGCCAGTACTTTGACAAGCGACTGGAACATGGCGTATGAACCAAACCAAACCCAGTAGTGGGTGTTATCTTCCGTTATGACACCACAAGAGATAGACCGCATCATTGAAATGGCCTGGGAAGACCGCACGCCATTCGAGGCTATCCAACAGCAGTTCGGACTGTCGGAATCTGAGGTAATCCGGCTGATGCGCCGGGAGATGAAGGCCTCCAGTTTTCGGATGTGGCGGGAGCGGGTTACCGGCCGAAGTACTAAGCACGAAAACCTCCGGTCTGCGGATGTGAACCGTCATGCCAGCAGGCAACAACGGACGATCAGTTTCAACAAGCCATCAAAACCAAGGTGACAGGCCATCGAACTACAAGATAATAGTAGATACTACCCGCTTTCTGGGCAACTCAAGCAGCATTAGATAGGCACCGGCAGGTAGGGGTGCAGGTAGTGTTATCAACTGATGCCCTTTCTCCAATCGGATAATTTCCTGAGCTATCGTAGCGCCGGCCATATTTACCAGCCTTAGGTAAGCATCACCCGCCCAGTCGGAAGCTACCCACACGGTAGGCTGTGCGGTTGACCGCTCCTGCCAGATGTGCACCTGCTCTACAACCGGAGTAACCAACACAATATCAGAAAGCACTTCATCCCCATTGTAGGAGTTACCCAATGCCTGTACATAGAGCGGCTGATCAATGGCTGTCATCAACCAGCGGTATAGCTTGCCTGTGAGGGAATCGGTCTGTACGGCAGGCAAAGCCACGCTTGCCAGATCATCCGGAGTGGGGCCTGCCAGCAGCTCCACCCATTCCAGCCCGGGATCCTCCGGCCACCACCAGGTAACCAGTGCGCCTTCAGCTATAGGCTGCACTGTCAGCTCATCCGCTATCGGTAGCAGACTTACACATGGATCATAGATAATTATGTCTCCGTCACTGAGCTGCCAGTCGTGGGTATTGTGGCGTGACACGAAAGTGACCCGCAAGCCAAACAGATCTCCTGTGTGGTGAGGTATCTCATATAGATAGGTCTGATTGGCTGTCTCAAGGTTACCTACAATGCTATCCAGCAACAACCAATTGCCCTCCTGATAGTAATGGATATTGGCATATTCCGTAGCCCACAGGTTGCCACTTTGATTGATACGCAGCATAACGGGAATGTGCAAGGTGGAGTCTGACACACAACTGGAAGAAACCGGAAACAATGGTGTGTACAGACTGCAAGAGTCGTTGGTTACGGTCCAGTGTGATGGATTGAGGATTCTGTAGCATGTCACCTCATAGGTGGTCGGATCTGCCAGATCCAGCTCATAGATGGTTTGGGCGGGTAAAACACCTGGTGTCACCAGTCTCCACAAGAACCATATGATCAGCGCCTTTTTCATGGCAAGGCTTGTACTGATTTATACGAATCAAGTAGAAAAACGTTGGGTAAATCAGTGTAAAACCACCAGTTTTTCTTTCCATGTCTGCTGCGCGCCTTCTACCCATACAAAGTATACACCGGCACGCACTGCAGAAACATCCAGTTGTCCCTGTCCTGCCATGCAGCCGGACTGTATCACCTGACCAGACATGTTAATCAGGCGATAGGTAACCTTCTCCTCTCCGGAAACCTGCAGGTTCACCATTTGTGTAGCCGGATTGGGCGACATGGTGAACGTGGCCTCAGACCATACATCTCTGTCAACAGCGATGATATCAGAAAAAGCGCGATCGCCCTCGGTGTTGATGGCGGTTACCTTGTAATAAGTAGTACGGCTAGGCTGAGGATCGAGCAACTCAATGGATGATGCAATATCGCCATCCCACATGGATTGACCAACCCGCACAAAATGCTCACCATCGGTGCTGCGCTCCAGTTGGAAGGTTGTGCCTTCGCTAAAATCTGTCAGGTTATCTACGGTAATCAGGTTACCTGCTGCAGCAGCCGTTCCGGAGATGATGGGATCAACTTCCAAGGAGAGCAGGATACACGGATCGTTGATCACGATGTCGCCATCCTTCACCTGCCACCAGTCGTTTTTTGCACTGTTCTCAAAGAATACCCGGAAACGGAAGTTGGAGTTGTTCGGGATAACCGGGTAATAGAAGTAGGGAAGGTTAGCTGTTTGATTGCAACCGATGATGGTATCCAGTGGCAGCCAGTTTACATTGTCATAGGAATAACAGATGTAGGCTGAATCCTGACAGCTCAACTGACCAGATTGGTTGATAACCAGCTTCAGTGGAACAGTTACGCTATCACCGGCGAAACAGCCAGAATTGATGTAAGTAGCGGTAGTGGTTAGTTCGCAGCGATCGTTCTTTACACCCCAATAGGCACCTGTGGTGGTGCCGCAGGTGATGGTATAGGTAGACGGATCCTGAATGTCGAAGGTGTACAATTGACCCATTGCGAGGCTTTGGAAAGCCA
>CAYYHM010000148.1:0-5087 GCA_964471795.1 uncultured Chitinophagales bacterium | reverse complement strand
TGTCTGTCCCTGAAATAGGTTGACCGGTTTAGAAGCGAAGAAAGATGCTTACAACAGGAACCCGTCTCAAGAAGAGGCGTATTTTTCAGAGGAATTAAAGCGTAAACTGGTCAACGCTATGTAGGGATGCTCACAAACAGTTTTGGCCTAATCCTCTATCAACTCACCTGCATCTATGCGATTGACCGCAAGCTACACCACCCGGAGCTGCTTCAGCAGCAGATCGCGCTTGGCTTTGCTTAGAGGGATGCGGTGCGAACCTACCAGAATGGTTTGATCATCGATGTCGTTGATGTGGCGGAGGTTGGCTATATAGCTGCGGTGTACTTTCACAAACACGTCAGCAGTGAGTTTATCGGCAATACCCTTCAGGGACGTATGGATCAGGTAGGACTTGTTTTCCGTATGTAAGGCGGCATAGTCGCCCCTGGCCTCAATGTACAGTATCTGTTGCACGGCCAGCTTGATCAACTTGTTTCCATCCTTCACAAACAGGACATCCAGGTCCGTATCCATACTGCCGTTGGCCTTCTTCTGCAGGTTGATCAACAGCTGTGCCCGATTGACCGCCTTCAGGAAACGCACGTAGCTAATGGGCTTGATGATGTAGTCCAGGGCATGGTACTCGAATGCGTCGATAGCCTTGTCCCGATCGGAGGTAGTGAATATGACGTTGACCGGTTTGCTGAGGCTCTTCAAGAGCTCCAGACCATTTAACTCCGGCATGTGCACATCCAGAAACACGATGTCCACTGAATGACGGGTCAGGTAATTGTACCCCTCAATGGCATTGTCCATAGAAATGACCTGCGTAAACCATCCTGTATGCTCACAGAACAGCTCTAACACCCTACGGGCGTCTCTTTGATCATCTATGATCAGACAAGTCATCGTGGGGTCGTCATTTTCGAACTCAAATTACAAAATTTCTTACGCAAGAAACTGATCATCTTGCATCATCTTTTGTACAAGTGTTACCTACTTGGCAGGCATCGTGCCAAAGCGCTCTTCCAGCGCCTTGTAGCGGAACGAGAAAATATCGTCCAACCGTTTTTGTACAAACAAGTGCTGCGCTACCTCGCTAAGGGGCCAGAAAGGCACCTTGTAGTGCACCACATCTTTCATTTCCACGCCGCCGGGAATTTCGGTGAAATAGTGCTTGTGGTGCCACAACCGATAGGGCCCGAAGCGCTGCTCATCCACAAAGAAGTTGGGCTCCTGCACGTGGGTAATCTCGGTGACCCAGCGCACAGGGATGCGTAGCATGGGCCGAACCCGGTAGGTAATGATCATACCGGCATACATACGGTGGAATGGCTCGGAAGTGATCTCGAAACCCATATCCGGCGGAGTAATCAGTGCCAGATTGTTGGGATTACTGAAGAAGTCCCATGCCTCAGCAAGGGTAATCGGTAGTCTTTGTGTGGTTTCCAGAACGTGCATCAGTATTGCCTTTGCCTCATCAAACAGACCATGCCAACGTTTGTTTAGACGATAAAAACTTGTTAATCGGTAATACGGTTCATTCAGGCCCGATTCTTGTACCTAATTTTATCCATCAATCAAAACTGGAAAGACCATGCAGTGGATGACCCTGACAGTTGCGCTTCTGACTACAATGGCCACCTGGGCACAACCTGGACACAACATCACCATACAAATCGATGGTGAGAAAGATACTACCGCCATCCTGGCCTATCATTATGGCGCCCAGAAGCTGGTAGCAGACACCCTGCCCATCAACAGCAGCGGCCAGATCATCCTGTCCGGTGATACACTCCTGCCGGGTGGCATCTACATCCTTGTGCTGCCTTCACAGAGCTATTTCGAGTTCCTGATCGGCGACGATCAACAGTTCTCCCTGCGTACCAAAGGCCCCGATTTTGTGAAGAACATGGTGGTGACTGGCTCACAGGAAAACGACATCTTCTTCGGTGACCTCAACTTCATCAGCAGTCAGAAGGAAGCCTACATGGCCATGAATCAGCGGCTGGAACAGATCAAAGCCTCTCAGCCCGACAGTGCCGCCATCCTGCAGCAGGAGATGGCGTCCATCGACTCGAAAGTAAAAGCCTACCGCCAGCAAATCATCGACAACTACCCTACCCTGTTCTATGCCAAGTTCCTGCTGTCGCTGCAGGATCCGGAGGTTAAGGATCCCATCAACCCGGTGACCGGTGAGGTGGACTCCCTGTATCCGTATTTGTACTACAAGGATCACTACTGGGACAAGGTGGACCTTACTGATGAACGGATGCTGCGGACACCGATCTATGAGCAAAAGCTGAAGCAGTTCATCGAAAAGATATTGGTACAACACCCGGACACCATCATCGCCGAGGGCGACAAACTGTTGGCTGCCACCCGGGAGAATCAGGAGATGTTCAAGTACACGCTGGCGTGGCTGCTCAACAAATACGCCAAGCGCGAACTGATGGGCTTCGATGCGGTGTATGTACACCTCGCCGACACGTACTACCTGTCCGGCGAAGCCGACTGGGTGGACAAGGATCAGCTCCGAAGAATTCAGCAGGATGCCGCCAAGATGAAGCCACTGCTCATCGGCAAAACTGCTCCCGACATCAAGGCCTTCGACCCGCAGGGCAACCCGGTGTCACTGTATGGCATGACGGAATTCGATTACCTGGTGCTGTGGATCTACGATGCTGACTGTGGACACTGCAAGAAGGAGACACCCGTACTACACGAGAAGTACCAGGAGTGGAAGGAGAAATACAACCTGAAGGTGTTTGCCCTGTCGGTTGAGCTGACACGCAACCACTGGGACGCCTTCATCGCGGAGCAAAACCTGCAGGACTGGACGAATGCCATCGACCTGGAGATGAAGGATCCCTTCCGTGACGTGTATGACGTGCGCGGTACGCCTACCGTGTACATCCTGGACAGCAACTTCACCATCATCGGCAAGCGCCTGAGTGTGGAGCAGATGGAAGGATTCCTGGAATTTGAGGAGCAGATGAAAGCGCGGGCGGGTCAGTAACCCAGCCTTTCGGCCTTATTTCTTATCGAAATCCAGCGACAAGCTGTTGATGCAATACCGCAAGCCGGTAGGTCGAGGTCCGTCGTTGAACACGTGACCCAGGTGACCACCACAATTGGCGCACACCACCTCTGTGCGAATCATGCCATGGCTTCTGTCAATGATCTCTGTAACGGCGCCACTGTCGATCGGCTTGTAGTAGCTGGGCCACCCTGAGCCTGACTCGTATTTCGTTTCCGAGGCGAACAAAGGATGCCCACAGCCTGCACATACGTAGGTTCCCGTTTCGTGGTGGTCGTAGTACTTGCCGGTGAAGGCGCGTTCTGTGCCTTTTTCCCGCAGCACCCTATAGGCTTCGGGTGACAGGATCTGTTGCCATTCTGCGTCGGTCTTTTTCATGGGAAAGCTGGTTTGTGTGTTGGATGAAGTACGGTCGGACTGCCCACAGGCGCTGAGTGACAGCAGCCATACACAGCCCATGATCCAATGTTTCATGCTCATGATTTCCCTGATAATGCTTCAACCCTATAAAAAGTTGCCCCGGTGGTGGCCGGGGCAGACAGTTTTATGGGTAGCTACAGGGTTACTTGTTCTTGGTGTCCCCTGTCTGCGACTTACCGCCGGGTTTGGCGATGCTGTCGCGCATGCTGGTGTCAGCTTTGATGTTTTCCAGGCGATAGTAGTCCATGGCGCCTAGGTTGCCATTGCGGAAAGCTTCGGCCAGTGCCAGCGGCACCTCTGCCTCTGCTTCGATTACCTTGGCGCGGGCTTCCTGCGCCTTGGCCTTCATCTCCTGCTCCAGGGCTACGGCCATGGCGCGGCGCTCTTCAGCCTTGGCCTGTGCGATGTTCTTGTCGGCATTGGCTTGGTCGATCTGCAGTTCTGCACCGATGTTCTTTCCGATGTCGATGTCGGCGATGTCGATGGAGAGGATCTCGAAGGCTGTACCTGAGTCGAGGCCCTTGGCGAGCACCAGCTTGGAGATGGTGTCCGGATTCTCCAGCACCTGCTTGTGGGAGTTGGCAGAACCGATGGAGGTAACGATGCCCTCACCTACCCGTGCCAGGATGGTCTCTTCGCCGGCACCACCCACCAGTCGCTTGATGTTGGCACGAACGGTAACACGCGCCTTGGCGATGAGCTGAATACCGTCCTTGGCAACAGCCACTACGGGTGGCGACTCGATCACCCGTGGGTTTACCGACAGCTGTACGGCATCGAACACGTTTCGGCCGGCCAGATCGATGGCGGCGGCTGACTTGAACACCAGCTCTATGTTGGCCTTGTCGGCACTCACCAGCGCATTGATCACGCTCGGTACGTTGCCACCGGCGAGGTAGTGGGCCTCCAGGTCATTGCGGGTAACCGGTATGCCTGCCTTGGTAGCCGTGATCATGGCCTTTACGATGACTGCCGGCGGCACCTTACGCCAGCGCATGAATACCAGCTGTATGAAACTGATGCGCACGCCGCTGAGCTGCGCGTTGATCCACAGGTTGAGGATGCTCATGAAAACGAACAGAAAGATCACCAGTACGATGAGGATAACGATGCCGATGATCAAGGGAAGTGATTGGTCCATATGCTTATGAGTTGATAGGTTTTACATAGATGTGGCTGGAGGTGATGCTCGTTACTTCGACAGATTCGTCCTTGTCGATGTATTCGCCCACGGAGTAGACCTCGAGGCGGTGACCGCCGATGATGGCCGTGCCGTTGGGTCGCAGGGTGGTGAAGGCAGTGCCTGTGTCGCCGACCTGCACCGGCACGTCTTCCAGCACGTTCACCCGGGTGTCGATGGTTTCCTTATCGGCCCACTTCAGGCGGCTGATACGCCGCAGACCGGTGACCACCATCGTGATGACCGCCACAACCGTACCCAGCAACACGATGTTGCCGGTTGCCATGCCATAGCCGTCATAGGCCAGAAACACGCCCACACCGGCCACCACCACTCCGAGTATGCCCACGAGTGCCGATCCGGGAATGAGGAACAGCTCCACGAACAAAAACAGCAAACCCAGTGCAATGATGATGACGATCCAGAATAAGGACATGCGGAAAAACAATTGAATCCGAAAGATAA
>CAYYHM010000147.1:0-5111 GCA_964471795.1 uncultured Chitinophagales bacterium | reverse complement strand
TGGATGGCCAGCTTGCCCTTGCCGATGAGCATGTAAGCACCGGCAGCGCCCAGCAGGATGCCCAGCACCTTCTGCAAGTTGATGTGTTCCTTCAATAGAAAATGCGACAGCACCAACACCAGGATGGGCGTGGTGATCATGATGAGTGAAGCGTTGATCTCCGTGGTGCGGGCCAGCCCCAAAAAGAAGAGTGACTGATTGGCGGCGACACCGAACAGTCCACAAGCCATCAGCCGCAGGATGTCTTTCCGTTCCACCCGCTCCCGTACAAACGACAGCCACACCACCCAAAACAGCGCCATAGCTACCGACACCCTGATGACGATGAAGGCGAAGGGCTGTACATAGTCCGGCAGGGCGATCTTGGCCATGGTATAGTTGACCCCATAGATGAGGTTGGCCGCCAGTAGCGCCAGGTGTGCCGTGGTGGTATTCTTCACACCCTAAATGTACTTAGAAATCGAGGCTTAGTGACAAATACCACAGCGGATCCTGCAAACTGCCACTGTCGATACCCCAGGCCCTGTCCAGCCGCACGAAATATCCGAAGAGCGTGGTGCGGAAACCGAAGCCGAAACCGGACACGATGGGGTTGCGGAAGTATTGGGTAGACACCCGCACAGGTCCGCGTTCCAGCACCTCCGTGTTGAAGGGGTTGTCCTGTGCAAAGGGGGAAATGCCCTCCCACGCCGTGCCGATGTCGCCAAACCCGATGGCCTGGAAGTTGCGGATGAGCTCACTGCGGATGGGTGTGTTGAACAGGTAGGTGAACACGGGCACGCGTATCTCGGTGTTCAATACGCCGTAGCTGTTGCCGTTGCGGATGTTTTGCCGGAATCCCCGCATGTTGGTAGCCAGTGTCTGGAAGGCATAGCCATTGTCGAAGTTCACCTCCACGTCCCTGTCGAACCGGGGAACGAGCCAGTTGTCGACACCGCCGAGGTAATACACCATCTTGCTGCTGCCGAAGGTGGTAGCGCCGGCGAAGCGGGTAGCCCATACGATTTGTCGGTGGAGGCGCTGGTAGTGGCGTATGTCGAAGCCGGCCACATGCATGGTGCCCAGGTTAAGGTCGAGGTTGAAGCCCGGATCTACCTGTACGTCGAACTGCCGCTGGAACTCGTAATAGATGCGGTAGCGGGTGCCGTTGAGGATGTTCAGCATCACCTCGAAGGTGTTGTCATACACATATTCCGCCGCCAGACTGATCCAGTTTTCCGTGTAGTTGGGGATCTCCAGGCTAAAGCGGTCCTGCGACAGGAAGTTGACCCGGTAGTGGCGGTAGCCGGTGCGGAGGGCTATCCGTCGCAGGATGTCGATGGGGTAGCGCAGCTGCAGTTCGCCATAGTTGGTATGTTGCCGGGCGCGCACCTCGTTGAAGGTAAAGGGCCGGAAGTCGTAGGCGCTCAGGTCGCTGCGGCGGTAGAACATCACCTGCTTGTCGAGGCGGTGTTTCAGGTCCTCGAACTTGAGGAAGTACTCACCACCGCTGAAGGTGGTGGGGATGCGGAAGCCACCGGTGAAGCGGTAGTCTTCCATGAGGTCGCTGATGCTTAGGGTGATGAGGCCTCCAACCGGTGGCGGACTGAACACGGGGCCATAGCCGGCAAAGTTCTGGTATTGGTTGATGATGATGGAGTTGTCTACCTGACTGAGTACATAGTCAGTAGAGAACTTCACCCGGTAGGGCTGTACCCGTGATAGCAGGAACGCAGGCTCCTCGTCGCCGAAGAAGGTGATGCCGCCGCCGCTGCTGTCGGCAAACTCGCTCTGGAACAGGAAGCCGGGCTCCTGTGGCGGTGTGTCTGCCGGCTTGCCACCCGGTTTTGTCAGCTCATCAATCCGTGCCAACCGCTCTTCCGTGAGGGTGCGCTGCCGCCATCCTGTGTTGGTGAGGCCGGGCACCATGCCGGCATACAGTGAATCGGGCAGTACCTGCGGCAGCATCCGGTAGCGGCCGTCTGTGTATACCAGTGCCAGCGATCCGGGGGTCGATGCGGTGGGACGTGGGATGTCCAGCTCCAGTATGCTGCGGTCGTAGTTGGTGGCGGGGAAGGTGTAGGCCGTGTCCTTGAGGATGCGTGTGACGGCATACGAGTCCACCACGCCGGTCTGCAGGGGCAGCCAGCTGTCCATGTCCAGGTTGCGGTACACGCGGGTGGAATCTCGGAAGAACACGGTGTACTGGAAGTGGGAGAAGGTGGTGTCGATGTAGCCGGCAAAGGCGTTGTAGATGCCGTTCTGCGGGCTCAGGAACACGAAGTGGGTGCTGTCGGCCTGCAGGGGCATGCGTTCGTTGAGGGAGGGTGTGTTGGACAGGCGCAGCACCTGGTTGACGCCGTCGCCGATTTCGTTGAGGAAGAACACATCATAGGTGCCGGTAGGCAGCAGGCTGTCGCCCTTGTCGATGTCGGTGCGCGGCACAGGTCTGTTGCTCACCCAGGCGATGCCCCGCCGGTCGCCGAACGATAGCCAGGCCGGCTGCAGGTCGTCGAAGTGGTCGGCAGTAACGGCTTGTACCGTGGTGCTCCGCACGTCCATGGTGTAGATGTCGCTCTGCCCGCGGTTGGTGGCGCTCATCACGATGCGGGTAGGGTTGTCGGTGAAGGCAAAGCTGTTGATGCGCTGGAACTTCTCCAGGTTGCGCACCTGCTTCTCGCCGGTCTCCGGTTCGTAGGTCATCATCTGTATGACGTCGCGTTTCTCGTAGAACACGATGAGCTTGCGGCCGGCAGGATCCCAGTCGAGGAGCGGATATCCCTTGTCGCGCTCCAGGGCTACGGTCTTGAATCCACCGCGTACCAGTGTTTGTGTGTTGCCGGTGGCGATGTCGCGCAGATATACCCGCCACTGGCCCAGCTCGTGGGTCACGAATGCCACCTTGTCACCTGCCGGGCTGAGGCGCACCTGCCGGTAGTCGCGCTTGCGGAAGTAGCGGCCTTCAAGTTCGTTGTCGGTAGCCCAGGCGGCCTGTCCCAACGACTCCACCTCATATCGGTTCTCATAGAAGGCCATCCACTTCTGAATGGCCTCGGCATAGGTGTAGCCCAGCACGAAGAGGAAGCCGTTTTCCAGGCTCCTGTTGATGCGGGTGAGGTATAGCAGGTTGGGGATGGCCTCCTTGCCGTTGCGCTCCTCGATGAAGTACCAGAACGAATGCCCCACCAGCCGTGCCTCTTCGCCCTCCAGCTTGTTGAACTTGCGGTAGTGGCCGCTGCGTATGCCGTCTTTCAGGCGGTTGTCGAGGTCTTCGTTCCATCGCTCACCGATGTACGATACGAGGCCCAGCGTAAACCACGGGGGCAGGTTGAGGAGTACAGCGTTTTGCAATACCTCCTGCAGGCTGCCGCCGAAGACCATGTTGTTGACGAGGACCTGACCGATGCCTTCACGGATCTGCCGCCGCAGGTCGCGGTGGTTGCCGTTGAAGTGGACGAACACCTTGTTACCGATGATCTTGGTGACACCGCCGATGTTGTTGACATTGAGGCCAACGGCGATATTGCTCATGTTGAGGTCGGTGACGTCGTTGTACACCAATATCTCGATCCGTTCGTTCAGGGTATAGTCGAGGATGCCCTCGATGGAGGGGAGCTCCTCTTCGGCGAGGCGTGCAGCAAACTTGCCGATCTCCTGTCCGCCGAGGTAATAGTAGGTGACGAAGTTCTCGGACTGGTAGTAGCTCCACGTAAAATCGTGGTACTGCACGCGGTTCTTGCCGAACTCCACGTTGGTGCCTTGTGGAAATGCCGCCACCCAGGCCATCAGGAGAAGAGCCGGCAGCCAGTAACGGGTGTGTTGCGGTACGGTCATACTGTGATAAAGTCTACCTTTGTGAAAGGTTCACACAAGCTACGAAAACGACAATAAAACGCCAAAGGATGCCTCGTATTGCCACCTTCACCTTCAGTGGATTCCAGGAAAACACGTACGTAGTGCACAGCAACGACAAGCGGTGTTACATCATCGATCCGGGGTGTTATACGGGTCATGAGCGCAATGTGTTGCGCCAATACATCGAGAGCAGTCATTTGCTGCCGGTGGCCATCCTCAACACGCACTGCCACCTGGATCATATCTTCGGCAATGCTTTTGCGGCTGCAACATGGCAGCTGCCGGTGTGGGCTCACCGGGGGGAGGTGCCGGTGCTGGAAGCGGCACCGCGGGTAGCGGAGGCGTATGGCGTACCGATGCAGGTGTCGCCACCCATCAGCCGGTTCGTGGAAGCCGGGGAGGTGCTCTCGCTGGGTGACCTCATGTTGCAGGTGCTGTTCGTGCCGGGGCACGCACCCGGGCATGTGGCCTTCTATAATGCGGCAGAGGGGTATGTTGTGGGCGGTGATGTGTTGTTCCAGCGGTCGATAGGGCGTACTGACCTGCCGGGTGGAGATTATGATACCCTGATGCGCAGTATCCTGGATCAGATGCTGGCATTGCCGGACGATACTGTCGTGTACAGCGGTCATGGTCCGGCTACTACCATCGGGGAGGAGCGCCGGCAGAATCCGTTCATTCTGGAATATGTGGGATGAATGCGATGAACACCATAGGGTTGATGACCGTTAACAGGGAGATATGAGTTGGATCGATCAACTGTTGAAGCGATTGTTTGATAGGGAGTCGGCATCTTCCGGCGCCTTGTCGAGGCAACCTGTGTGGCATGGGGTGTTGGAGCGGCAGGCTACCGACCGCCGGGGCTATCAGCAGTGGCTGGAGAGTTATCGGATGGCGGAGATGCTCACCTTCCTGCAGGAAGAATACCATAGGCTGAAGGAGTCCGACAACTATGTAGGGGCTGTGTTCTATCACCTCAATCAGCCGTCGGCGCAAGGGTTTCGCCTCAACTTCCGGGAGGAGTTGTTCGAGCAGCAGGAGTTCAGGTACTACTTCGACTACCTCCGTGATAGGACGTTGCTGCTGGACTACAAGCTATACACGAGTGACGTGCGGCAATATGACCGGGGTAGTCACGTGGAGACCATCGAGCGGCATTACCTGAAACCATCATGGCGGCTTGCAGAAGACGGGCAGCGCATGGTGCAGCAGTTCGGCAACATCACGATAACGCACCAGCTGCATGATGATCGCTCTGTCCATCTTACCTTTCTGGT
>CAYYHM010000146.1:0-5187 GCA_964471795.1 uncultured Chitinophagales bacterium | reverse complement strand
GGCTGCAACACTGCCTGCCATGGGTTCTGTGCCGGTTGGTCAAGGCCTACATTCGTGCGGATCACTACTTCATAGCTGCGACTGCAAGAGCCTATGGTCAGCGTAACGCGGTAGGTGCCGTCACTGTTGTAGGTGTGTGTCGGTGTAGGATCCGACGAGGTGTTGCCGTCACCGAAATCCCATTGCCAGCCTGCGGTTGCGCCGCTCTTGTCCACAAAATCCACCTGAAGCTGGGTAATGGTGTAGTCAAAATCCACCGAGTCAATTACGGTGGCTACCACAGTGGTGGTGTCGCTCACGCATGCTTCCGGCTCCACTTCCAGATCGTAGAAGTAATAGTAGAAGTCAGCACCTGCCGAACTGCCGACAATGGTCATCACACCCGGCATGTCATAAGGATATTGCACCCCGCTATTGTTGCGGTACAGTCCTGCCTGGCTGAGGCCGATGCTGTAGTCACCTGCACCGGGCACGTCAAAATCAAGGGTGATGCGCTGCGGTCCTGTCTGTGTAATCGGCACATTGCGGGTCTGCAACACGTTGCCTGTGCCGGAATGGGCATCCCACAAGCTGATGGTACGAACGCCCGGGCTACCGGCATTCACATAGGCAGTCTTGATGGTCAGTGGCTGCTGAGCGGTAAAGTCCACCGTGCCGGTGAAAGCGGTGTTGTGCTGCCCACCGGATCCAATGGTCTCGTTTTGTGGCCCTACGAACCCTACAGGCAGTCCTTCCCTGTTTACAACCTGGAAGGTGGTGGTGGCGGTAAGCGGACCTGCCACAAGCGTGTCGCCACTGCCCAATACCTGGCCGGAGGCAGACAACCATTGTGGCTGGCCTGATGCGGTGGCGGTAAGTACAGCAGTATCGCCGATGCAAATGGTAACCACGTCTGCCACAGGGATAGCCGGCAGGCTGTAGTCGATGTAGTCGGTGCGGGTGATGGTGTCGGAACCGATGTTGTTGGTCACCTTCAGGGTTACCGTATACAAGCCGGGCTGTGCGTAGGTGTGCGCTGGGTTTTGGTCGATGGAGGTATTGCCATCACCGAAGTCCCACTCCCAGCTTTGCGCGATGTTGGTGCTCAGGTCGGTGAACTGTATGGTGCCGCGACAGGTAGCCGTTGTATCGGCGGTGAAGTCGGCAGATGGCCGTACTGTGGCCAGTCGACACTGTGGCGGCACGTCGAAGGCCTCTGTCTGATCGCTTCTGCTGCCGGTAGAGCCTTGGTCGGCGCTGAAGCCGAGGCCGCGGCGGGCGAAGGTCTCCCAGATGAGGCATTGGTTGACGCCGTTGTTGTTGAGTTGATCGGCCAGCAGGATGGCATCACGCCCATCTACGAAGCCTGGCTGGCAGGGCTGCAGCTTCATGCCGTCCATCACCAGCTGGAACACGATATCGTCGCCACCGGTGCCGTTTTCCAGATCGCCATCAATGCCATATTGGTTCATGAACGCCCAGGTGAGATCCCACAGCATGGTAGCCCACACAAAACCCACACCGTGAGGCTGGGTGAGCAGCGTACCATTGTTGACGTCGCCATAGGTGTAGTCGTTAACGGCAAAGCTGGTGTCGTAGGAGGCATTACGAATGCCGGGGCCACTCACAGGGTTGCCTTGCACGTAGGCGCCGATGGGTCTGTTTACCGGGTTGGCTTGACTCAGGTCCAGTGTGAGCATACAGGTGAGCCAGTCGCTCCATCCTTCGCCCATCTGTTCGGCATTGCCCAGACAGCTGGCAGCGGAAGGACCACCGGTGAGGCGGTTGGAGATACCGTGGCCATATTCATGTACGATTACCCCGTTGTCGAAGTCGCCATCGAGCCTGCCACCACCGGGAGGACCGGACAGCGAGCCGTTGACGGTCTGACCGTTCTTCAGGGCGTCGATGATCAGCTGTCCGTCGGCTTGGCTGATCATTGCCGAAGGTATGGTGATGGTAGTAGATGTACCACCCATGGTGATGGGGTTACCGGGTATGTTGTTGACCATGATAACAGCGATAGCGCCCGCTGCCTGTGCAGCGCCTACCTTGTCGACAAACGGGCAGTTGCCACGTCGAATCACTGCGATCCTGCCGCTTAGGTTCAGGTTGGTGATGGGATCGCAGGCGTCGTTGCTGTCGGGTGCTGTGGCGTCATCCACCAGCACCAGGTCCGCCGTAATCGGTGTAGAAGGAAGGGGTGCACCAAATCCGGCACCCGTAGCGGCGTATGTGCCGCTGATGTTGCCGGGAGCGTTGATGGTAAGGCCTCCGGAAGCACCTACCGACCACAGGTACATTTGCATACGACCACTGCCGCCGTCGGGTGGTGTGGCAAAGTTGGCGTTGTTGTTGCCGCCGCCGTCCTGTGCTTCGGCACGTACTTCGTCACCATCCTCACCACCGCGGCCATAGTTGTTGGTCTGGAAGTTTCCGCCGGCCTCATCGAAGCCATAGTGGTAGGCGATGTCGTGGATGCGGTTGTTTACATAGAACAGGTTGGTGATGGCTGCATCCTGATAGGTGAGTGGGTCGTTGGCGAGGTTCAGGGGATGATCGAAGAGCAGTGTGGCACCTCCGTCGGGGCTGAAGCCCGGTCCGTTGTTGTTGGCCTGGTCTTCGTAGGCAAATACATTGTTGCCGCGGGTGATGGTGTATTCAGGGCCGGCCTGTCCGTCGGTGTCGTGCCAGCCGAAAGGTGAGGCCAGCGAGTCGGCAGGGTTAACCTCCAGCGTACGGGCACCATGTACAGGGCTTTCCAGTGGCAACGCAAAAACCCGGTAGCTGCCTGTTGCGGCTCCCGGAGTAGCCGGCGCAGCAGGGGCTGCGAGGGAGGCGGCAGGGGAGAGGTGGTTGTGCTGCGGCAAATGACCGTGGGCGCCATGTGTACAACGCACCACCCAGTCGTTCAGCTCCAGCACCATAGCGGTGCGGGAATCCACAATGCCATGATACCAATGCTGCGCATCTTTGGTGTACAGACTTACGCTCCATGACAAGTGTACCTCATTCTCTTCGGACACCCAAAACACGGGCTCAACAGTAATCGGCTCCAGGGCCATCTCCGCAGCCGCAAATACCTGCGTGCCGTCGGTGCGGGTAGCTGATTTTTCGATGGATCCTTCTAATGGCACACCGGTATGTATGGCCAATGCCTGTATGGCTTCACGGGCCGATAGAAGCGGGCGTATTCCCGGTGCCTTGGCAGGGAGATCCTTCAGGCGGGAGGCTACATATACGACCCGGCCATGCTGCATGGTAATGTTGGCCACCCCATTGATGACACGCAGTCCATCCAGCTCTTGCGCTACATGCACATGTCGTACCTGATTGTGTTGCGTCACATAATCATCGGTAATCTGCAGCTGTGTCACGTCGTTTTCCTGCAATCCATAGTCCGCAGCATGTGTAAACAGGTACTGTTGGATGGCAGGAATCGGGTTGTTCTGTGCGGATGCGGACAATCCGACAACCAAAAGCGAAGTAAGTAATAGTAGACGCATAGGTGTTGTTGAATGGATAAAAAGTATGCTAATTTACGAATTGCCAGTCCTGTAGCTATCATCTGATTCATTTATGCTGCTCATCAGCCGGTAAGTGCAGCATTTATGACAGATAGATTACAAATCCTGATTGGTGCCTTGTGTCAAGTTTAGAAGTCGGCTTCAGTAATGATGAGCAGGTAAGTATGGGTTACAACCGATCTGTTATCATTTAAATCCTGCAACCACTGCTGCGGATCGGTCCAGTTAATTGTTGCGGTGTCGCCATTGATGCGGCGAATCTGCAGCGACTGCCCAAATTGCTGCGTTGCCGGCATTAGATCTTTGGTTATTCCCCGTTTGGACCAGCTACCGATTACGCTGGTAGTGCCGGGTGATATCGTATCAGAGACAGGCCATGCATGTATGATGTCATCACCGGAAATAATGATGGGTGTGGCAGCGTTATTGCGAACCTGATATTGTACAAAGGTTGCTTTTTCGCAGGCTACAAGACTGAGAGCCAAGAGGAGGCAGACGAACCGATTCATAAGCATATTGTTCCTATGCAAAAGTAGCCTGCTGCTATCAGACTGCATATCTGTATCAGATAATTGATTGGCAAGCAGATATGCATATGTGGCATGTACAATGGCCTATTTGCTTTTGAGACGTGTGATCACCCGTAGCAGTCCTTCCCGATTGCGGGCTTCATGGTAGAAGCGGGGCAGTTTCTCCAGCAAGGTGAAGTGTGTTCGGTTGGTATGCTCACGCAGATCGGCGCTGATGTATGCTTCCAGGTAAAGCAGATGATCGCCATTGTAGGCCCAGAATACATTGTTCCGAAAGGGCGCACTCAGCCAGAGTGGGGCATCGAAGTAACCATGTGCCGGCATCTTTATCTCTACAGGGAGGCCATTGTTGGTATACCTGATGCGTGATGCTGTCTTGTGGTAGCCGCAGGAACTGCAGATCAATCGGGCATCCGGCTGTGCTGTCGAACAATACGCAATGGCTTTTTTGGCGCAAGAAGGACAAACCACCCACACCTCGTCGGCATAATCTTCCAGTCTTTTCTGTTGATCGCGGAAACGGTGAGCCATAGGTGATTACAGGGAAGAGAAGAACAAAACGGTTAGCGTATTGGGTTGCCTTTCAGTACATACCAGTCTACCCACGACACCAGCTGCGACACAGAATTGGGTCGAAGCAGGATGCGGCGCTCCTCATCCAAAATGAACAGGGTAGGGGTGCTGAACACGTGGAATCCGGTGGCCATGGGGCTATCCCATTGCTGAAAATCACAATAGGATATAAATGGCAGTCCCGCCGTGAACTCCCGGAAGTCAGGTTCACTGGCATCTAGCGAGATGAGCACAACCTCTACTCCCTTTTGTTTCCATTGGTCATAAAATTTGGCGATTTCAGGGATCTCCGTGCGGCACTTGGGGCACCAACCTGCGGCAAACACCACGATGGTATATCTACTGCCTACTTCCGATAAGCGCTCAGGAACCGCTTTTTTGTTGCCATGTGGGGTGGCCACAGCTCCTTGCAGTAACAGGTCAGGGGCGATGTTGCCCTTCTTCATGGCGCGGTAGGTTTCCAGCTGATTAGCCAAATCAGCATCCAGCATGCAGTTCTGTTGGTTCAACACCCGCAAGGCCAGGTGCTCGGATGCAGCAAAGAGGCTATGTCGCTCCAGCAGATCGAACAGGTAGTT
>CAYYHM010000145.1:0-5274 GCA_964471795.1 uncultured Chitinophagales bacterium | reverse complement strand
GACTTTGTCAACTTCATCATCACTGCTACCAACCCGGCAGGGCCGTGGTCCGACCCGATAGTGCTGGAAGGTGCCCCCGGCATTGATCCGGACATCTTTTTCGATGATGATGGGAAGGTGTGGTACACCGGCACCCACGCTCCGGAGAATCCCAATTTCCCCGGTGAAGGAGAAATATGGCTTCAGGAGATCGATATGGTACAAGAGGCTCTTACCGGTGAACGGCACCTGTTGTGGCGGGGCGCCTGTGGCGGCGTATGGGCGGAAGGCCCTCATGTGTACAAACGCAATGGGTGGTATTACCTGATGATTGCTGAAGGTGGCACCAGCTTCAACCATGCGGTGATGATTGCCGTCAGCGACACCATTACCGGCCCTTACGTTCCCAATGACCGCAACCCTATTTTCACGTCACGTCATCTGTCGTACGATTACTGGGTAAACAGCACCGGCCATAGCGACTTGATACAGCTACCTGATGGCCGTTGGTATATGGTAGCCCTTGGCATCCGGGGTGACCTGAACAGGCGATCCAACATGGGCCGGGAAACGCATTTGGTGCCCGTCAGCTGGGAGCAGGAACCCTTTGACTGGAAGGAGGTAAAGTATGATTGGCCGGTAGTGTCAGCAGGCAGCGGCAAGTTGGAGCGGCAGTATCCGCTGCCCTTTCCTATGAGCACACAAGGGGAGGAAACAGCTTTCGTGGATGATTTTATCGACACCGTCCTCACTTTGCCGTGGCATTTCCGCAGAGTACCAGATCCGGCATTGTATTCACTGGAACAGCGGCCGGGCTACCTGCAACTTCAGTCAACCAACAACACCATTGCGCCTCGTGACCGATATGCGTATGTCGGCATCCGGCAGACCGAAAGTGATTTCCTGTTTTGGGCTGATATGGAATGGATGCCAACGACGGACGGATCTGCCGGCGTAGCCATCATCCAGAAAGACGACAATTACCTGACCTACACACTTCGAAAGGAAGGTAGCGACGTGCTGTTGCAATTGATTGTCAAACAGCGGAATGGAGCAGCAGAGGTAGTGGCTTCTTCCACAATTCCCGACTATGGGGGCAAGATTCGCCTGCACATTGAGTCCCGCGACGACAGGTATTGGCTCCAGTATTCAGTGAATGATACGCTCATCCGCTTTGCTGATACGCCGGCCGACATGCTACTCAGCCATGGTTATACCGGCGCAACCATCGGGTTGTTTACAGCAGGAACTGCTGAGTCCGCAGACTTCGACAAGGTGTTTTACAAAGGCTTCCGTAGGCCTTGAACCAAACAATAACTGCACCGAATGGCCGGATAATCTCCAGATAAACAACTGAATGTAAAGTGGGCAAACAACGATTTATTATTGACTTTTCCTATCTTTTTTGTCAGGTTTTACCTGACTAATTCCCTACAAGCCATAACTTTTCACAAGTTCCTATAATTGGTAGAATTTTTTTGTATCATTATTGTCAGGCAAATCCTGACAATCCTGCTATGGAAAATAAATATATCTCAACGCAGTCTAACATGCTTTTGTCCTATTTCATCGGACAGAACAGAAATTGCTTTGATTATTCTTTGGCATACAAGGCCCTTCCAGACTCTAAAGCGAGTGCTGTAAGAGAGTTACTCAGCGATATGACGAAGAGAGGTTTATTGATGCGATTGAAACCAGGTATTTATTATATCATACCTTACGAGCAGAATGCAGAAACATTTATGCCGGACTGGCATCTGATAGCAGCGTATTTGGTCAATGACGCCAACCATTATATCGGATATTATTCCGCCTTGCAGATCCATGGCCTCATTACGCAACCATCACTGAAAGAGCAAATTGTCGTTTCAAAACAAATCAAACCATCTGAAATTAAAATCAAAAACATCCCATTTCAATTTATCTATCACAACAAGAAGCATTTTTTTGGAGTAAAAAAGATATGGATCGACAGTTTCAACAAGGTATTGTGTTCCGACTTGGAAAAAACATGTATTGATTGCCTTTTCAAACCCGATTATGCAGGTGGAATTGTTGAGGTGGCTAGGGCAATTTATATTGCTCGAGACAGCATAAATTATGAAAAGCTGCTTGAATATGCCATTTCATTTGATTCACAAGCAGTGATTAAACGTTTGGGTTTCCTATTGGAAACATTGGAGATAAGAACACCGATTATTGAGGAACTACAAAAAGTGAAAACAGATTCATATGTGGTCCTTGACACAGAATTGCCAAAAACAGGAAAGCGAACAAGTCGTTGGCGTATCCAACAGAATCTGGAACCAGAAACCATTACATCTGCCATTTATACATGAAACAACCAGTCACGATACATTAAATTATAGCTATATGCATGGCTGCCGATAGATAATCACACCCTATGATTAAACCCGGAGAAATACAGCAAAAAGCAAATGTTCTTGGCGTGCGTGACCAGCAGATCGAAAAGGACTACATTCTTTCATGGATTCTATTTGGTATTTCCAAACAGAAGCACCTTTCAACGGACATCGTTTTCAAAGGTGGGACAGTCTTGAAGAAAGTCTATTTCGAAGATTACCGTTTTTCAGAGGACTTGGATTTTACATTACTACAGGCATCGACAACTAACGAGCAAATTTTCTCATGGTTCAAAGAGGTGTTTGAATTCATAAAAGATGAAGCAAATATTCCGCTAGACATTACAGATCCCGTTATTCCGCTGGACAAACACAAGCATGAAGAGGAGGGCGTCAACTTCTATATCAGCTACATTGGCCCACTTGGTGGACAAGGAAATAACAAAAAGGTTAAAATTGACATTTCACGCCATGAACAATTGGTGTTTCATCCAGTACTGAATGACGTTTTCATTGGCTATTCTGATTTGGAAGAACACAAACTTTTATGCTATTCGATGGAGGAAGTATTAGTTGAGAAAATGCGATCAGTAATGCAGCGAATGCAAGCTAGAGATTTCTATGATATTTGGTATTTGCTGGAAGTACAAGGCTTGGATCCAACTTTTTACATGGACGAATTTGAAGCGAAATGCAAAAGCAAAGGCTTACGCCACACTGATTTTATGAAAAAACTGGGTGAAAGATTACCTCAATATAAAGGCCGCTGGAAAAGCTCGATGAGTGAACAAATAAAAGATCTGCCTGACTTTAATCAAGTGGAAAGAGAGGTGCATAGACACCTGAAAAAAATGAAATTGTAGTAATAAACTTTCCGGCCGACATGCTACTCAGCCATGGTTATACCGGCGCAACCATCGGGTTGTTTACAGCAGGAACTGCTGAGTCCGCAGACTTCGACAAGGTGTTTTACAAAGGCTTCCGTAGGCCTTGAACCAAACAATAACTGCACCGAATGGCCGGATAATCAGCTAGCATGCTGTTTACATGGCTGATGCTGCACCTGCATCAATCTGTAGTTCGACCACAAACCAGCCTACCGGGAGGCTATAAACCACAAACGAGAAACTATAAACCCGCACACCCCTCACGC
The DNA here is from genome assembly GCA_964471795.1 of uncultured Chitinophagales bacterium. Lineage (GTDB taxonomy): Bacteria > Bacteroidota > Bacteroidia > Chitinophagales > S012-47 > CAJXXO01. Next base: position 1,779 of record CAYYHM010000145.1, on the reverse strand, counting down.
CGCATTTCGTGTAGCATTGATATTCCCGAACATGCTTCGAAGCACCAATTTCCGTAGCTGTTGTTGCAGTGCCTCTGCCAGTACTGAGCCCTCCTCCGCCAGCGTTTGCAGTGCATACTGCTGAATGGTGATAAGTGGCAGCACGATAGACTCGCGCAGGTCGATTGACTGCCGGATTACCGGGTTGTCAGCCATGAGGTTGGCTTGCCCCGATATAGTAAGCAACAGCCTGTAGCTGGTTTCATATTCGGCATGAATTCGTTGCCAAAAGTCCCCGTACTTTTTGTGGTGCTGCAGATAGGCTGTCAATGGAAAGTACGTCTTCTTGAGCGCCATAAGGCTATTGCCCACCAGGGTACGGAAAAACAGCGACTGCTTGTACAGATCGATGGCCTCTGATAACCTGCCGGCTTCTTCCAATTGCTGTAGGGCCGCTCCAAAACCATAGAACCCGGGTACGTTCTGCTTCATCTGGCTCCAGCTGCCCACAAATGGGATGGCACGCAAATCCTCCAGCTTCAGCTGATCGGCCTTTTTGCGCTTCACCGGCCGCGAGCCGATGTTGGTTTCACCATAATACGGCAACGTGGTCATCTCCTCCAGATAAGGCACAAACAGTGGGTCGTGCTTCAGGTTGAGGTAGGCAGCATGGCTGGCAGCACTCATCTCCTGAAGCAGTTGTCGGTTGCTGTCTGTCAATTCAGGGATATCGCCCCGGAATACGTCATTCTCCAGTCCGGCCGTCAACCACTGCTCCAGATTATATTGTGCCGCCGGCAGGTTGCCAAACAGCGAACTGATGGTTTGCCCCTGTACGGTGATTTCGATGGCTTTGTCTTCGATGTGGCTGCCCAACGAAGCGTAGAAGTTGTGTGTGTTGCCACCACCACGGGCGGGCGGCCCTCCCCGGCCATCGAAGAAGATGACCGACACCCCCTGCTCCCGGGAAATGCCGGTGAGCACCTCTTTTGCCCGGAAGATGGACCAGTTGGCCGTGACATACCCTCCATCCTTGGTGCCATCAGAAAAGCCGAGCATAATGGTTTGCCGCATGCCTCTGCGCTCCATATGCTGCCGATAGGTGGGCAGCGTGTACAAATGCTGCATAGTAGCGCCGGCTTCCTGCAGGTCGTCCACGGTTTCAAACAACGGCACAATATCGATGGCAGGTATATCCCAACCGGTTAGTCGCGCCAGCGCATACACCAGCAAGATGTCGGTTACGCTGCCGCAGTTGCTGATGATGTAGCGATGTGTGGCCCGCTCTCCATTATCGGATTGGAGCTGCCGCATGGCCAGCAAGGAGCCTATGACATCCTTGGCAATAGCACTCTCCATCTCGTCAGGGGTAAGCTCTCCGGTGATGGTGCTCAGCAGCTGCCATTGCTCAATATCCGGGCGTTGGTAAAAGTCTGCCGGTATACCCAGTTGCTTGCCATGACGGGTGATGATCTCTCCCCACACCGCGCGGTGTTGGCGACTGTCTTGTCGAATATCTAATGTGGCAAAGTGGAATCCGAAGAGTCGGATGCGCAGCAGCAGATCGTCTATGTGGGTCACGAACAGTCCACTGTGTTGTTGTACCACCTGCTCCCGCACGGCTTGTAAGTCCCTCACCAAATCGGAAGGCAGCGCATATGGGTTCTCGCCACCATACAGACTGGCATACACTCGCCTCTCAATGGTCGCCAAGGGCTCTGCCACACCCCGGAAGGTGATTCGTCGCCTCAGTTTGCGCAGTTGACGGTAGTGACTCAGTAGCACGGTACGCCTCAGGCG
>CAYYHM010000144.1:1676-5285 GCA_964471795.1 uncultured Chitinophagales bacterium | reverse complement strand
AGGATAGATAGTCTTCCTGTACTTTTGCAGCACATTGACGTACTGATTGCATCACTTGTATGATGAGGCCATAGACCGGCTGGCACATGCCGGATGGGCTACTGTTGACGGGTTCCTTTCACCCACCGAAGTAAAGGTGCTCCTTGCCCGTTTCCAACTGCTGGAATCGGATGGTAAGTTCTTTAAAGCCGGTATAGGAAAGATGCATCGCCATACAGTGGACACTGCTGTTCGAGGCGATTACATCCACTGGCTGGGTGATGGCCAGGAGGGAAGTCCTGAGGCGGTTCTGGAAGAAAGGTGCCGGGATCTGATGGCATACATCAACCGTACCTGCTTCCTGGGGCTGCGGGATCTGGAGATGCACATGGCACACTATCCGTCCGGCACAAGATATCAACGGCATCGCGACAGGTTTTCCCATAATCCGCATCGCATCCTCTCTCTGGTTATGTACCTGAATGAAAACTGGCAAGTGGCAGATGGGGGAGAATTGTTATTAGTTGATGAAAAAGGCGTAGAGCACATCATTGAACCTGTTGCGGGCAGATTGGTGTTGTTTCGCAGTGAATTGGAACATGAAGTATTACTCACCCAATCAAGCAGATATAGCATCACCGGATGGATGCTGGATCAGGTGGTTGGGCTAACTTTTCTGTAATGATCATAGTGGCATTCTTTTGGGTAGTAGCGGGCATTGCGCTCACCATTGTAGGCAGCAACTACCTGGTTGATGGTGCCAGTGGGCTGGCGAAGCGATGGGGTGTAAGTGATTTAGTCATTGGCCTTACCATAGTAGCATTTGGCACAAGCAGCCCCGAACTAGTGGTGAACCTGATGGCAGCGATTCAGGGTAGTCCAGATATTGCCATCGGGAACGTGGTGGGTAGCAACTTATTCAACCTGTTCGTGATATTGGGCATTGCGGCCATGGTGCGTACACTGCCGGTGCGGGATACTACCACCTGGCGTGAAATCCCCTTCAGCATCCTGGCGATGGTTATCCTATTGGTGATGGCCAATGATACTTTCTTCGGCAACGGAGCTACACAGGGGCTCTCCCGGAACGATGGCATTGTGTTGCTGGGATTCTTTGCCATCTTCATGGTGTACATCGCCCAGTCCTTGAAGTCGTCACCACCTGCCGCAGAGGAGTCTTCTACCGACAAGCAGCATACGCTACCGGTGCTGTGGTTGTACACCATCGGCGGACTGGTCGGTTTGATCCTGGGTGGACGATGGCTGGTAACCGGGGCTGTTGACATAGCCCAATGGATGGGAGTGTCCGAAGCTGTTATCGGCTTGACGGTAGTGGCTGCCGGCACCAGTTTGCCTGAGCTGGCCACCAGCGTGGTGGCTGCCAGAAAAGGAAAGGCCGATATTGCCGTAGGCAACGTGGTGGGCAGCAACATCTTCAACGTGTTCCTCATCCTCGGCATCAGTGCCAGCATCAGTCCGCTGCCCTTTACCAATGCGTGGAATCCCGACATGTTACTCGCCGCAGCAGGAAGTATTATGCTGATGTTGTTCGTATTCACCGGCAAGGGCAGGCAGCTATCCGGTTGGGAAGGTGGTATATTTTTGACAATATACCTTGTCTATCTTACCTACACGGTGGCTCAGGTAGTCTAGGGTTTACGGGCAACCATTCGGGTTACAGATGCAGTGCCCTGATGGTATTCTCCTTCATGCAAGGTGGTAATCACCTCCTCCAGATAATCAATCTGCCAGCCACTGCACTCTTGTCGTAACCGCTCTGCGGAAAACAACAAAGCGGTGTCCTTTGGTCCGCCCGAGGTATATGGCAGTTGCCCCTCATTGAACACCTCTGCAATCAGCACTCCACCGGGTTTCAACGCAGTAAGCAGCCGTTGAAAGAGTGGGGCAGTGATTGCTGCGGGCAGATGTGTGTAGATCCAGCCAACGGCATCGAACGATGCCGGGGGGAACTGCACTTCTGCTGCATCAGCTACCCGATAGTCGATGGAAACGCCCTTTGCTGCTGCCAGTGCCAGCGCTTTGTCCCTGCCTGCCTCGCTGTAATCAAAGGCTACAACCTCCCAACCCTGGCGGGCAGCGTAAACGGCATTGCGGCCTTCTCCTTCTGCAGTAAACAATATGCGGCCAGCGGGGAGTTTGCTGAGTTGATCCGCCAGGAACTCATTGGGTGCAGTACCATAGCTGTAGGTGGCTTCCCTGTATCGCTGATTCCAGAATTCTTTCATGTGCTCCAATTTGAGGTGCCATGCTCTGCCATCAGCCAAGGTCAGCTTTGATGGCCTGAATGTTCTTCAACAGCACGGCATCCGGTTTGATGGAATAGGCCTTCTCCAGGTAGGGCAGCGCCTTCCGGAACCACGACTCCTTCTCGGCCAGTAAGGTTGCGGCCTTGCTTGGATTGGTCTGCTGCAGGCGCAGGGCTTCCTCTGCCGCAGCCATGGCTTTCCGGGAATACAGGATGCCGATGTTGTGGTTGGCCGTGAAAATATTTTCGTCCAAAGCCAGCGCCTGCTTGTAGTAGTCGATGGCCTTGTCGGGGTTGGCAGCGGTTTCCAGATTGCCACCGGATACCAGCAGCTGTTTTCGTACATCGGGAGTAGCATTGGCCGAGCGGGGCAGAATGGTGGCAATGGCCTGCCGGGCTGCCGGCTCGTTGCCTGCCAGCAGGTAATAGTTGACCACATGTACCCACAAACCGGTTTCGGTAGGATATCCTTGCCGGATGATGTCTACCAGTCGATTGGCCTTGTTCAGCCGGTTGGACGCCAGGTATTCCTTCATCATCAGATCCAGCAGAAAACCAAGGTTCTGGTAGTAGGTGCTGCAGAGTGTTGCCCTACCGGAAGATTGCAGGTATAGGCATGCCTGCACGCCCAGGTCAACCATGTCACGAACGCGGGTATCTTCCTGCCGCTCCCAGCTCTCGAATGCCAGGATGTAGTCATACTTGAGCAGGTTGTCCCAGATGGTGTTCAGGATTTGTTTGGTGCCCGCCGGCCACTGATAGGTTTCTGCCTTCTTGAGTGCCTCCAGCAGTGTGGTGATATTGCCGGGCCTGGCGGCATCGATTGTCGAATTACCTGCAGCATGTGCCACCAGATAACCATATACCTGCGCCCTGCGGAGCCACAAATCCTGTTCGTTGCCTGCCGGTGGCGATGCTACAGCTCTGTTGATGCACTTCTGTGCTTCCAGCAGGTTGCTGACAGCAATCTGATTGTTGGGGTCAGTGTTTTCCTGCATCGACAACTCGTACACCTTCAGGTAATTGTATGCCAGCTGCACATCGGTCAACTGGGCTTGGACAATTACCATGTGGAAGAAGAACAGGCAGGTAAACAACGTTTTCATGAACCGTAAATTTAGGAAAATACCACTGTCAGTCTGCGAACTCACTCAACTCAAGCCAACGCATCTCCTTCTCAGAAAGTTGTGTTTGTATGTCTTCCAACTCTTTGCTCCAAACCATGATCTTCTCATAGTCCTGCTCCCCGGATTGCAAATGGGATGCCAGTTCCGTCTGCCGTTGTTCCAGCTGCGGAATCTCCTGGCTCAGCCGCTCAAATTCCAGTTTTTCCTTGTAGCTGAGGCGGGTCTTTGGCTTGTCCG
>CAYYHM010000144.1:0-1576 GCA_964471795.1 uncultured Chitinophagales bacterium | reverse complement strand
GATGTTGGTGCCACCTTTCATCGGAATGTATTCCGCCACATCCTTGGCAATATCGATGAGTCTCCTGCCGGAATAGTCCGTAGGATTGTCCTGTCGGAAGTAGGCCATCTGTATGGTGTCGCCTGTCTTGATGGTGCCGCTGTCGGGCTGAATATTGCCCATGATCAGGTTGAGGAGCGTGGATTTCCCCGTCCCGTTCTTGCCTACAATACCGGCTTTCTCGAATTTCTTGAAGGAGTAGTTGAAGTTGTTCAGCAGTACTTTGCCGTCGTATGCCTTGGACACGCTTTTTATCTCGAGGATCTTACTGCCCATGCGTGCGGCCTCTACCTTGAAGGCGATTTGTCGGTCGTCGATACGTTGCCGTGCCTTTTCTTCCCAGTCGGCAAAGGCATCCACCCGTGCCTTGTTTTTGGTGGTGCGCGCTTTGGGCATCCTGCGGATCCAGTCGATCTCCTTGCGCACCATGCTTCGGGCCTTCTCCACTTCCATTTTCTGGTTGTGCATCAGCTCGGCCTTCTTCTCCAGATAGTAGCTGTAGTTTCCCTTGAACTGCACCAGCTTGCCCTGATCCAACTCCACGATTTCATCGCAGATGTTTTCCAGGAAATATCTATCGTGGCTTACCAGCAGCAATGTTATTCCCGGTCTGCTGAGGTACCCCTCCAGCCATTCAATCATATCAATGTCCAGGTGGTTGGTAGGCTCGTCAAGGATCAGAAAATCCGGCTGTTGCAGGAGCACACGTGCCAGTGCAAGGCGTTTCTGTTGACCACCGCTCAGGGTATGCACCTGTTGCTGCAGATGGTGGATGTTCAGCTTGCCGAGGACCTGCTTCACTTCCGCATCATAATCCCAGGCTTCGTGGCGGTGCATGGCCTCCATGGCGATCTCTATGGCTTTGGCATCGTTGGCTTCGGTAGCGGCTTCATAGGCCATTACAGCCTGTGCCCTCGGGTTGCTGCGGTCGGCGAAGAGTGACTCTAAAATCGTGTGCCCCTCATCGAACTGCGGGTCCTGATCCAGGTAGCCAATGGTAATATTGGGGTTCACGATTACTTCTCCTTCATCCGGCAGGTCGCGGCGGGTGATGATATTCAGCAGACTGGTCTTACCGGTGCCATTTTTGGCCACAAGCGCAAATTTCTGCCCCTGATTCAAACCCAAATCGATCTTGTTGAACAAAATCTTGTCCGAAACATGGCGGGAAACCCCCTTCAATAACAGGTAATTCAAAGGAAAAATGTTTGTGTAAAGATACGATGCCCAATGCTGCTACTCTACCTGAATCTGAAAGAGTATATTTGACAATATATGAGATTATATATCTTATTGATGATTGCACTTTGGGGTACGGTTTCGGCACGTGCCCATGAACCGGAAAAATTCTGGTGGCATCCATATGCCATGGATGTGGGCTATCTGTCAAGATTGGATGTGGATAGCCTGACTGCTGCACTGGATACGATGACGAATCCGGATAGTATCTTCTTTGCCAGATTGGACATAGCGAATGTTGAATATATAACCGGGAACTACGAAAAGTCATTTGCAACATTGATGAATCTGCAAAGGA
>CAYYHM010000143.1:0-5324 GCA_964471795.1 uncultured Chitinophagales bacterium | reverse complement strand
TGGCTGCAGGGCGTAATGCCCAGCACCGAAAATCTGGTGATGAAGATATGGGAGCGGCTGGCACCGGCTGTAGAGCGTGCTACATGCCGCCTGCACTGTGTGAAGCTTTTTGAAACAGAACGTATATACGCGGAATACTATGGCGAATAACCACGATTGGGAAGAAGAAGCCCTGGAAGGCCGTACCTACAAGAAGGTAGACCTGTACGACCGACAGGCGACACAGGATCTGATGGCTCATTACAGTGGCATCCTTACCACGTTGGGAGAAGATGTGACCCGTGAGGGGTTGCAAAAAACGCCGGAGCGGGTGGCCAAGGCCATGCAGTTCCTTACCCACGGATACGAGATGGATCCTGATGCCATCCTTCGGTCGGCACTGTTTGAGGAAGACCACAGCGAAATGGTGGTGGTAAAAGATATTGAGCTGTACTCCCTGTGTGAACACCATATGCTGCCGTTCTTCGGGCGGGCGCATATCGCCTACATCCCGAACGGTAAGATCGTGGGACTCAGCAAGCTACCCCGCGTGGTAGACGTGTTTGCAAGGCGCCTGCAAGTACAGGAGCGACTTACGGTGCAGATTGTGGATGCCATCCATCGGGTACTGCAGCCCCATGGGGTGGCTGTGGTCATTGAGGCGCAACACCTTTGCATGATGATGCGTGGTGCCCAAAAGCAGAACTCGGTAACCACTACGTCCGCCTTCAAGGGGGAGTTTGAGAAAGAGGCCACCCGCAATGAGTTCATCAACCTGATCTCTACCCGGCTGATGAACCGGTAATTGTACAATGAAATCATAGCACATGAACGCATACGTATTTCCCGGACAAGGAGCACAATTTGAAGGCATGGGGAAAGACCTCTATGAAAGAGGCACCATGCTGAAGCATCTGTTTGAGCAAGCCAACGATATCCTTGGCTTCAACATCACCGATATCATGTTTCGGGGTACTGCCGACGAACTCAAAGAAACGCGGGTTACACAGCCGGCAATCTTCATCCACTCTGTAGCCATGGCTCGTGCTATGGGTGCGAACTTTCAGCCGCAGGCTGTTGCCGGCCACAGCCTGGGTGAGTTCTCTGCATTGGTGGCAGCGGGAGCCATGTCGTTTCGCGATGGGCTTACGCTGGTGAAGGAACGCGCCGAAGCCATGCAGGTAGCCTGTGAGTTGGCGCCAAGCACTATGGCCGCCATTCTGGGCATGGAAGATGCCGTGGTGGAAGAAGTTTGCGCCTCCATCCCCGATGTAGTGGTGCCTGCCAACTACAACAGCCCCGGCCAGCTGGTGATCTCCGGCTCTGTGTCCGGTGTGGAGCTGGCAGTGAAAGCACTGGAGGAACGAGGCTGCAGGAGAGCGGTAATCCTGAAAGTAGGGGGTGGTTTTCACAGCCCCATGATGGAGCCAGCCCGCCAGCGTCTGGAGACAGCCATCGAACAGGTGTCGTTTGCTGCGCCTGTATGCCCCATCTACCAAAACGTAGATGCCCTGCCACATACCGATCCGGCTGAAATAAAGGCCAACCTGGTGAAGCAACTCACCGCCCCCGTGCGCTGGACACAGTCCGTACAGCAGATGGTAGCCGACGGGTACACAGACTTTACGGAAGTGGGTCCCGGCAATGTGTTGCGTGGATTGGTGCTGAAGATTGACCGTGGCGTCAACTTCCTGAATCCCGTACTGGCCTGATGACGCCTCAGCGACGCATCATCTACCATGTAGGCATGGGAAAGGTGGCGTCCACTTTCCTGCAATATCAGGTGTTTCCTCATTTCCGGGGTATCATCTATCTGCAGCGCACCAAATATCGCAGATATCCGGCCCTGCTGGCAGCTAAGCCCAACACATCGTTCCTGCTGTCGCGGGAGATGGACCGGCAGCTGGAGGCGGAGGTGGCAGCATTCGGAAAACAGTATCCCGAAACAGAAGCCATCATCCTGTTTCGCAGGCACGGCAGCTGGATTGCTTCTCAATACCGACGGTGGGTAAAGAATGGCTATCCACATGGCTTTGAGCAGTTCATCGACCTGGAAAATGATCGGGGATTGTGGAAGAAAGAAGAGCTGTTGTTTTTGCCGAAGCTGGAAGCGATAGGGCAACATTTCACCAAGGCACCGTTGGTGCTGTGGTACGATGACCTGATGGCACATCCCGAAGCAGTGATTGGCCGTATGGCCGACTTCGCAGGGGCTACGGTGGATATCGACAGGTTGGATCTATCGCCGAGGCACACATCCTACAATGAGCGGCAACTACTGTTTATCCGCAAGCAAAACGCTGCCATCTACCGGGAAGAGCCGTTCCGGTTCGATAACAAGGTTCTGCGGCAAATGCATCGCTACCTGCGGCAAGCCAGGATGTATTCACTGCTGGCAGTAGGGAATGTTGTACCACCAGATGCCGGTGATGTACTAACGGATAAGGGCTATATTGAAGCTATAGATGCCCATTTTGCGGCAGACTGGCAGGCGATTCAGGAGTGGGCAGCAGTGCATGCAGCATCCTAGTTATTTGCCGAATGACAGAATGATGGATGCCCAGGGAAATCCTACAGGAAATATATAGGCTATATCATTGTTGACCCACAATCCGAGGTCGACGGCAATCTTCTCGCTCATTATACGGGCACCATACGAATAGATGCCGTAATAGCCTTCGATTGGAATCAGCCAGTTGTCAGATACCAGACTCAGGTTCTTCCGTATCCGATAGTTACCGGCAATGTTGATGAATGGCCTTGAGGCAAACGCACCATCAACCATACCATATCCAACACCGCCGGATAGGTTCCTGTCGCGGGTGCCATAGGTAACCTGTCCATAGCCCAGACCAACTACACCCGCACCTGATATGGCTGCACCGAAAATCAGCACACCACCACCCATATGCCATTTATTCCCAACCGGGAACGACAACTTTGGCGCCACATAGAAGATAGGGCTGCCGAGTAGGGTGCTGATGGTTTCGAATCCGATGCCCAAGGAGAAGTGTCGTGTAAGGCCATAGTGAATCCCATTGAGGAATATCCAGGTGTTCTGGTAGTAGCCTCGCCCTTTTTCCATAGGGATGGCATTGGTAGAGAAGAAGTATCGGGTGGGGTGGGTATTCCGGAACCATTCATGGCCATTCACTTGCACATTTCTACCTTCCTCTTTCAGGTCTTCCATGCGTTCAATCTGATCGAAGCGCACCACAATATCACCGGCACTCTCGGTGTGCAGGATGAACTGTTTGTCTTCCTGACGCACTATGGTGCCCCGGAAGGAGCTGCCATCCTTAAGCTCGACATATACTAGTCTTTGTTCCTCATTTGAGCTGGAATCAGGAGTTTGTGCATACACTCGAATAGGCATTGCTGCCAACAAGCAGCAACACAATACAATAAGCAACTTATCCATGGAATGAAGGTATGGGTTTCACGGCGATATCCAAACCCCTGGCAGCATTGCGATACATACAGCAACGAACATATGGTACTTGTGTCATCTCAACTCCAGGGAAATAGTTGTGGCTGATATTGCGAAAGGGGTTTATGTTCAATGTGGCCGAAGTGATTCCTTAGTGGTTTCTTTGTCTTTTTCTCTTTCTAGAGCCAGCATCTCTTCCAGTTGCCATTTCCGGATACCCACCGCCCGGTAGGCGTATATGATCATCAGCATGGCAGCTATCAACAGGAAGAGTATACCAATTAAGGTAAGTACCAACATCACCGTTTGTGTGTTGGCGCCTTCTGATAGCAGACCACCCAGTAGTCCACCCAAGATCAAGAACCCTACAGAGATGTAGAAGAATATCATGGCCCTGCTGATCAGTGTCAGCTGGCTCAGCTTTACCCGTATCAACTTTTCTGTGGCACCTTCTTTCATTAGCTCACTGATATTCTTTGTAAGCGCAATCAGCAAGTTAGAGGTGGACAGCAGAAATAAACCGACACCGGGCAAGAGGGTGATAGGGATAAACCATTTTTCCATGGCCTTTGGCTTTGCTTCAAAGGTAGTGGATATCAAAAAGCTTACAATTCCAACAAATCCCTAAGTGAGCCATGCAATTGCGTCACCACTTCTTGATTCACCGAACCTAATCGGTGAAAGAGCCTATCCTTGGTAATGCTCCTGACGTGGTACACCATCACTTCAGAGGACGCTGTCAGCCCATTTTCCAAATTGGGTGACAATATCACATTTCCCTTGTAATGCTTGAGGGAACTGGTGAGTGGGCAAACAATGACAACAGGTGCATATTGATTCAGCAGGTTGCCGCTGATGATCAACACCGGTCTGGTTCCCGCTTGTTCACTACCCTTTACCGGGTTTAGGTCAGCCATCCAGATGTCGCCTTGCCTCATTCTTTCAATTGTTTCAGATAGGCTGCTAATCCTTCTTCCACCATTTGCAGCGATTCCTCGTCTGTAGCCATTTCCTTGAAAGATTGCAGGTATTCTACACGCGTCAGGTGAGTCAGGTACAGGCGCAGGGCACGCTCGATCAGCTTGTTCTTTGGAATGGAAAGCGAATGGGACTTCTCTGCCAATTGCTGCAGCAAGTCATCAGGTAATGAACTGGTGAAGGTGGCCATGGATAATATTGGTTTTCTGTAAATATACAGCATAAATACGCCACAATAACCTATGACCGCTTTTTCTGAGCCTGGGCTTTAATTTCCTCCTTCTTGTACCCATATGGACAATGCCTGCAGCCGCTTTGGCAGCAATACCCCCTTTCCTGTAGGTATTGTGCCGTAAACACGTATAATCCATTGTCGATGTAGTAATCCTTACCTTCTTGCAGGCGCTGCCTATTCATGTGTACTTGTTCCGGTATATGTATGAGGAGAAAATGCTTTCAGCAGGCTCTTAGTTGCCTCATCCACCGGCAGGTTATCCACAAAATTATCCATGTCGGCCTTGCCGACTGCTTCTCCCTTGCGGGTGAGGGCTTTCAGCAGTTCATAGGGATTGTCGATGCCCTTGGCCCGCAAAACCGTTTGTATCGCCTCTGCAACCACCATCCAGTTGCGCTCCAGATCGTGCTGTATGGCAGTTTGATTGATAGACAGCTTATCCAGTCCTTTTTGCAGGGCTTGGGTGGCAATGAGGGTATGTGCAAAGGGTACACCAATGTTGCGCAATACCGTAGAGTCTGTCAGATCACGTTGTAAACGCGAGATGGGCAGCTTGGCGGACAGGTGTTCCAACAGGGCATTGGCTACGCCCAGGTTGCCCTCCGCATTTTCGAAGTCGATGGGATTCACCTTATGCGGCATAGCGCTGCTACCAACCTCGTTGGGGTTTACCCGCTGTTTGAAGTATTCCAGGGAGATGTA
>CAYYHM010000142.1:0-5410 GCA_964471795.1 uncultured Chitinophagales bacterium | reverse complement strand
GCCACCACATCGCCCGCTTCATCTACACCGGTGCTTACACAGGCTATCTGTACACCGTCTCCGGTCGCCAACGTGTTTTCCACCGCCTGTGCGATGTCTGCTCCCTGGCGGCACACGAACCGGATCCTGCCGGTGGCCTTCTTCACGAATTGTGCTTCCATACCGGTAACCAGCATGGACACGGCAGGCTGTCGCTGATAGACTTCCCTGAATCCCAGCAGTCCGGAGCTCATCTCTGCAGCCATCGTGAGGCAGGCGAAGTAGATGCTGCGGAACGGGTTCTTCGTCCAGTAACCATACCGCACCGACACTACAGCCTCTTCATTATCAAGGTGTTCCAGCCGAAGACCGGCCACCCACGCCAGGGGGAGTCTGCCGGCCAGAAAGAAGCCGAAGGTGAGCCGGTTGGTGACTAATTTGGTAAATCGGGAGGCTGCAGGGTTCATAACTGTGAGAATGTGTTCTTCAAATATCCCGTAATTTCGGGAATCACCTAAAGCTGACTGTTATGCGTAGCATCATTGGTTTCGGGATATGGCTGTTGGGTGCCTGCTATCTGCTGCCTGCTCAGGTAGATACACTCACAGATCCCCTACTCCGTTCACCGTACAACACCATTGAAACCCACCTGAAATACTTACAGCACGATAGCTATGAGCCGGCAATGTCGGCACGTACCATCCGGCTGGACGACCGTGAATATGCCCAGATGCTGGCCATTCAGCTGAAACAGGTGTTCGATGCCCGTGGGGTGTACATCGACATCGCCCAGGTGCCCCGGAATCCTGCCTACATGGACACCTCCCTGTCGCTGGAGCGATACTACCCTGCACCGGAGCAGCTTCCCGACGTGTATCTGGAGCGCAGCCACAACAACTGGTACTACAGCGAGCGCACCGTGGAGGTGATCCCCGACCTGCACCGAAAGGTGTTCCCCTTCGGCAGCGACCTGCTGGTGAACTTGTTTCCACAAAGCGGACAGCGCATCGTGATGGGGCTGCACGTATGGCAGTGGATCGGCATCTTCCTGTTCATCCTCATCATCCTGGTGCTGCACAAGCTGTTCTCCTGGCTGCTGCAAATCATCATCCACCGGCTGGAGCGGCGCTTCTACAAGATCAGGAGCCACAATGAGCTGGTGCGAAAGATCGCCCGTCCCCTCAGCCTGCTGTTACTTACATTGATGGTAGTACCCTTTGAGCCCATGCTGCAGCTGCCAATAGAGGTGTCGCGCTATGTGGTGCTGCTCATTCGGGCACTCACGCCGCTGTTTGCCACCCTCACCCTGTACCGTGCCGTGGACATCGTAGGGGAATATCTGATGTCGCTGGCAGAGAAAACAGAGAACAAGCTGGACGATCAGCTGGTGCCATTGGTGCGGAAAGCCCTGCGGGTGTTCGTCATCGTAATCGGTGCGCTGTACATCCTGCAAAACCTGAACTTCAACATCACGGCGCTGCTGGCGGGCATCTCCATCGGCGGTATTGCGCTGGCACTGGCCGCACAGGACACGCTGAAGAACCTCTTCGGCTCGCTGATGATCTTTCTGGACCGTCCGTTCCAGATCGGCGACTGGATCAACTTCAGCGGTGTCGACGGCACGGTGGAAGAGGTAGGCTTTCGCTCTACACGGGTGCGTACCTTCGCCAACTCACTGGTATATGTGCCCAACGGCAAGCTCGCCGACATGACGATAGACAACTTCGGGCTTCGGCAATATCGCCGATATTCTACCAAGATCACCATCACCTACGACACGCCTACGCCACTAATCGAGGCCTTCGTAGAGGGGCTGCGTAGCATCGTCCTCAACCATCCACACACCCGCAAGGACTATTATGAGATCCACCTGAACGACCTCAACAGCCACTCCATCGACATCCTGTTCTACATCTTCTTCCAGGTGCCCAACTGGAGCGAGGAGCTGAAGGCGAAGCATGAAGTGATCCTGGCGGTGATAGAGCTGGCACAGTCGCTGGGCGTACAGTTCGCCTTCCCCACACAAACGCTGCAGATAGAGACGATGCCCGGACAGCCGTCGCTGAGTCCCGTGTACGACACCGACCCTGCCACACTACAGGAGCGTACGCGGTCGTTTGTAGCACAGTACAAGGCCAAATACGAACCCCCTGCTCCAGAATGATGAGACTATTGCTGATATGGCTACTGATTGCGCCCTACTGGCTGCATGCCGAGGACGAACCGGAGTATTCCCTACCGGTAGTGGTAGGTGCAGCCCGCACAGAGGCTTACCTGCCCCTGCTGGCCGGCAAATCGGTGGGGATGATCGTGAACCACACCTCACTGGTGGGCGACAAGCATGTGGTTGACCTGCTGCTGGAAAAAGGTGTTACCGTGGCCAAGATCTTTGCGCCGGAGCATGGCTTCCGGGGTACGGCAGATGCTGGTGAGAAGGTAGTCAGTGGACAGGATGCCGCTACCGGATTGCCCGTCATCAGCTTGTACGGCAGCCATAGGAAACCCACACCGGAAGACTTAGCCGGCATTGACGTGATGGTGTTCGACATTCAGGATGTAGGGGTGCGGTTTTATACCTACATCTCTACCATGAGTCTGGCGATGGAAGCTTGTGCCGCTGCGGATATCCCTTTCATCGTGCTGGACAGGCCCAACCCCAACGGCACACTACTCGACGGCCCCGTGATGCTGGCTGAACACACCTCCTTCATCGGCATGCACGCAGGCGTGCCCATAGCCCACGGCATGACGGTGGGTGAATATGCGCAGATGGTGAATGGCGAAGGATGGCTCGCAGAATGCCTGACAGCCAATCTCACGGTGATACCCTGCCGTGCGTGGCTGCGCGACAAGGCGTATGTGCTGCCGGTGCCGCCAAGTCCCAACCTGCCCAATCAGCGGTCGATATACCTCTACCCCACCCTGTGCCTGCTGGAAGGCACGGTAATGAGCGTCGGCAGGGGCACGGCTACACAGTTTCAGGTGGCTGGTCACCCCGACTATCCCGCCACGTTCTCGTTTACACCTGTACCCGGGCCGGGAGCACGGGATCCCCTCTACAACGGACAGAAGTGCTATGGTATCGACTTCACCACGTTGGAGGCAGACGCAGTGCGTGCCATGGGCAGGCTTCGGCTGGACTGGATATTGGAGATGTACCGGCAGTTTCCGGAGAAGTCAGCCTTCTTCAATCGTACCTTCACCCTGTTGGCAGGCACCCCGGAGCTGCAGGAACAGATAGAGGCTGGCCTCACCGAAGCGGAAATCCGAATCACGTGGCAGGAAGGGCTGGACAGGTTCCGCCAGTTGCGGGAGCCCTACCTGCTATACAGATAGTCTTTTCGCTAGTTTTGCATCATGATGAGAGGATGGTTATCGGCAGTAGTGCTGTTGTTGCTTGGCATGACGGCTCAGGCACAGGTAGAGAGTGATGAGCGTCCGCTGCTGGATGTGCGCTCCGGCGTGTCCATCAAGCAAGATTCCTCATTCCAGATGATCCTGCGGTTTCGCATGCAGAATCGCTTCGGCTACACCTCTGTGGCCGGCAACAACCTGTCACCCGAATCCATTGAAGGCCGCATCCGCAGGCTTCGGCTGCGCTTCGACGGCTATGCCTTGTCGCCCCGCCTCGGGTATTACATCCAACTGTCGTTTTCCCGATCCGATCAGGATCTTGACAATCAGCCCATCCCGCAGATCATCCGTGATGCCATCATCTACTACACCATTAGCAAGCGGTTCTACATCGGCTTTGGGCAGAGCAAACTCCCCGGCAACCGGCAGCGGGTGCTGTCCAGTGGCAACCTGCAGTTCGCAGAGCGCAGCATCGCCAACCGCACCTTCAACATAGACCGTGACTTCGGATTGTTCGGCTACTATACGCAGCCTGTAGGTAGGGCACAGGTGAAACTGAAGGGTGCTATCAGTACCGGTGACGGCCGTAATGCCAACGCCGTAGATGCAGGACTGGCCTACACCGCACGGATTGAGGTGCTGCCCTTCGGCGCCTTCACCAATGGTGGCGATTACTCCGAAGGTGACCTGGAAAGGGAGCCCACACCGAAGCTGTCGCTGGCTACTACGCTGAACTTCAATGACAATGCGACACGGGTCGGTGGACAACTTGGCAGAGATCTTTACGAACCGCGAGACTTTACCACCTTCATTGCCGACCTGATGTTTAAATACCGCGGCTTTGGCCTCATGGTGGAATACATGAACCGGCAAACGGCCAATCCACTCACCTTCAACGACTTGAATGACGTTCGGTATGTGTACAATGGCTGGGGGTATAACGCACAGGTAAGCTATGTGACTGCCAACTTCTGGGAGGTAGCGCTTCGCTACACCGGTGTGCGCCCCGACGTGTCCATCCGTGCCTTCGAAACGCCGAGGACGAGGCTGGGTGTGGGTACAACGCACTACCTGAATGGACATCGCATCAAGATTCAGGGGAACGTGTTCTACGGCTGGCAGGACGAACTTCCCGCCTTATCCTCACCGGGCAGTCAGTGGGAAGGTTGGATACAGGTGGAATTCGGTATTTGATGAGGGGTAGCTACTGCCATCCGAAGCTGTAGATGCTAATGGTGATGGCAACAGGCTAAGAGGCAGTTGGCAATACGAATCACGCATGGATGCGTATGAAGTCGATGGCTTTCTCGTTGAACAGTGCCGGCTGCTCTACATTCACCACGTGGCCACAGTTGGCAAACACCTCCAAAACCGCGCTTGGCTGATATTGTACCAACGCACGGATACTGGGCAGGAACATATGGTCTTCAGCGCCCATGATGTACAAGGTGGGAATAGAGGTGGCCTGTTCCCTGAACCACTTCAGGCGGCTGTTGGTCTCACTAGCCAGCCGAAACCAGCGGATGAACTCCTTCTGATATAACTTTTTGGCTTCCCTGATGAAGAGTGCCCTTGACTCCTTGTGGTTGCGCCGTGGCATGATGACAAACGCAAACAGCCGGTACAGGATCAGGTAGGGCACTACGGACTTCAGCCACACGCCCAGCCGCATCAACACCTTACTCTTGAGGTTGAGCTTCATCACGGCGCCGCCCATGATCATGCTGCCTACCCGTTCGGGGTGGTGCTCCGCGATCTCCCGTATCAGTATGGTTCCCAGAGAAATGCCGATGAAGTGTGACTTATCGATGTGCAGATGATCGAGCACCTCCATGATGTCCTTCCGGATGATGTCGAAGTTGTAGCGCTTGAGGTGGGTAGGAAATGACAATTTACTTTGTCCATGACCGCGCAAATCTATCAGCAGTACATTATATTGCAGACTGAAAGCCTTCAGCTGACGGAACCAAATCGATGAACTACCGCCTGCTCCATGGACGAAAGTAACCCAGGTAGTAGAGGTAGGATGGATATAGGCACTATGATGTAACACGAATAGTAAACAAAATGGTGGCTA
>CAYYHM010000141.1:0-5435 GCA_964471795.1 uncultured Chitinophagales bacterium | reverse complement strand
TGCAATGGCTGCTGACACAGCCGATTCCCAATCTGGTGCTGGTGGTGCGGGATACGTTGGTGGCAGATATGAAAGAAGAATTTGGTATAGAAAATTCAGCGATGCTGCAACAGCTAGGTAGTTAAGTTCAAGGTTATCCTAGCGGGGCAAACTAATAGATCCATTAGTGTCGTTCGGACGAATTCATTTCCGGTCGTATCCCAAATGCGAATAAATAGCCGATCATCCAGAATTCTCCGATGGTGGCTGGTAAGGTGAGGTAGGTTATCAATGGACTAGCCACACCCGCATAATTCAGGATGGTGCTAACGATGTAGCCAATCCCACCGGCAATCAATACTCGTCCAAGCCAGACCGGCATCCTGCGGGTGCTGGTGATGATGTATCCTAACGGAATCAGCCATAGCCCGAAGAAGAGTCCACCTATCCCCCAGGCGTGTTTCATCAAGCGGGTCAGCAGTTCTATCAAGGGCAATGTATCGGCTACGGCCTGTGCAGAATCTGCTATATCAATCGCCACACCCATGGCGATAGCGCTTATCATGATGACAACCGCATTGACTGTTCCCCAGACACCGGCAGCCCAGGCGGCCGATTCGTTGAGGGAGTGGAAGAGTTGATAAAACCATACGGCAGTAAGGGCTTGAGTTACCACGATAGCTATCTCAAGGAGTAGTCGCATTCTGGCCATAGATGTATGATCCATCAGGTTAGTAAGTGTTGCCTGCGCATCGCCGGCTACATATACCTGTGGGTGAAACACCAAAAATCCCAGTACACCGGAAATGGCCATCAGTAAATACCACATGCCGGCTATTCTGGCTGTTTTGACTAACTCGTTTTGTTGTTCGGTTCTTGTCATGTTGCAGGTTGGTAGGTGAGGTTACGATGGGCCGATTGTCAGGAGGCGGACAGATGAAAAAGTGAATCGGGTAGGAGGGCAATTGTGGCAATGCTTTCCCTATTATTACTTTAAAAGTAGACGAAAACAGTCGGACATACCCCTCGGAAAGGAGCATTTGTACTATCAAGGCACTACCTGACAACGGCAACCTGCCCCATCAGTTGGGGCTTTTGTGTTATACCCGTGCGTTTATGATAGACATAATCCATGGATGCTGTGAGTTATTACCCCACCGATAATTTAGCGGCAGAAGACCAAAGTGTTGGCGGAAGGGGATGGTCTAAACGCCAGGTGATGTTCATAGGTTGACTTCCTGAATGTGAAACCAAGGTAACGGGCCCTAGGTTGATAAATCCCATGGTTCTTCCCCATTCGTCGGTGGTCTGTTCACGCACAAATAGTATGATTCGCTTGCCGCGCTCTTGGTGCTCTACATAGGATAGACCTTTACCCCTATCAGGACGAGCCGCGTTTTGCGACTGCCAGTGAAACAAGTAATCATTGATGGCATAATCGTGGTATAATGTGGTTGGAGAGAATTTTTTCTCTGTTTTTTGGAGCGTGACAAAGAGAAGTTCCACATTCATTGCAGACACTTCTACCACACCTTCCCTGCTGCTGAATCTATTTGTAGCATTGTGTTTACCAAAGGCTGCCAGGATTTGGTCACGGGAATATCGTGCATGTATTTGTAGCGCTGATGGGAAGCCGATTTTCATAGACTGTTCCGCAGTATCAATACGCTGCAGCATATGCTCAATCACTGCAATGCACTCCGCTTGTAATAACTGGTCACGGGTAATGGTGGCAAGAGATTCTTCTATAGAACTAAACCCATATTCTTGAACGGGCTTTTGCCAGAAATCATAATGAGCCATCAGAGCAAATTGATTGTCAATGGCAGTGTTTTGGTCCCACGAGCCTTCATTCTGGAAAAGGTGTAATAGAAAATCCAGATAGGACAAGGAGTTACATTGCAACAGGCGATTGCTGATGCCACGGAACATGGCTTTTTCTATTTGAGTATCGATTTGATCTTTGGTAATACCTGCCTGAATGCATAACCTTGACCAGCCGCCGCCTCCATCAATCCGTTTCTTATATACATCTTCAATTGTGACGTTGGGGTGCTGGCGTAAGAAATTGCTGATAGTCAAAGGAAGCGTAGTCTGGTGGGAATAGCTGCGGAGATAAGAGATCAATTTTTGCTGATTGACCACTGCATTCCTGATATTTCTTAATATCAAGCTTTTAGCTTGTTTTTGCAGAACTATTGAGCAGCCTAGTGGTAGATGGGGGAAGTCGTTTTCTATTTCATCAGAGATTGCCATATAGGACTTACCTACTAAAGCTCGAAACTTGTTGGAGAAGTCATACTCGGCATGAGCATTCCCTACAAAGTCCAATACGGTCAAGCATTCTTTTCCCTCGCTCAGACGTAGTCCCCGCCCTAATTGTTGCAAGAATACCGTAAGGCTTTCTGTAGGGCGTAAAAACAGCACCGTGTCGACCTCTGGTATGTCTACACCTTCATTGAAAATATCTACGACAAACAGCACATTGATAGCCCCGGACACCAATTGCTCTCTTAACGTAACCCGATCCTGTGCATTGGAACTGGTCAACACGGCTGATTTGATTCCTTTCAACAGAAACTTTTCGCACATGAACTGTGCATGCTCCTGTGACACACAGAATGCAAGAGCTTTGCACGCATGAATGTTGTCCAGGATGTCTTCCATATTCCTGATGATATGTCCAACACGCAGATCATTTGCTGTATAAATCCGGGTAAGTTCTGATGGTAGGTAACGACCTCTAACCCACTGCATATTTGACAAGTCTACAGGATCGTCTATACCGAAATATTGAAAGGGGCAGAGGTGCCGTTGGTTTATGGCTTCAGGTAAGCGTAATTCAGCGGCAATAGTATTGCAGAAGTCTTGCAGAATATCACTGCCATCATGTCTTTCGGGTGTGGCTGTTAATCCTAGTAATATCTTCGGGTTAAACCGGTCAATAATAGGTCGGTAGCTGTCCGCTGCAATGTGGTGTACTTCATCAATGACTATGTAATCATAGAAATCTGCTGTTAGGGGAAGTTTGTCAAAACGACTGTTCAATGTTTGCACGGAGGCAAATAGCTGATTGAAATGCTCAGGCTCATGGCCGCCAACCCACAGCTCACCAAAGGAGTGTGACCGCAGAATAGCGCGGAAAGTTGCCCGGGCCTGTCTTAAGATCTCTTCGCGGTGGGCTACAAACAGAAATCTGGCCATGGGGTTGGACTGCAAAAACCTGCGAAAATCAAAAGCTGAAATAACGGTCTTTCCTGTGCCTGTAGCCGCCACAATGAGATTGCGGAATCGATTATGCATCCCTCGTTCCACAGTAAGGCGTTCCAAAATCTCCCTTTGATAAGCGTGTGGTTCAATATCAAAGAAAAGTTGTGGTTCTTCTTGCCCTCCCTGGCCTCTTTGCTGTCGCAATGCCTTGGTCAATCGTTGTCTGTGATTGTCATCATCAGCATGATATTGTACAAAATCGTTTGATTCCCAGTAGGTTTCAAATGTGCTTTTGAACTTCTCAATGATATGCGGAATCTCTTGCGTTGTTATCTTGACATTCCATTCCAGTCCGTTGGTTAATGCCGAGCGGGAAATGTTGGAGGAGCCAATGTAGCCGGTATCAAACCCGCTGTTTCTAAGAAACAGGTATGCCTTGGCATGCAAGCGTTCACGGTCTGTATTGTAGTTGAGGCGAACTTCTGTATTGGGTAAACGGGATAGAAAATCTATTGCTTTCTGATCTGTAGCACCCATGTAGGAAGTGGTCACAATTCTGACTTTCTTACCATTAGCTGTCACCTCCTGCAAGACATCTGCAAAGATTCGAATGCCGGTCCATTTGATGAAAGAAACCAACCAGCAAATCTCATCCGCTGATAGTATCTCTCGCTTTAATTCCGCTTCTAGTGGAAGCCCGACATTGCTGCCGGTAAACAATTCGCTTTGCGCCAAGCCGGTAAGTGGGGTAATCCGAGCAATGTAGTCTTTCAGGTTCGCCGCTACTGGATTCGTAGTGTTAAAGAGCGCTGACAATAGGTGCCCCTGTGTGTCAATAATGCTCTCAGAGATCGAGGCATTACTGAGGTAATTCGCCAGCCATTTGATCAATTCATTAGACAGGGTTATTTGGTGTGCAAGGCGATTATCATTATTTGGTAATGACTCTAAAGCGGTAAACAGGACTTTTGTCAGAAACCTGGACAGATATTCCGCGGCTTCAGCTGCGTCGAGTTCTTTCGTGTAGATAGAGTACGAGGATGCAAGTGACTCCAGTTTATCATGAAGTAAACGTGTAATCAAAGTCTCGTAAATCCCCTGTTGGAATTGGGTCATGGTGTTCTGTTTGCTGAGAAGAAATTCTCCGGCGGAGAGTTGGATGAATAGATATATTGATCCCAATATACATAAAACAACTCATTGGAAATCACACAAGCATGGCACACCCACCGCAGACGCAGTGCTAAATGAGGCTACACCTGATTGCCTGAACCCATATGCTCAATAGAGAGCAAAAAGAAGCTCGCCCTGCCTACAACTGGCTCAACAATGACCGCATAGCCTCGCTGGCCCTGGTATAATCACTCCTGCGTTTGGTTGGCTCTATGTGGATGAGTATGCTATTCATCCTGCCTGCCAGGTCAACCATAGACATGTTGTCGAGTGTTCGATACCACTCCTTCCATATGGCCATATCGGCCATTCGCATGTTTTGGTGTCCTGTGGTTGACTTATCGTTGTCGGTACGCATAAATACAAGATCCCCAATCAGGGCATCGATTACCTCATATTTCTGAGGCATACCATCGTATTCGAGTTGCTGGTGAAGAGCAGATTTGAAGATATGATCTATATACGGTAATGTCGATGCCTGAACGTCCGCCAACAGCACGTTGTACTTGGTGAGCCCGTTTACCAGATGCCAACATTTCTTTCCTTCCACATAGAATACAGTGGCGTTCCACTTGCCTAGTAATCCTTCCTTCGGTGGATAGTCTGTCACAATCAACTTCTTGATCAGTTTCTCCAATTTCTTACTGGCATGGATTCTTGTGTACATATTGTGTAAGGCAGAAAATGATACAATGGCTAGTAGCCGCATGATAGCTTTTACGAGGCGGAAATATGGGGTAACTAAGATAAGGGAAAGCCAATTTGTCAAGCTCTTGTGGGTGATAGCAATGATTTGCCTACCAACTGCATGCAGCGAACGCCTGCCATATAACCCATTACAGCATAGCCGGTTGTACAAGCCGGAGCCTGGTGAAAACGCAGGTCGATCAGTATATCATTAGGCTGAATGTTTCCGCAGCCATTCTCTGGCGCCTTTTACCTCTGACCAGATCTCTTGGGCATAGAGGGCGTAATAGGCTGCTTCGCTTTCATCCCCCGGGCTATAACTGTTGGGTAGGGTGGTGATTGGCTTGTTGGATAAAATACGCTGCGCAACAAACTTGTTTTGTTGG
>CAYYHM010000140.1:0-5452 GCA_964471795.1 uncultured Chitinophagales bacterium | reverse complement strand
CTCACCCATTCCGCAACATATCCTCGGTCATGGCCTTGGTCTGCTCCTCATCATGAGACAAACGCTTCTCCAACTTGGCGATACGCCGCTTCAGGACCTTCATCTCCTCTTTGGTGACGTAGTCATTGGCAGAGGTCAATCGGTCCTTTACCTCCTCAATCAGGTGGTTGAACTCATCTTTTAGGTGTCGAGACTCCTCACGTGCCTTGTCTACATATTCCTGTGCCTTCTCTTTGGTGATATGTCCGGCTTCCTGCACGTCCTCAACTACCCGCTCGGTGGTATTGAACACCTTGTCAACCGCACTGTGCATGCGGGCTTTCCATTGTGATATCCGCTTTTCCATAGTCTGATTTTTATGATACCAGATTACGACAGCTATCCGACAATGTTGATGATGTACGTCAACCTGAGGTCTATTTTTTTACCTGTAACTTGCACCTATGCAAGTGGTGAATGACTGGCTGTTTCCTCTGGTATGGCAAGGTGTGGCTACAGCCATAGCTTGTGGCTTCATCGTAGGCTTCGAGCGGCAGTGGCATGGCAAACCTTCCGGCATACGCACCAGCATCATGATCTGTATGGGCGCCTACCTGTTTGTGGCACTGGGCACACTGGTGGACCCCGGTGAAGGACAGGCGCGGGTGATCGGTCAAATCGTTACCGGAATCGGATTCCTTGGTGCGGGCGTTATCATTGCCCGTAATGGATTCATTCATGGCATCACCTCAGCCGCTGTCATCTGGGAGCTCGCCGCCATCGGCAGCCTCATCGGTGTAGGCAGCTATGCCGCCGCAATATTCCTTTCCGTACTAACCGTGATCATTCTGGTAGTAGTGTATTACCTGGAAAGAACACTTCCAGCACTTAAAAGTGGCATTCACCGGAACAGCCAGGAAGAATAGCCTGCCAGAAGGGTGATTTTTGTTACCGGTGAAACAAATTTTTCGATTTAGTTTAGCAACAACCTATTATCTATGAAAAAACTTTGGATTATCGATGATGATGAAATCTTTCAGGAGATCATCAAACTCATGATTGACAAGACCGGCATTCCGTGCACTATCTCAGTATTCACGGATGGCCACAAAGCACTGAAAGAGATGCATCAGCTAACAGAAGATACGTTACCGGATGTGTTGTTGCTGGATATCAACATGCCCATGATGAGTAGCTGGGAATTTCTGGATGAACTGCAAAAGCAACCTTTGCAGGCCACCAAAACGCCCAATATTCAAATCGTTACTTCATCGGTGAGTACGGCCGACAAGGTAAAGGCACAGGATTACAAAGCAGTGCAAGGTTTTATCGTGAAACCGGTTGACATGCAGATACTGGAGCAAATCCTCCGCTGATGAGCCACCTCCCCGACCCCACCACCCATGCCGACTGGCAGATCGCCGCTGCCGCAGAACAACAGATGAAAAAAATCTACCAGCTCAGGGATGAGCTGGGATTGCTGCAGGACGAAGTGATGCCCAGCGGCCACTATATCGGCAAGCTTGATTTCCGGCTCATAGAAGAGCGTTTCCGCGACAAGCCGAACGGCAAATTCATCAATGTTACCGCCACTACACCTACACCGCTAGGTTCCGGCAAGTCCACCACCACCATTGGCCTCATACAGGGCTTATCACGTATCGGCAAACAATCCATCGGCGCCATACGACAGCCTTCGTTGGGTCCTGTGTTCAACATCAAGGGATCGGCAGCCGGTGGTGGCAGAAGCCAGTGCATCCCACTGACACCTTTCAGTCTGGGACTTACCGGCGACCTCGACGCCATCACCAAAGCCCACAACCTGGCCATGGTGGCGCTGACGGCCCGCCTGCAGCACGAGTTCAACTATGGCGACAAGATGCTGCAGTCGCGCCAACTGAAGCGACTGGACATCGACCCCCGTCACCTCACCATGGGATGGGCCATAGACTTGTGTGCACAGTCTCTGCGAGACATCACCATCGGTCAAGGTAGCAGCAACGACGGTTTCCTGATGCGTAGTGGATTCCAGATAACGGCTTCGTCCGAAGTGATGGCCGTGCTCAGTGTAGCCACCGGTATGGAAGACCTTCGTCAGCGGCTAAGCCGCATCATTGTTGCATATGACAAGCGGAACAATCCCATAACCACTGCCGATCTGGAGGTAGACGGTGCCATGGCAGCATTGCTGTATCAGGCGCTGTACCCCAACATGGTACAGACTGTGGAGGGACAACCCGTATTGGTACATACAGGTCCGTTTGCCAACATTGCACTGGGGCAGAGCTCCATCATTGCCGACAAGGTGGCGTTGAAGCTGGCCGACTACCACGTAACCGAAAGTGGCTTCGGCGCAGATATCGGGTATGAAAAGTTCTGGAACGTGAAGAGCAGGCTTTCCGGCCTTGCCCCCGATTGCAGCGTAATTGTGACTACCCTGCGCGAGTTGAAGATGCATGGCGGCGCCCCTGAAGTAAAGGCCGGCAGACCGCTGGATGCAGCCTATGCCGACAATCGACCGGATCTGGTAGAAAAAGGACTGTGTAACCTGGAAGCCCACATCGATACAGTGAAACGAAGCGGCACCACGCCGGTGGTTTGTATCAACCACTTCTACACAGACCATGATGATGAGGTAATGGAGGTAATACGCCGTGTAAACAGCTTGGGTGTGCGCGTGGCCGTATCTAAGCACTGGGAACTGGGCGGTGAAGGCGCAGAAGGCCTCGCAGAAGCTGTGGTGGATGCCTGCGAAGAACCCACCTCCTTCCAATTCTTGTATCGTGATGAGGAGCGGGTAAAGGATAAGATCAACCGCATCGCTACAGACATCTACGGTGCTGACAAGGTGAACTACTCCCCCGCTGCCTCTGCTGCTATATCCCGTATCGAGGCGGCTGCAGACACGGCACAACTCCCCGTTTGCATGGCAAAAACACAATTCAGCCTCAGCGACAGACCGGAGCTGAAAGGTAGGCCTACCGGATGGTCGCTGTTCATTCGAGATGTATTGCTGTATCAGGGAGCAGGCCTCATCGTGCCCGTGGCAGGCGACATCAAGCTGATGCCGGGTACAGGCTCTGATCCAGCCTTCCGACGAGTGGATGTGGATACCCATACCGGACAGGTAACAGGGCTGTTCTAATAGCCCACATCCCAATCACCAATCTGTACTAATACAATAATTATCAAAGGATTGTGTACCTTACACGCCTACAGCGCCACACCCTATCACTGACAATCCATTCCCAAATGCATCTTGCCAGGTAGCAGGCAGCCATTTCGAGACTATCTCTTGGTTGATGACCTACTGGTATTCATTTGTTTCGGCACACCAGAGCACCCCAAAAAATACCCGCTAATTGTTTACCAATAAGTCAACCGGTAAAGTGATTCCAATGAAAGATGCCATCAACATTGCTTTTGAAAAGCTACTGTCGCCGGAAATCAAAGGGCGTGGTGAGCGGCTCATCCTACGTATTGCCATCATCAGTTATCTCGTCCATCTGTTTTTGATTTTGCTGGCGAATCAGGGGATACTGCCCGTATCCTCCCAATTCCTGAAGAATCCGATTGCCGCCATCTATACTCCCTTTTCATTTATCCTGGTGTATGAGGTCTACCTGCTCATCTTCTTTCTACCCAAGTCCATTTCCTTTTACATCGGTAAGCAATACGAGATCATTACGTTGATCGTAATCAGAAGAATCTTCAAGGATATTGCTCACCTGGAGCTGTCCTCGGACTGGTTCCGCATCTCTTACGACCTGCAGTTCACCTACGATGTATTCACGTCAGTCCTTCTTTTCTTCCTGATCTACCTGTTTTACTTGCGGGTTCATCGCACGGCTGGGTCACACAGTCAACCCAATCGGTCAGACGAAGTCAACATGGAGCGATTCATCTACCTGAAGAAAGCCATTTCTGTCATCCTGGTGCCACTGCTGCTGATACTTGCCGGATATACCTTTTTCGACTGGCTGCACACGGCCGTAACGGATGCCAACTATGGGGTGAAGGCTTTCGAAGACATCAACAATGTGTTCTTCGATGAATTCTTCACCGTGCTCATCATCATCGATGTGCTGTTGCTGCTGGCTTCCTTCTTCTATTCTGATGAGTTTCATAAGATCATCAGGAACTCCGGGTTCGTCATTTCCACCATTCTGATCAAGGTCTCATTCTCAGTAGATGGTATCGTAAATAACGCGCTGATTATTGGTGCTGTACTGTTTGGATTCCTAATTTTACTCATCCACAATCAATACGAAAAGAATCCGGCCAACAATCACCTGTAATCTGATATTCCTTCATGGAACGCATGCACGCTCATCTCCCCTTCACCGAAACGCAACGATTCAGGAACAGTTGGATCATCTATCTGGTGATTTTGGCCGACCTGTTTACCATCGGAATCGTGGCGCTGGTGATGTCACAGACAGACACCGACTCCGCAGATTATACCCCATGGATCATCCTGCCCGTACCATTGCTGATTACAGCTCTGTTGTGGATTGCCACCTTAACCACCACCATCGACAAACAGGGTATCACCATTCGTTTCTATCCGTTCCATATACAGCCACGGACCTTCAGCTGGCGCGATATAGCATCGGTGAAGACAGGTGACTATACACTGATGCAGACGGGAGGCTACGGCATCCGGAAGATCAAAGGAGGATGGGGCTACAATGTCTCCGGCAGCGACTGCATCTGGGTGGAGATGAAGAACGGTAGCCGCTACCTGATAGGCACCCAACAACCGGCAGCCATGCAGGCTGCCATAGACCTGGCTACCGACAAACAGGATCCGTATGCATGAGGGCATCTCATTTTCGGCCATCATTGAGGCTAACGACAGCGGTGGTGACTGGGTAGCCATACCGTTTGACGTGGAAGCACATTTCGGCAGTAAGCGACCACGCATCAAAGCACAGATAGAAGGTGTGGCCGACTACCGGGGCACGCTTGTTCGCATGGGCACACCTCACCATATTTTGGTAATCCTGAAATCCATCCGTGAGCAGTTGGGTAAGCAACAGGGTGATGTGATCCACATTACCTTGTGGCCCGATACGGAAGAACGAACCGTTGACATCCCGGTTGAATTATCCATTCCACTGGCTGCGGCACCAGCGTTGCAGGATGTTTTCCGGCAACTGTCATACACGCATCAAAAGGAATATGTGCAGTATATTACAGAGGCGAAACGACCCGAAACACGGGTAAGACGTGTACAGAAAGTGCTGGACATGTTACAGGACAAATTGACCAAGTAACATAAACCATCACTCCTTGTAGATCTTATATAAACCTGAATTTCAATTACATAAAACGATCCGATAGATTTTATCTATATCCCTGCAATCTAGAACATGGCTATTGAAATACCACTCCCACCACTCTTACTGCCCGATGAAGGCGAAGGCGATACGCACAACTGTCTGCTGTGTGGCAAAACCCTGAGCAACAG
>CAYYHM010000139.1:0-5599 GCA_964471795.1 uncultured Chitinophagales bacterium | reverse complement strand
GCTGTGGTGGCGGCAGCCAGCAGGCTGTCCATGTCGCGGTTATCCTTCTCCACCTCACGGATGGCTTCCATGGTGGCGTGGAACTTGTCGGAGGCATGGCCTATGCTCTGCTGTGCATGGCTGATGGACGTCTGTATGGAGGCAATTTCCCGCAGGGCTTCGTTGAGGCTGGCCTGTGCCTGGTCAATCTCCTTCTTGATACCGATGGCCTTCAGTTCCTCCAGCTTCTTTTGCATACCATTCAGGTGCTTGCTGATCTCCAGCGCTTTGGCTTCGTGTTTCTTGATGGCCTTCGCCAGCTTCTCCAGCGTCTTTTGCCGGCCGAGTTTCTTGCCTTCGAACAAGCCGGTTGCGCCCCCCGACAGGCTGAACCTCCCACGGATATACTTGCCGCTCTTGGTCAGGAACACAGGATCCTTGTCGCCACGGGCACGAGCCATCAGCTCGGGATTGTCTATGTTGTCCAGGAAATACACATGATCCAGCAGGTAGGCTGCCAGCGACTGGTACTTGGTTTCTACCTCCAATATATCGAGTGCGGACAGGGCTCCGTCGGCGCGGATGGCACTTTGTGGCTTGTAGTCGTCCAGCTCGGACAGGATGAAGAAGTTAGCCCTGCCCTTGGCACCATCACTCAATATGTTGATACACTCGCGGGCTTCTTCCCAGTTGTTGACCACATAATAATTGAGGTACGACTCCAGGTAGTTTTCTACAGCGCCTTTGTACTCATCCTGACAGGCGATGACATCACTCAAGAGGGGCGCATGACGGGTATGCTTTACCTCCTTCCGTAAGAACTTGATAGACTCCGGGTATCCTTCCAGATTGTCCAGCAGGTCCTTGGTGAGGTTGTACTCGTTGCGGCGAGCATCCAGCTGTCGGTTTTCCTGCTCCAACTCGCCCCGTATCTTGTCAACCAGCTTCTCGTGGTCTGCAATATCTGCCTGTAGGTTGGCCTCCCGTGTCCGCAACTTCGAGAGTTGCGCTTCCCGTTCCTTCACCTGCACGTCCCAGTCGCTCAACGTTTGGTTCAGCTTGTCAAGGGCCTCTTTGCCTCGCTTTTCTGCCTCGCTGCCCTGCGTTACCTCCTTGCTCAGGTTGTCGAGCTTCACCTGGTTGATGGCCATCTTCTTTTCCAGCTCGTACACCTGTTTCTCGGCAACGGTCAGCTTCTGCTTTTCCGCATCCAGCAGCTGTCGGCTGTCACGCACGGCCAGGTCTTTCTCGTGTACCTGCTTCAGCTGCTTGTCCAGCGCCTCTTTCTGCGACACTACCACGGCGGTTTGCTCCTCCAGCTGCTGGGATTGGCGTCCTATCCGCTCCTCCAATAAGGTCTTCTGCTGTGCAGACTGCTGCATGTCCTGCTCCAGCCGGGTAATGCGGTCCTTGCCATTGCGCAGGGTCTCCAGCAGCACGTTGCGTTCACCCTCCATGCGGCGCAGGCTATCCGTCTTTTCGTTGAGGGCCTTTTGTACCTGACTTACGGCCTGTTCTTTGGCGATAACATCCTTCTTCTGCTTGGCGATGGCTGCCTCCAACGTAGCATAATCAGCCTCTACCTTCACCTTGTTGTCCTGCTCTTTTTCCAACTGACCGGAGATGCGCTTGTAGGCCTCCTTTTGGTCGCTGAGCAGCAGGATGGCCAGCTCGATGGACAACTCCTTGTATTCCTCCTTCAGCTTGTAGTACTTCTCGGTACGCTTGGCCTGTGTCTCCAGCGTTTTCAGGTTGTTCTCTATCTCAAACAGCAGGTCTTCCACCCTGTCCAGGTCCGTTTGGGTGGAGGTAAGCTTGTTGTAGGTCTCTTTCTTGCGTTTCTTGTACTTCTCGATACCGGCAGCTTGTTCAAACAACCTGCGCCGGCTGTTGTCCTTGTCGTTGAGGATATCGTCCACCATACCCAGCTCAATGATGGCGTAGCTGTCGGAGCCTACCCCCGTGTCCATGAACAGGTTGGTGATGTCCTTCAGTCGGCAGGGCACGTCATTCAGGCGGTATTCGCTTTCCCCGTTGCGGAAATAGTGGCGGCTGATGGTGATGGTGGTATAGTCGGTAGGGAGTACGTTTTTCGTGTTCTCGAAGGTGAGGCTTACCTCAGCGAGTGAGGCAGACTTCCGTTTCTTGGTGCCGTTGAAGATCAGGTTCTCCATCTTCTCCGAGCGCAGCATGGAGGCTTTCTGTTCGCCCAATACCCAGCGTATGGCATCCACGATGTTGGACTTGCCACAGCCATTCGGACCCACCACACCGGTGATGTTTTCGTTGAAGTGGAGCACCGTTTTATCGGCAAAACTCTTAAAACCCTTGATTTCCAGACTCTTCAGCCGCATACGCTAGATTTGGGTAGCCTAAATTACCGGAATTGGCTGTAGTAAGGGTGAAATTGTTGCAGGAAAATGAGTGAAACGCTTGCCACACGTGCATTTGGTGGAAAAGGTGTGGAAAAGGGGAGGGTGCAAATCAGTGACAAACCACCGGTTCGGCGTTGTCACTGCTCACGAACCCAACTTTCCTGATTTCTACAGAATCACTTCTTCTTGGGATAGGTAAACTCGATCTTCCCGGGCACATCATCCACATCTGCTTCAAAAGCATCCTCACTCTCGCTCTCGAATTCACTGATGACATCCGCATCATTCAGCGTTTCTGTGATCTTCCACACATGTTCATCGAAGTATGAGGTTTCCGGTGCATTCTCCACCATATAATAATGCCGCTCTGAGGTGATAGAAATCCTATACAGGCTAAACTCGGCATTCAGTTCCGGCAAGTAGTCGTGGTCCCACACGCAGGTGGCAAGCCATTCACAATAGGGGTCGGTGAAGAATGAATAATTTTCGGCGATAAAGTCGCTGAGACCGTCCGGCTCCGCATATGCAGCGTGGAAGACCGTCTTGATGAAGGCGTCAAGGGGTAGTGACATATCGATCTCATCCACATATATGCTGTTGAGCACTTCCTGGTGGGTCTTGAATTGCTTTTTGTCGATGATGTACTGCGCGAAGTTGTCCAGTTCTTGCCGGATGTTGTCGGGTAACTGTGGTTGTTCCATATGTGTTTCGGTATGGTGTTTGAAAAAGTAAGTAATTGTACTAGTTTTCTGACTTGGTCCTGGCTCTGAAAGTAATGTACGGTTTCAGGTAGTCGGGTGCTACTTCCAGCGCTGATTCCAACGTGTACTCATGATTATAGGTAGTAATCCGTGTGGCTCCCAATACGGCCAGACATCTGTCCGTGGCATCGGCCTCATGCACCCAGTTGGTGCTGTCTTCACTGTAATAGATTGTACCACCCAGCTGATCGACGGCATATTGCTCCGGCTTCACGTAGCTCATTTCCATAGCAGTGATCCACGCCAACCGAAACCCTGCTTTTATAACGTTGTCGCCGGCCACCTTGGGTGTCCACGCTACCAGCGACCGCTGCATCGGTGTAGGGCCGAATGCCCAGGAATCCAGCTTGGTGTGCAACCAGAGGGTATACCAGCCTTTCCAGTGTGTGCCCACAAATAATCCATGTGCGCCACCTACTGAGGGCATACCGGGAACGAAGCCAGGATCGTAGAAGTAGCCGAAGTTGTGGACACGCGGATGTGTATCTGGTTCTCTGCGGCCTGCAGGAAATCGGTTGCGGCTAGTGTGATAGACCGGAATACCGTCGGCATAGAAGTAAGGCTCCTCGACAGTGGTTGGGCGGTTGATGCCTCCCCCGAAGGTGGCCACCTTACCGTTGGCATAGGTCTCCTGGAATAGTCTGGCAATGCCGGCATTTGACTGATTTGCTTTTCCCATAGCTGATTTGCTTTTGTTTCACACAAAGAAAACCACAGTCGATGCAGCCTATCTGCGCAGCCGGCTGCTATTTTCCTGTCATTCGTTGAAAATAAAACACCTATTGAATTTTTCTATCTATCGCACAAGGTTCGATGTAAAAAATGTAACATTTTTGTTATTCAATCCACCTAAAATCCGCCTGCCAGACAAACCGCCAAAACCAAACACCATCGCATATGTACAGAGTTGTATTTACCCTTTGTGTGCTGATTGGTCTCCATAGCACTGTATTCGCTGCAGAACCGCCGTCCTTCCGCAATGCATCCTCTACCTGGGATGCTCCAGGCTTTTTCTACCGGAATCAACCAGATTGTGGCATAGCTGCCGGGAAACAGCAGTTTGGATTTCTGGAGGGTTTCTCCGGCGACCTGTATGTTCGACATATCATTGGTGTAGGGGCACTTCCGCAATCGTTTGTGTATGCGCCTGGATCAGATAAACAGCCCGGTGTCGGCTTTGGCTGGGCTTTCGGACTAAGGGCAACGGGTGAGCGGGCTGCTATTGAAGTGGGTTTGAGCATCCTGAGGGTAAGGTATGATTTTGGGGCTTTTTCAATGGCCTTCACGAATTTCGGTATTCACGCATCGTACCTGTATCAACCGTTTACCAAGTTTCTGCCGAAAATCACGGATATATACATCGGCCCAACCGTTAACAACATACTGGATGAAGGGGTAGGGGTAGGTGGCATCATTGCCGTAGAGTGGAAAATTTCACCAGTAACCAGGCTGGGAACGAGGTATGAACTCACCAACCTTACCAACCAATTCCAGACAGGACTTGTAATCACGTTCGAAAAGCCGCTACCGAAAGGCTGGCGAAACATGCAACCCGGATCTATGTAGTTGATGGCAAAGCCGACCGGTTAGAAGTATGGGCAGGCTGCAGCAACAACCCATTACCCGGTCAGTAGCCAGTGGTAGCGATCCTGCACTTTGTGAAACTTTTAGACCGAAGGAGTGCCATGAGGAGTGACATGGTTGTTGTTCATGGACGTGAAAAGACTACCTGGTCGAAATTTTCAATGCAGTATGGTAAACTCGGTTGAGGAATTATTTACCACGGTACTGCACAATACGTATCGTGTAGATACGGAAGCCGCTGACACCGATAGAACCAAGTAATTGCCGGTGCTGTGTATGCCACCCACAATCACTTGAATTGTTGCCGAGACGGGAGAATGGGAGATGCTGTTTGGTTAAAGTGGGCTATAAAAAAGGGTGTAACTGCCAAGCGGTTACACCCTTATTTGTCTGATGTGGATTGTCAGCGGGAAGTGATTGCCCGCAGGTCCGCATGATTAGTTTTCGGTGATGATCTCCAGATCATAGGCACCAACTTCTGCAGCCGCTGCAGAAGTAACCTGTATTTTCCACTGACCTTCTTCGGGAGTCAGGTCGCTGACGCGGGAAATAGCCACATCATTATCGTCGGCATCATCGTTCCTGAACACCTGTCCGGATGGAGATGTAACAACAAGGTACCCGTCGAAGCCATAGCACTGCAGGCGTACGCTAAAGGGGCTTTTTGATTTGATGGTGCGGGTGTAGGTGTCGATGTGTTCCCCTTTAGGAAGCATTTCGTCCTTTGGATCCAACCGACCCTCGGTACGGTCGATGCTGATGGCGCCGGATTGTTCAATGAGCAGGGAGTAGGAGCCTGCAGCGCCTTCTTCGTAGCTGCTAGCCCAGATGGTGTAGGCACCCGGCGATTCAGCCAGTATTTCGATGTAGCTGTCGCTGTTTTCAGCGAAGTCGTCGTTG
>CAYYHM010000138.1:0-5613 GCA_964471795.1 uncultured Chitinophagales bacterium | reverse complement strand
GCCAAATTGCCCACTCAGTGGTTGGCAAAGTTGATAAACCAGTGAGTCGCCGTCGACATCGGTTGCAGATTGATTGGTAATCAGTGGCTCACCCCGGCAGATGGTGATCGGTGGTATGTTCTTGAATACCGGACTATTGTTGTAAGGTGTGGCAGCTGTAACTCGTGGCACTCTTGCCGTGTAGGTTGCCCCGGTATTTGCAGGCTGCTGAATGTTGAGGATTGTACCATTCCGGCAACAACGCTGGTAGGTAATGTCGTAATGTGTTGGACCGGGCGCGAGGTAAATAGTGTCCTTGTAGACTCCTTCCTGCACGCATACAGTGCCCGGTACTATGATACAGGGGTCATGATGGGCAGCATCCAATAAGGTGATTTGTGGATCTGTCAGTTCCAACTGTTGGTATATAGTTCCGTTGGACCGGTACACTGCTACATACGCCGGATTGTCGAAGCCGGGGATACCATTGTAGCAATCACGATATACGGTGAGGGTTATTTCATAATTGAACTGCCCCAGATGTCGGTAGCTTATGTATCCGCCAATGATGTGAGAGGCTGAGGCAACAATAGCCCAGCCTGCCCAAAACCATATGGCCAGCAGTACCTTCATAGTGTTTTATGTGGCAATCAGGGAAGTGCATCACCAATTTAGGAAAATCTACGGATGTAACTGATTCACCGACAGATAATTTCTACCGTAACAGTAGAACATTGCCACTTTGCTGCATCGTGAGGCCATACGGTGAGCGTAAGATCACCCGATACATGTAGGTATCCATTGGAGCGGGTTGTCCACCTATGGTTCCATCCCATCCGGGCAGGTTATTGTTGGTGCTGAATACCATTGCTCCCCATCTGTTGTAAACCTGCAACTCAAGAAGTTCATAATATTGCAGGTTGGGCACATTGAAGTAATCGTTATTTCCGTCGCCGTTGGGGGTGAAGGCATTTGGCACGATAGGCCGTTCCGGTGTGAGTGTGTACACCCAAATTGTATCGGATGCATAGCAGCCAAATGCATCAGCTACCCAAAGTATATACTGCTGACTGTCTGCGGGAGCCTGTACCTGCGTATCATAGTCATCCGGTTCATCCAGTCCCGAAGGTGGGGTCCATCGGGCAGTGACGCCTCCACTGCCAGAGAGTGTGCCGGTCTGTCCTACAAATAATGATAGGTCTGCGCCTGCATCAGCAGCCGGTGCGGGTTGTACAGTTACAGTAACTACATTGTCTGCCATACATCCGTTGGCATCAGTACCGGCAACTGAAAATGTGGTAGTGTTATCCGGTGATACCAAAATTGTAGCACCAGTTTGTTGGCCCTGAGCTGATGTCCAGGCATACATGACCATACCTGTTGCCCGTAATAAAGCACTATCACCTGCGCATATGGTAGTATCCGCACTAACGGTAAGCACAGGTGCCGGATACAGGTCTACATCCATGGAGTCGATATTTGAGCAGCCATTGATGTCTGTTAACCGGAGTTGAATTTGTAGAGGTTGATCGGGAGTAATCCGGAGGGTGTCGCAGGAGGTGCAGGGCAAAGGTGTTGAGGCTGACCATTGCCATGATGGAATGCCCGACGGGACGGAAACTTGCAGGATTTCACCCGGGCAAATGATTGTATCGGCAGGAAGTCCTGCAGCCGGTAGCGGAAACACGGTCAGGGGTGCAATTACAGTATTACTGCACCCTGCCAGTGTGGTGCCCACCACCGTGTAACTGGCAGATGTGGGCGGAAAGGCTTTCAGTATGTCACAGGTATCACAGGAAAGAAACTGATTGGGTGACCACTGGTAATGTAAAGCGCCCGTAACGGTTAGCTGGAATGTATCGCCCTCACAAACACTCGTGGAGGATAGGTTAACCGTTACGTTGGGTATTGATTCCACTGTTAACAGGAAGGAAGTGTCGATAAGGCATCCCTGACTGTCTACAGCAATTACAGTGTACGCTGTAGTACTGCCGGGCCATAGCTCCGGCGATGGACAGCTGCTGCAAGAAATGGAGTTATTCGGCAGCCAGAAGTACTGCCCAGCACCGGTAACCTGCCATTTTGCTGTATCGCCTCTGCAGATTGCTGTATCTCCCATCAGGGTGATAGTGGACGCAGGAAGAACGGTTACCGAAATACTGTCGGTAGTGGAGCAACCGCTGGCATCGAATCCGGCAACTGTATATGTGGTTGTAGCTTTGGGGAAAACCCTCGTTGCGGCGCAAGTGTCGCAGGTAAGGGTAGTTATGGGCAACCATTGATAGCGCACAGCACCTGTCGCTTGTAACGGAAGGGTATCGTTGGTGCAGATGGTGCCTTGTCCAAATACCTGCAAGGAAGGCCCCGGGCTAACTTGGACATTTACCTGTTCTATGAGCCTGCAGCCGTTACTATCCAGAGCTGTTACTGTATAGGTGGTAGTTTGTGGGGGAAATACATCAGGGTTGGGGCACAGACTGCACGTAATAGCAATACCCGGCAGCCACCGATAGTTGTTCCCTCCACTTGCCGATAGTGTTGCCAAAGTACCCCGGCATATGGTGGTATCATTGCTGACTCGCAATATGCCTCGGGGAACTACTGACACCGTAAAGGAGTCAGTAGATTGACAGCCCTGCGTGCTGGTTAACAATACTGTGTAGGTTGCGGTTGTGGCAGGGGTGGCATAGGTAGTAAAGCAGGTGTCGCAATCTGTCGCACCGGCCGGCAGCCAGCGGATGGACTGAATACCTGCACTGCTGTATATGAAGAATGCTGTGTCTCCCGGGCAGATAATGCTATCTATCTGTCGATCCGGCGTTGCATTTCCCCAATATTGAACCGGCACAAGCAGTGTATCTGTGCAGCCGGATATTGACGTGCCAACGAGTGTGTAAGTGGTATTCGTGCCCGGTGAGGCTGTTACGGTAGGGCATGTTGTGCAGCTGAGTCCAGACGCAGGCTGCCACAGATAGCTGGCAGCGCCTGATGCTGTAAGGGAAACGCTGCTTCCCGGGCACAGCAGTGCGTTGCCTGTTACGGACAGCGCAGGCAATGCATTCACTTGTATAGCCTTGGTTGTAGTATTTTGGCATCCGTTGGCATCTGTACCGGTGATGGTGTACACTGCATTGGAAGTTGGTGTGGCGACAGGATTGGGGCACAAGGTACAAGTGAGGCTTCCGGTTGTATCTATCCACTGATAGGAGCTTGCACCTGATGCAGTTAGCTGCAATGAATCGCCGCTACAGGTAGCCGTGTCGCCAGAGATAGTAACCTGTGGGAGGGATAACACAGTAATCAAGATCGAGTCTGCTGCGATACATCCGTCATTCGTGGTAAACAGCACCTGATAGGTAGTTGTATTGGCAGGTACGGCCACGGGGTTGTTGCATCCAAGGCAGGATAAGCCAGTGCCCGACCAGAGTACAGTGCCTGGGATGGTTGACAGCTGCACCGTGTCGCCGCGGCAGATGGCAGTATCGGCAGATGTAATGATAGTAGCCGGCAATGCAGCTGCTACTACCTGAATAGTTGCTGTGTCGGTACAACCTAAAGCGTTGGCCATCACAATCTGGTATCTACCGGTCTGTGATACTACCAGGAAGCTATCTGCCGGCAAAGGTAGATTGACACCGTTTCTTCGCCAGCGTATTGGTGTGCCACCGCTGGCACGCAGGGTATCTGTACTTCCAGGGCATAGCCGCACCGTATCGCCCGGTATCACCGTGATTGTTGGTTGAGGGGCAGCAAGCATCACCATAGAGGTTGTATCGCGCAACCCACAGGTATCCTGAACAATTACTGAGTATGTGCCGGTTTGATTGGCAATAATCGCCTGTGCGGTAGAGCTCAGAGGAGTACCATTGCGCTGCCACTGTACAACGGTTCCGCCACCTGCCAGCAATCCTCGTGCGCTTCCCGGGCAAAGTAATGCGGTATCTGCAGGGGTAATTGTGGCTACAGGAGGGTTGAGGGTAATTGCTTGAAGCAGCGTGTCCGGATGACCGCAAGAATCGGTGACAATGGCTTGATACAGTCCCGGCCCCGTAACTACTACTGTACTGTTGGGTGTTCCTGGTATGGGTGTGCCGTCTTTCAGCCATTGTATGGGTATGGCATTGTTTACGGTAAGTGTCATCAGCCTATTGGGGCAATAATTGAACATTCCCAGGTTGGAGGTAATGGTCATTGAGTCACCGATAACACGAACAGTTACAAAGGCAGTATCTGTGCAGCCGGCAAAGGTGGCATTCAGTGTGTAGGTGGTAGTGGCTACCGGTGTAGCGATAGGATTGGCTATGTTGGCACTGTTGAGTGTGCCTGCTGGTGACCATTGATAGGAAAATCCGGGCAGTGGATCCACTCCAATCGGTGTACTATAGCCCCAACAGATAGAAGTGTCGGGAAGAGATAGTGGCGGAGGCCAAATATCGAACCAGGCCGGCAAGCCAAGGGTGGGAAAGAAGATACTCGGGTTGGGCAGGTTGATGACAGAAAGCTGAAATCCGGGGCTTGCGCGGTTGTTTGGGTTGTTTATGACATCGATTCTATCAAATCGTTTGATGTAGATCTTATTGTTAGGCCCAAGTTGCAGCGCTCCTACATCGATACCAAACAATCCGTAGTCATGCACAATTTGCTGAGTAGCAGGGATGTTCCCCGCAGTCATGTCGTAACTTTTGATTTCCTGGTTGGTGATATCGCCTACATAGAGTGTTTGATTATCGGGCGACCATTCCAGACCATAGTACGCACTTCCTGTGCCTGTTACCGGCTGCGGATTACTGAGTTGCCCGGTGAGGCGATTAAAGTCTAGTACTTCTACACGTTCCGGCAGCCCGAAAAAAGCGGTATCGGTTACTACCGAAGCGATGCGGTTGCCATCATGGCTTGGTTTCATGAAGCCATATGAAATAGTGCCAGAAACCGGCAGGCCGGAAAATGACGACACGGGTATGGTTTGGATGCCGCTGCAATCTACCTTGAAGGATAGATACCTGCTCTTGTTCCACAATTGGGTAACAATCCAGTATTCGCGATCATTAGCGCCTTTCAAGGCTATTACTTTTTCAGTTGTACTGTCGGCCAGTGGTATGTTTTTCTGGATCACCTGCCCGAAGCCGCCGTTCAGCGACATGTCCACTACAGAATAATGCAGCCCGTCAAATCGGCCTCCGGGGCCATTGTTGGGGCTGGTAGTGGTGCCATCTACAGTAAAGATGTAGTATTGATTTCGGTTGCCAATTACCGGTGTGATGATGGCCGACATGGTTGACAAATTATCGCCAAGTAAGCCTGCACCATTAGGCATGATGGAATTGTTTCGCTGATATACGGTAACACCATCGGTATAAAACAGCAAATTGCCGGCACCATCTGCCAAAGAGGCACAGCCCTCCTGTGTATTTATTGAGGTACTTTGACCCACCACTGGAGAACCACTGGAGAAATCGAGCGTCCAGTTGTCACCAAAGTGCCATTGATGGAAACGTTGCGTGTTCTGTGGTTGGCAGAAGGCAACCATAGACATAGCAATACCGATAAGCCAGGTGAGTAGTCGAAGCATCGTATGTATGCAAAAATAGGATTTCCGTCGTGCATGTTTTCTTGCCATCAGCCCCATCGTAAAAA
>CAYYHM010000137.1:0-5617 GCA_964471795.1 uncultured Chitinophagales bacterium | reverse complement strand
TTTTTACGATGGGGCTGATGGCAAGAAAACATGCACGACGGAAATCCTATTTTTGTAGGCACACAATGCTTCGACTACTCACCTGGCTTATCGGTATTGCTATGTCTATGGTTGCTTTCGGTCAACCACAGAACACGCAACGCTTTCATCAATGGCATTTTGGCGATAACTGGACGCTCAACTTTTCGGGTGGAGCGCCTGTAGTGGGGCAAGGCACTTCCATCAATACGCAAGAGGGCTGTGCCTCTCTGGCAGATGGTGCCGGCAATCTCTTATTCTACACGGATGGAGTCACCGTTTACCAGCGTAACAACTCCATTATGCCTAACGGTACCGGTCTGTTAGGCGATAACCTGTCTACCATGTCGGCCATCATCACCCCGGTGATTGGCAACAGGGACCAATACTACATCTTCACCGTTGATGGCACCACCACCAACCCCAATAATGGTCCGGGAGGGCGTTTCGATGGGTTACATTACTCCGTAGTAGACATGTCACGTAACGGTGGTTTCGGGCAGGTGATCCAAAAGAACATACCGCTGGCAGATAGCACTACGGAGAAAGTAATTGCCCTGAAGGGGGCTACTGACCGCGAATACTGGATTGTTACCCAGCTGTGGAATACCAGCCGCTACTTATCCTACAAAATAGACTGCAGTGGCATCCAAACAACCCCTGTCGTTTCCAATTCCGGTCTCCCTGTATCAGGAACCATTTCCTATGGTTTCATGAAACCAAGCCACGATGGCAACCGCATCGCCTCCGTAGTAACCGATACTGCCTTCTTCGGCTTACCGGAACGTGTAGAGGTGCTTGACTTTAATCGCCTGACCGGTCAATTGAGTAATCCACAGCCGGTAACTGGCACGGGGAGTGCCTACTACGGCCTGGAATGGTCACCCGACAACCAAACCCTTTATGTTGGAGACATCACCAATCAGGAAATCAAGAGCTACGACATGTCAGCCGCCAATATCCCGGCAACACAACAGGTAGTGCATGATTACGGCTTATTTGGTATTGATGTAGGCGCTTTGCAACTGGGGCCAGACAACAAGATTTACATCAAACGATTTGACAGAATTGACGTCATCAACAACCCGAATAACCGAGCCAGCCCCGGCTTTCAGCTCTCCGTTATCAATCTCCCGAACCCAAGCATCTTTTTCCCCACACTGGGACTTCCGGCATGGTTCGACATTTGGCCGCCGCCACTATCACTTCCTGACACAGCTATTTGTTGGGGCAATAGCACCCCTATAGGTGTAGCTCCTCTGCCCGGCTTTACCTATCAGTGGTCACCCGGCAACACAGTAAGTAATGCCAACATCTCGAACCCGATTGCTACGCCAGACACAACCACCACCTATACACTTACAGCCACTTTTGCCGGCTGTACTGACACGGCATTTGTAACCGTACGAGTAATTGGGGACTCGTTAACCATCACCTCCAATCTGGGGCACTTCGACTATTGCCCAAACCGATTCATGACCCTTACTGTCAATAATGCCATACCCATACAATGGCTGAAAGATGGCACACCCATACCAGGAACACCCAACAGTACAGTAGTAGTTACGGGGCCGGGACTGTATCAAGCCATTGTCACCGATTCTTGCGGTCATCCGGACACGCTGCTTCAAGCAATTACCCTCAACCCTCCTGTAGCCACAATTACCCCTGCAGATACCGCATTACTTTGCCCGGGAAGCGCACGAGGATTGCTGGCAGGTGGCGGAACCGTTGTACAGTGGCAGCGCAATGGTACTCCTCTGAGCTCTACCGCACAGGCCATTATTGCCAATCAAACCGGCACATACTCAGTAATTGTTCAAGACACTTGTGGCTTGCGCGATACGGCCTCAATGGTAATGCTTGCAGCCCCACAGCCAATTATTACGGTACTGACCGGCGATACCGTAAGACTTTGTCCAGGAAAATCAGATACCCTGCGTGCCACTGGAGGATCGCCTGTACGCTGGCGAAGAAATGGCATCAACCTGCCGTTGCCGGCAGACAGCTTCCTGATTGTAACGCAAACCGGCAGATATCAAATCGTAATGGCCAATGCCTTGGGATGTACCGACACAGCGACGATACAGGTGGTGGCAGCTACATTGCCCGCAACTTTCATCACAACCGCAGATACAGCCATCTGTCGAGGCGACTCATTGCAACTTGCCACAATCCCCGGTCAGGTTACCTGGTCAGGCAATGACCTGTCTTGCTATTCGTGCAACAACCCCATAGCTACACCTATCAACACAACCACCTACCATGCCCTACTCACCACCAATGATGGATGCCTTGCAGCAGATTCGGTTACGATAAACGTTTTCACCCTTCCGCAGATTTCTGTCTCCGGCGATACTACCCTTTGTGAGGGCGATTCTCTACTGCTCACTGCCTCGGGAGCCGTCTCTTTTCAATGGATAGATCCTATCGGAAGCTTGAGTTGTACCTCATGCTCGAACCCTACAGCGTCACCGGCTGGCAATGTGGTTTATACCATCACCGGCACTGATGGTAATGGCTGCCAAAACACCACAACCCGTGCAATACAGGTAAATCCCCTTCCTGCACTTTCTGTTACCGGCAACACACTATTGTGCCCGGGAAGCAGCATTTCACTGACAGTTACCGGAGCTGCCAGCTATCAGTGGTTGCCACCAACCGGCCTTAGTTGTACATCATGTCCTACAGTAACCGCCGCACCGGGCACCAACACCGTGTACACAGTAACTGGAACAACAGCATTGGGCTGTTCCGACACCTTACTGGTGCCCGTTTCTTATTGGGGAAATACTACGCCGAATAGACAGGTTGATAGTGTTATCTGCCCGGGAGATACGGCATTCTTTTCCTACAGCAGTGCTGGCACTCAGGCCATCCGATGGTTACCGGCCGGCGGAACTGATTGCGACACCTGCTTTACTACCTATGCCACCCCTGCCTCAACCACCACCTATACTGTGTTGCTCACCAGTACACAAGGGTGTCAATCTACCGACTCATTTACTGTATCGGTGGTGCCCAGGGGCGTGTTGCAGGTCAGTAAAGACACCACAGTCTGCCAGGGCACCCTTGTTACATTGTCGGCCAGTGGAGGAACCGGTTACCAATGGCTGCCGGGTACAGGATTATCATGTAGCCTTTGCCCAAACCCTGATGTATTGCCTGCGCTATCAACCACCTATACCGTAAGGGCTCTGGACAGTAATGGATGCCGGCTTGTTGAAGAGGTAAAGATTCAAGTTAGCCCAGGGCCCTCCTTACAGGTATTTGGGCAAGGTACCAAATGTACCAACGACACACTCCCCCTGCAGGCTACCGGAGCTGTCAGCTATCAATGGCTGCCTTCGGGTACCCTCACCTGCGACACTTGTGCAAATCCG
The DNA here is from genome assembly GCA_964471795.1 of uncultured Chitinophagales bacterium. Classification (GTDB taxonomy): domain Bacteria; phylum Bacteroidota; class Bacteroidia; order Chitinophagales; family S012-47; genus CAJXXO01. The sequence goes on along the minus strand of CAYYHM010000137.1, from coordinate 2,216 downwards.
GGAGCATTTCCGAGCACCACCACCACCTATACGATCTCCGGATTCGATGCCAGCGGCTGCACAACTACGGATAGCATTACAGTGACAGTTCTCCCTGCATCTGCTATCAGCCTTAGTGGAGATACTGCCATCTGCAGAGGCGATACTGCCAGCTGGCAGGTGAGTGGAGCCGCACAATACTTCTGGTTGCCCAACACCGCTATCTCGTGCAACAGCTGTCCATCTCCGAAGCTATGGCCAGGCAGCAACACAACCTATACCGTAATCGCTATCGATAGTCTGGGTTGCCTGATTGACACCTCCTTTGCCCTTACAGTAGAGTCCATTCCCAATGTCACCGTAAACCTGTCCTCAACCAGTGTGTGCGCCGGTGACACGTTTCAGCTAACGGTTACAGGTGCATTGCATTACCAATGGTCGCCTAATCAGTTTCTTTCCTGCGATACATGCGATGTACTGAAAGCGTTTCCCCCCACATCTGCCAGCTACACCGTTGTCGGAACCACATTGGCAGGATGCAGCAATACGGTAATTGCACCCCTGACTGTATTCCCACTGCCGGCATCAGCACTTCCGGCTGACACGATTATCTGCCCGGGAGAAGTCCTGCAAGTTTCCGTACCACCGGGTATAGCATCTTGGCAATGGTCGGCCTCAACACCGCTACCTTGTACTTCCTGCGACACCCTGCGTGTTACCCCAAGTCAACCCCTGCAAATACAACTTCAATTAACTGACAACAATGGATGTTCAAATATCGACTCCATGATGGTAGATCTGTTTCCTGTACCTGTACTAACGGTTAGTAATGATACCACGATTTGTGCAGGAGACAGCGCCTATTTGCAGGCAGCAGGCATGAGTACGTATGTGTGGACACCTGCTCCTGGCCAACAAACAAGTGCTGCTATTGCAGTTTCGCCGAGTAACACCACTATATTCTCAGTTACCGGTACAGATGCCAATGGATGTACTGCAATAAACGAAGTGACCGTAACAGTGCAACCTGCACCTAACGCAGACGCAGGTGCTGACCTGTCATTGTTCATCGGTCAGACGGGTATACTGAATGGAAGTGGAGGCATCACCGCCCGATGGACTCCACCTACCGGACTAGCTGATCCAGATGAATATAGCACGCAGGTAGAGGCCCCTGCAGACAGTCAACAGTATATCCTGAGGGTCACGGATGCATTTGGCTGCGCTGCTACCGACACGATATGGGTGTTCACAATTACGCCGGAAAGGCCTATTATACCAAATGCATTCACGCCCAACGGCGACGGGAACAACGACTTCTTCAATGTGCCCAACCTGCAGTATTATGAGCTTCTTGAGTTGCAGGTTTACAATAGATGGGGCGCCATGATCTTCAACACCGCCAATAACCTGCCCGGCTGGGATGGCTCAATTGGTGGCCAACCGGCACCTATGGACACCTACATGTACCAGGTAATCCTCCGTTCGCCCTATGGCAATATCATTCGCCAAAGCGGTAACGTACTGTTGCTGCGCTAAGAAAATATTAGTTGGCAAATGCATTACATCCACCAATTTTCCTAAATTGGTGAATCTCTTCCCTGAGAGCATCGTGATCCACCACTATGAAGACGCTGCTGACCATATGGTTTTGGGCAGGCTGGGCACTTGTAGCATCAGCTTCCCATATCATTGGTGGTTATATCAGCTACCGGCATCTGGGGCAATTCCAGTATGAAATCACACTTACCGTATACCGGGATTGTTATAATGGAATCCCCGGTTTTGACGACCCCGCCTTTGTGGCGATCTACCGATCCAACGGAACATTGTATCACTTGCTGGAGATGGCAAGTCCGCAAGTTACCTTGCTGAATACTGCACATCATGATCCTTGTATCATCGTACCGGGTACTGTATGTGTGCAGGAAGGGATATACAAGGATACGGTATACCTTGCTCCCGGGCCCACACATTACGACATTACCTACCAGCGATGTTGCCGCAACGGCACCATCCTGAACATTCAACAACCGGCTAACACGGGCGCTACCTATACCGCAAGAGTGCCGCGGGTTACAGCAGCTATTCCGCACAACAATAGTCCGGTATTCAAGAACATCCCGCCGATTACAATTTGCAGGGGGGAGCCACTGATTACCAATCAATCTGCAACCGATGCCGACGGCGACTCACTGGTTTATCAACTTTGCCAACCACTGAGTGGGCAATTTGGC
>CAYYHM010000136.1:0-5682 GCA_964471795.1 uncultured Chitinophagales bacterium | reverse complement strand
AAATATCCCTCACCCGTACCAAAATACATCGTAGTGGTTGTATTGGGATCATAAGCTATGGTAGTAACCGCCATGTTGGAAAAGGACTCGTCTACCGGCGACCATTGCGGGTTGGTGCTGGTGATGTCCTGAGCCAGCCACAGTCCTCCCGACACACTACCGGCAAACACGCGCTTATGGTTGGGGTCGTTGGGGTCGAAGATGACCGCCCTGGTGCGTCCACCCACATCGTTCGGACCGCGCTCTATCCATTCCACACCGGGAATGGCGGCCCTACTGTTGGCCGTGCGCTCCGCCTGCTGCATGGCCAGCATCAACCGCTCCCGTGGCACGTAGCCCAAAGCGGGATCCTTCGTCATCTCCACTTCCTGCTGCATGGCCAGATCCATGCGGTCATACTTGGAAAGTCCACTTGACACACGCTCCTGCGGCGGACGGACAGTTTCCTCAGATGTATCAACAAGCGACAACACTGACCACAATATCACCGATATGCCAATGGTGAAATAGAAAATCCAGAACCGTAATCTCCTCATCATCTTTATTATATCAATACAGATCCTCGCTTTCTAACAACAATTGCTCATGCAATTGTTCATACACCTGCTCCAACTCTTTCGGATGCGCCTCATACCACTCCAGACTGGTGAAGAAATCATCCTCTGTAATGTCATATGTGGTAAAGATGATCCGATAGGCTTCGTGCACCGTCGCTTTCACTGTATCGTTGGACCAGTCCTGAACCATGGCATCCGATTCTATCAGATGAATATCATGCAACACTTGCTGCATCACCTCCGGTTGTAACACATCGGATGGTCGGGTATCTTTGTGGCCACATCCCCAACCAAGCAGTATGCCGAACACTGGCACTAACCATTGAATCTTCGTCATGCTGCTAAAATAAACCATCTTATGAGCGATGTCACGCAATATCACCAGATTAAACATGAATTAATCACTAACAATGTGGTGTTGGTAGCTGTCAGCAAGACCAAGCCGGTCAGTGCCATACAGCAATTGTACGATGCCGGTCAGCGGGATTTCGGTGAAAACAAAGTACAGGAGATGCAGGAAAAGGCAACGCAGCTGCCGACTGATATCCGGTGGCACCTGATCGGTCATCTGCAGAGCAACAAAGTGAAATACATAGCTCCTTATGTGTACATGATCCACAGTATCGACAGTCTGAAACTCCTGCAGGAGGTCGACAAGCGGGCTGCCCAACATAAACGTATCATCGACTGCCTGCTGCAGATACACATAGCGGAGGAAGACACCAAGTTCGGGCTAGACCGTGACGAGTTGCAGGCATTACTGGAGAGTGCTGCCTATCAGTCGATGGCACACGTTTGCATTCGGGGATTGATGGGTATGGCCACCTTTACAGATGACAGTGAGCAGGTAGCCAGGGAGTTCCGAGGGCTCAGTAGCCTGTTTCAGCAGATCAAATCGCAATATTTTGCAGCGGATAGCCAGTTCGATACAGTAAGTATGGGCATGTCCGGCGATTACCGGATTGCCGTAGCTGCAGGCAGTACCATGGTGCGCATCGGTAGCCTGCTGTTCGGTGCCCGCTAATGAAGGAATACCTTGTCTGCCTTGGCTGTTGCCTGGGTAAGCATGGCGCCGTTCAGCCCTGTTGCAATGCCCTTCTCATCCAGAAAGCGGACGATGTTTTCAGTAGCCATATTGCCGGTAAGGGTATCCGTGGCCATCGGACAACCGCCAAATCCTTTGAGGGCGCCGTCAAAACGTCGACAACCCGCTTCCCAGGCTGCCTCCATCTTCTCCAGCCAAGTGTATGGCGTCGTGTGCAAATGAGCCCCCCAGGTAATGTGTGGATACGCAGGAATCACCGCCTCGAATAGCTGCCGTATGATGGCCGGATTGGCTACCCCAACCGTATCGGCCAGTGACAAGATGTTGATACCCAAAGCAGCCAGCCGGTGAGCCCACTGTGCCACTACTTCGGGCTCCCACGGATCTCCGTACGGATTTCCGAAGGCCATGGACAGATATACTACCAATTCCTTCCCGGAGCGCACACAAAGATCCTGCATATCTGCGACGGCAGCCAGTGACTGCTCGATACTGCTGTTGGTATTGCGTTGCTGAAAGGTTTCAGAAACGGAGAACGGGAATCCGATGTATCGTATCTCTTGAAAACTGCAGGCATCCACTGCTCCCCGTTCATTGGCAACGATAGCCAACAATCGCGTGTCTGTAGCCGACAGATCCAGCCGTGCCAGCACCTCGCGGGTATCACGCATCTGTGGGATGGCTTTGGGTGACACGAAACTCCCGAAGTCCAGCGTATGGAACCCAACGCGCAACAAGGTATTCAGGTAGTCCACTTTTGTATCGGTGGGGATGAACTCAGGTATGCCCTGCATGGCATCTCTCGGACATTCTATCAGCTGTATCATAGGCGTATCCTAAAGATCAAGAATTTTTTCGGGAAGTTAGACATAGCTACCCACCTGCAATGGGTCATGTCCGGATATACGCTCTACCACACCTATAAGATCCCGCTGTCAAATCTTCACGATGATACGGAAGTTCAGACGTCGGTTGGTCAGGTAGTTCTCGAAGGCATAGAACGTATTGGTGTTGTCCTTGATCCAGATATGCGAGATGGTGTTTTCAATACCCAGTAGGTTGAAGACTTCCAGACTGGCCCAGATGCTTTTGAAAGAAGTGATGAAACCGTTTCGTGGATTCACACCCCTGTCGTATATGTTGGCAGAAAAGCCGATGTCTACCCTACGGTAGGGCGGCATCCGGAAGGCATTACGAAACCGCTCGGCACGAGGTGGGCTGAACGGCAGTGATGAACCGAACAACAGATTGAGGTGTACCTTGAAATTGTCGTTGTTGGGCAGATAATCCTGGAACAGGATGCCCAAATTAACCCGCTGGTCGGTGGGACGCGCCAAAAAACCGATTTCCTGCGTTACCCCATTCTCATCGATATAGCTATCGCCTTCTATGTCTTCCTGTGTCTGCATGATGCTGAGGGTTACCCAGCTTTCTGCGTCACGGACAAACTCGCCATTCAAACGGAAGTCGATTCCCGTGGCATATCCCCTCGCCAGGTTGTCACCGAAATAGCGAATTTTTACGTCTTCAATCTCGTAGGGCACCAGATCCCACATCCACTTGAAGTAGGCTTCAGACATCAGGCGAAACTCCCTGCCACCCCATGCATCAAACACGTAATCGGCTCCTACCACCATGTGCCATGATTTCTGCGCCAGCACCTCTCTGTTGATCTGTCCGCCGAAGTTGCGCAACTCCCGATAGAAGGGTGCCTGTTGATACAATCCGGTAGCCACCCGCCAGATGAAGTCGCGGTTCCAATTGGGGCGATAGCTCAATTGCGCCCGTGGACTCACCAGCCACTCCTGATTCACCGTCCAATATTGCGCCCGGACGCCTGCCGTCAGGTTGATGCTGCTGACACTGTCATCCCGGATGATCCACGTATCCTGCAGGTAGCCCGTCATACGGCCGGAGGTAAGGTTGATCCTGGTTTTCAGCACCTCTTGGAGCAACACCTGATCGGCATCATATGGCAATGTGTACAGCGCCGAGTCGATCCGCTGCCATTCGTTCAGCCTGTCATCGATGGTTTCATATTGGTAGCGGGCGCCCCATTCCAACAGGTGCTTGTCACCGAAGTAATAACCGCGGTGACCTACATTCGCCACCTGTGCTGTCAGGTAGTTACGGGCATAATCCTGATAAGTGCCATAACCCAGTGAAAACAAGCGCTCACTGAACTCATTGCTGCCCAGGTCACTCTCTACCTGATACAGGAAATAGTCGCCGATTACGTCGAAGGTCTCCGTTTCGTCACTACGATATGCCGAGGCCATGAACTTGAGTCGCAGCCGGTTGCTATCGGCTGCATACGTGGCAGAGATGCCCGACATCAGGGTTCTGAAGCTGTTGACCTCCTGCCCTTCGAAGAACACTTCCAGCTGTTTTACATTATCGATGGTGCCGATGCTGGTAACACGGCTCACCGGTACGAAGAAATAGCGGGTATCATTGGCGTTGGCAATCCACTCCAGCTCCCAGGATGGCGACAGCTTATAGCGCAGTAGCGACTGGAAGTCAGCACTGATCGGTGTGTACTGTCCCGTGGTGGCCAGACTATTCAGCAGGTATTGCTGGGTACGATACCGAACACCGGTCAGGAAGGTAAACCGCTTATCTGCAGAGGCGCCTTCTACATGTGCGTTGGCGCCCAGCAAGCTGGCTTCAAAGGAAGCATGCAAACTATCGGGGCGCTTGTAGGTGACATCGAGCACACTACTCAGCTTGTCGCCATACCGTGCCTCAAATCCGCCGGAGCTGAACTCGATGTTGTCCACCAGATCGGAGTTGATGAAACTCAGGCCCTCCTGCTGACCACTGCGGATGAGTTGCGGACGATAGATCTCGAAATCATTGACGTAGATGAGGTTTTCATCGAAGTTGCCGCCTCGCACACTGTATTGGGAGCTCAACTCACCGCCTGTAGTGGCCACACCCAAACCAATGGTCTTCAGCAGCGACTCGAAGTTGCCACTGGGTAATGGAATCTCTTCTACCGTGGCCGGATCGAGGGTAAAGGTGCTGGACTTGGTACGGTCGTTGTCGGCTTTTACAATGATGGTCGGCAGCTCGTTGGGCATTCGGGTAATAAGTACCTCTACAGCCAGGGTGTCATTCGGTCGAAGCTCAATCCTTCGGGCTACCGGTTTGTAGCCAATGTAGCTGATCTGTAAGGTAACGATCTGCCGATAAGGTACGCGTATCAGGAAGTTGCCGTCTTCATCACTGGCACCACCGGCAGCATCAATTTCACGGATACCAACGTTTACAAAGGCGACACCCTCCCCTTCCTGGTCAATGATGCGGCCTGATATCCAGGATGACTGGGCTATTGCCGGCAAGGAATAACATGCGAAACACCAAAACACCCATCTGATCCAGGTCATACGTGCTACCAACGGCAATTATCGGGTGATGGTATGTGAAGCTGCATTTTTGAGGGCAGCAATGACGCCAATCTGATCGGAGGCACTAAAGACAGTATTACCGGCCACCAATACATCGGCACCTGCCTGATAGAGTGGTCCGGCATTATCGAGGGTGACACCGCCATCGATTTCTATCAAGGCACTTGAACCCGATTCCTCTATGAGTGCCCTTAGGTCGCTGACCTTGCGGTAGGTATGCTCAATGAACCGCTGACCACCATAGCCCGGGTTTACCGACATCAAAATCACCAGATCAAGATCGGCAATGATGTCCTTCAGCAGGTAGACGGGTGTATGCGGATTGATGGCCACTCCCGGTTGCATGCCCAGCTCCCGGATGGTCTGCACGGTGCGATGCAGGTTGGGACATGCCTCCAGATGCACCGACAACGATGCGGCACCGGCATCCCGGAACCGGCTCAGATACTGCTCCGGCTCTACAATCATGAGGTGTACATCCAACGGCTTGGCAGCAATTGGCTGTATGGCCTTCAACACCGGAAAGGCAAAGGAAATGTTGGGCACAAAGCGACCGTCCATGACATCCACATGGATCCAATCGGCCTCACTCCGGTTTATCATCTCGATATCCCGACCAAGCTGCAGGAAATCAGCGCTAAGGATAGATGGTGCTACAAGTTGTGGCATG
>CAYYHM010000135.1:0-5766 GCA_964471795.1 uncultured Chitinophagales bacterium | reverse complement strand
ACAAACAAGGCAACAAACTTCCGTAGCATATGCATAGCATTGAGTAATCTTGCAAAGATGACGAAAATAGCGAAGAGGGCTGTTTTCCATAACCACATTTGCGCATGGCGACATACAGGCTGTTAGGCAGCTCATTCATAGGTAGCCCTATTACGGGCAATCACCTGACAATCGCAGGGGCAGGTATAGCAGGGCTACTGCTGGGCTATCACTGCAAGCAGGCAGGGATTCCCTTCACCATTCTGGAGCAGTCGGACAAAGCCGGTGGACTCATTCAAACCCGTACCACCGAGTTCGGGCACATCGACAGTGCTGCCAACGGGTTCCTGTGGTGTCCCGAGATGCAGGCTATAGCCGATACCCTGGGGTTGAAATTGCTGCCGCCCGGCAAACAGGCGAAATCCAGGTACATCGTTCGCAACGGTCGCCTCTCCCGCATGCCGCTGTCTGTCGGTGACGGCTTCCGCATCCTTAGTGGCTTGCTGCGCAGGCAGCAGGAGCCGTTTACCACGGTGGCAGATTTTGGATATCGAGTGCTGGGGAGGCGGGCAACAGAGAGCCTGCTGGATCCGGCTATGGGTGGCATTTATGCCGCCTCCATCGATTTGTTGAGCCTGCCGGGAGCCCTTCCCATGATTGCCAAGTCACATCAGCTGTCCGACAGGCTGCTGCCGGGTTTGTTTCGATATAGGCGTTCGCAGCCCGCCACTCCGAAGGGCGCTTCCGGTACACATTGCTTTGTAGGGGGCATGTCTACGCTGGTGCAAGCACTGGCTACATACCTCGGTGATAACATTCAATATGGTATAGATGCTCTTGATGCCACTTCACCCGATCAGGAGGTTGTGTTCACTACGCCTGCCTACCGCACGGCAACAGTCTTTCCGGAAGGGGAGGTGAAACAAATCCTGGCATCGGTGCCCTACACTCCGGTAATCTCCGTGAAGCTTGTCTTTGACAAGAAAAGCCTGCCTGCCGATATGCCCGGCGGGTTCGGCGCATTGGTGCCACGGAGCGAAGGCATGCAGCTGCTGGGTGTGCTTTTCAATCATGATATATTTCCGGACAACACGAAAGCCGGCTACGCCTCGTTCACCTGTATTTTCAAGGAAGATCCATTTGCTACTGACCTACGATATCTTCATCAGCCGGATGAGGATCTGATTGCTATGGTGCTACAGGAGTTCGGAACACTATTCCCCGGATGCGGCAGTCCTGTCCATAGCTATGTGGATCGTTGGCGCCAAGGGATACCTTTGTACACACCGCAGCACTATGCCAACTTGTTGGCACTGGAAGAGCAGCTTCCCCAGCTATTTCCGAATTGGCGGCTGTTCGGCAACTATACGGGGCAGATCAGTGTGCGCGGTATGGCACAAGAGGCAGCCAAAGTGGCTGCACGGTAAGTGCCGTCAGTAATTGGTGCGGTTTACCTTCCACGTGGATCGAGTGGTAGGTTCCTGCAGCTTAAGGTCTCCGGAATACTGTGGTTTGGCCAACTCGGCGGCGCCAAGTAGTGCAGCTACCTCAGCCTCCCTGATGTACAAGGCTTCAATCTGCTTCGGGTCGTAATGGTTTTGTACGAAGTGGGTGTCGAACCGGCCTGTGCGGAAAGCTTCGTGTTGCATCACATACTTGCCAAAGGGCAGGGTAGTGGCTACACCGGTCACCTGATAGTTGTCGATGGCTTCAATCATCCTGTCCATGGCTTGCTCCCTGGTTCTACCATAGGTAACCAATTTGCTCAGCATCGGATCGTAGTAAATCGGTATGGTCATGCCCTCTTCGTAGCCGTCGTCCACCCGGATACCCGGTCCTTTCGGTGGTCGGTATGTGGAGAGCGTGCCGATATCGGGTAAGAAATTGTTCAGCGGATCCTCCGCATATACACGCAGCTCTACTGCATGCCCCTTGATGTGAAGGTCTTCCTGCCGGTAGGCGAGCGGGTTGCCACGTGCAATGTTGATCTGTTCACGCACCAGATCAAGGCCGGTGATCATCTCCGTAACCGGATGCTCTACCTGCAGGCGGGTGTTCATCTCCAGGAAGTAGAAGTTGAGGTCGGCATCTACGAGGAACTCCACCGTACCCGCACCTGTATAGTTGCACGATCTGGCCACGTTCACGGCAGCCTCACCCATGGCCTTGCGCATCTCCGGACTTACAATGGCAGAGGGTGCTTCTTCTACTACTTTTTGGTGGCGGCGCTGCACGGAGCATTCCCGCTCAAACAGGTACACTACGTTGCCATGGTTGTCCGCTATGATCTGGATCTCGATGTGGCGGGGCTTGGTTACATACTTTTCTATGAACACAGATCCATCACCAAAGGCACTGGTAGCTTCACTAACGGCACGCTTCATCTGCTCGTCAAAGTCTTGCACACTCTCAACGATGCGCATCCCTTTGCCTCCACCACCGGCGCTGGCTTTGATGAGGATGGGGAATCCGATCTCAATGGCCCGTTGCTTGGCGGCTTCTACGTCAGTAATGGCCTCTTCTGTACCCGGCACCATAGGGATGTTGTACTTCATGACGGCTGCTTTGGCGGCCAGCTTAGAGCCCATCACTTCTATTGCATGGGGGGTAGGTCCAATGAAGGTGATGCCTGCATTAGTCACTTTTTGGGCAAACTCGGCATTCTCAGACAGAAAGCCATACCCCGGATGTATACCATCCACCTGCATGTCCAGCGCATACTCAATGATGCGATCCATCTGCAGGTAGCTCTGATTGCTCGGTGGCGGACCTATACAAACCGCCTCATCAGCATAGCGGATGTGTGGAGAGTGCACATCAGCTTCGGAATAGATAGCCACCGTTTTGATGCCCATCTCACGGGCTGTCTTCATGACACGGATGGCAATTTCTCCGCGGTTGGCAACAAGGATTTTCTTCATGCAACAGTATTGATGGTTCGCCCGGCTAAGTTAACATCCTTGCGGTTGGCATAAAGAAAACTTAAGTCAATGTGTACAATTCATTCCTGCTGCCACATTGATCTGTACTTACGGTATCTTTGGTGTCCATTTGTTATGGAAGATACCCGACAAAACGACAAGCGAAAGGACCTGTTTCCGCAAGTGTTGCCCGACATGCAGGAGTGGCCGCTTGTGCGGTTACGTAAGCGGAAGAAGGAGTTCATCGATAAGGTGGTGAAGGCCACGATGACCAGGATTCTGGCGCTTTGCCCCGATGCCGACAAGTTGGAGGAGGAGATTGCCGAGGCGATGTATCTGGAGAAGAACCGCATCAAGCTGAGACCTTGGGCGGTGGATCCAAAAGATGAAAAAGACTTCTGGCAAAAGATCGAGGATACGCTCGTTGACTTGCCTTCCAAGGGGTTGAGCAAGGAAACGCAGTTCTACAAGCTATCACTGCTATTGGAAGAAATTGTCTCCCGGTATGCCTGGGAAATTGTTGGCGATTTTCAGCCCGGGGTGTACAAGTTTGCTCGCAAATTGCTGCCGCACGGATTTGCAACTCTCCTCAACAGGAAGCAGATTACCATTCCTACCTCGATTGTTCCCCGCCTGCATCTGGAGGAAAAAATACAGTTTACGGGCTACCTGGATGAGCTGCGCGATTTGTCCACCAAGGGAACGATCATCATGGTGCCTACCCACAGCAGCAATCTGGATTCCATTCTGATGGGGTGGGGTATTCAGGAACTGGGGTTGCCTGCGTTCCACTATGGGGCAGGTCTCAACCTGTTCAATGTGCGCATCCTGGGTTGGTTCATGGAGCGGTTGGGTGCCTACAAAGTCGATCGCCGCAAGAAGAACAGAATCTATCTGGAAACCCTGAAGGCCTATTCTACCTTGTCGATACAGGATGGTGTGCACGCCCTGTTCTTTCCCGGTGGCACACGAAGCCGGTCAGGGGCTTTGGAGGACAAGTTAAAGCTGGGGTTGTTGGGTACGGCGATTGACGCACAGCGAATCCACGTAGAGGAAAACCCGGATCATCCGAAGAAGATATTTGTAGTACCTGTGGTCATCAACTACCACTTTGTATTGGAGGCACCCACGCTGATCCGCGACTACCTGAAGTCCTCGGGGAAGGAGAAATACTATGACGACCGTGATGAGCTGAGCACATCGTACCGCATCACTAAGTTCCTGCTGCGGTTCTTTACCAGAAGCTCTCAGATAGCGCTGAGTTTCGGCAAGCCGATGGATGTGTTCGGCCATGAAGTGGATGCTGCAGGTAACAGTGTGAGCAAAGAGGGACAGCCCATCCATATTTCCGGCTATTTCATGCGGCACGGTGAGGTGGTAAAAGATGAGCAACGGGAGTCGCAGTATACCCGCATTTTGGCTGCCGAGATTGCACGGAGTTACAGACTGAATGCCCTTGTGTTCAGCAGTCACCTGCTGGCATTTACCGCTTTTGAGATGTGGCAACGGATTCACCGGAAGCTGGACCTTTTCGAATTCCTGCGGCTGCCGGAAACCGAGTTGGTGTTGCCCTTCGATAAATTCCGGAGAAAGATATTCGAACTACAAAAGATCCTGCAGGAGCGTGAGGCAAAGGGTGAGCTGCTGCTGCCGCCTCACATGAAATTACCGGTGGATGATGTGATTCGACATGGCCTGTACCATCTGGGTCAGTTCCATGCCAGAAGAACGCTGAAGCTGGATAAGGCCGGCAACGTGGTGACGGAAGATCTGCACCTCCTCCTATTCTATCACAACCGACTGGAAGGATATGGCCTCGAAGCTTTTATCTGAGCAACCGGTTGGGGTGCTGGGTGCCGGTAGTTTCGGTACGGTAATTGCCAATCTGCTGGCGGTGAATCAACCGGTGATGTTGTACTCCAGGCGGCAGGAGATGGTAGACGCCATATTGGCTACCCGCACCTACAATGGTAGGGAAGTACATCCCAATGTACAACCAACTACAAATGCGGCGGATGTCTTAGCCAACTGTTTGTTGGTATTTCCAACGGTTCCATCGGCATTCATGCGCGACCTGATACAGGAGCTATCGGGTTTGTTGCGGTCGGATCACATTTTGATTCATGCTACCAAAGGGTTGGATGTGCGCGGTGGACGTGATTTGCTGGACAATCCGCATCACCTGTTTCAGCGGAAAGACATCCGTACCATGAGCGAGGTGATCCTGGAGGAAAGCGTCGTGTTGCGGGTAGGCGCATTGGCAGGGCCTAACCTAGCCGGTGAGATCACCATGGGCAAGCCCGCAGCTACGGTGATCGCTTCTACGTTTGATGAGGTGATCGACATGGGTCGCAAGGCGCTACGGAGTTCCAACTTTCAGGTATATGGCAACCACGATATCACCGGGGTTGAATTGTCCGGCGTGTTGAAGAATGCCATCGCAATCGGAGCCGGTGTACTCACAGGTCTGGAGATGGGGGAGAATGCCCGTGCCTTGCTCATCACCAAAGGACTGGGCGAGATGATCCGGCTGGGTCAGGCAATGGGTAGCGATACCTCAGCATTCTTTGGACTGGCCGGTATTGGCGACCTGATTGCCACCTGTAATTCGCGGATGAGCCGCAACCATACAGTTGGCTATCGGCTGGCCATGGGCGAGACGTTGGACAGTATCCTCGCCAGTTCGCTGGAGGTGGCAGAGGGTATCAACACCATCCGTATTGCCCGACACCTGGGCCATCAATATGACATCCGTCTGCCCATCATCAATACCTTGCATGCCGTCCTGTTCGAAGGGTTCAATCCCAAGGATGCCCTCAGCAGACTGATGAGCCTCTCTTACGGTAAGGATGTGGATTTTTTATAG
>CAYYHM010000134.1:3116-5859 GCA_964471795.1 uncultured Chitinophagales bacterium | reverse complement strand
TCCTGCTGTTTCAGGTGATGAGTGCCGATATCCAACCCTTTATCTACTTCCAATTCTGATACCATGACCGACCTTACCGCCATCGAATCGTTATTTACCGCCATGGGCGGACAGTTCGTGCTGTCTGCAAAAGACATCCAGGCCAAGCTGAAGACTATCAATACCCTCATCTTCGATTGGGATGGCGTGTTCCACGATGGCCACAAAGACCATCAGGGGGTAAGCCTGTACTCCGAAGCCGACTCCATGGGCGTGAACATGCTGCGCTTCGGTGTGTGGATGCAGCAAGACGAGACATTGCCGTTTACCGCGGTGATCAGTGGCGAACACAATCCTACTGCTGCCCATTGGGCGAAGCGCGACAACCTGAACTTGCTGATGATGGGCTTCAACCACAAGGCGAAAGCACTTACCTACCTACAGGACGAATATGGAGTCCGGCCGGAGAACACACTCTTCGTGTTTGATGACATCCTCGACCTGAGTTTGGCTGAACACTGTGGCTTGCGCCTGATGGTGCGGAAGAAGGCCAATCCGCTGCTGCATCGCTATTGCATCGATCATGGACTGGCAGACTACATCACCGGCTGTGAGAGTGGTGATCATGCCGTACGTGAGGTAAGTGAGCTGTGTCTGGCGCTGATGGGGAAGTTTGATGAGGTGATTACCCACCGGAAAGACTACACCGACTACTATGGCTTATACAACAAGCAACGAAAGGCCATCCATCTGGAGAAAGTGCTGCACAACTACAACACCGGCACTATAACACGGGAAAGTAAGAGCCCGATTGGGTTTAAGCGGTAATCATTGGCCTCACATTCTGGCTGCCAACCATTCTCTTGTCAACCTATTAGCTTCCTCATGTGAAATAGTACGACCCTCACGAACTTGTTGCAATCCGATTTCTATTCTCTCTTTCTGTGCATGTGATGTTTGAAAGACCACATCACGTTCATTTGTAGTTGAAGACAGTATGTCTGTTAAATTTGAAATCATACCGCTATCGTACTTCTCCTCTTTGAACATTCCAGAATAGGTTTTACACAGTTAAAAAGCAAACTCTATAACATTAGGAAGCTACAGCCGTGGGGCTCAATTCCTGCTCAAAAGCCATTTTAAGTATGCTCCGCAAGGAGATATCTTCATTTAGACGAGGCCAATGAATCCCTCCCTTTGATAGGGTATAGTCATTGAGTAAGTCTTCAGAAGCATTAGCCAAAGTAGAATAGGCATGTAAAGCAAGTTGAATCACCTTGCCATTATTCAATAGCACTAAAAACACATCCAGGTCTCTATCAAAAAGCAACTTCTTGATGGATAGCCCCTTTTCGAAGATCAAAGCATCGAAAGGGTCAAGATTGAATCTATGATTGGAAGAATTCATCCCATGCTGACTTTATAGTATTGAAATTTTCCTCTACTACATGCAATATAGTGGATTCCTCGCGAGGTGTGAATCCAAAAAGTTAGGCAGGCTTTACGTCTGGCTCAGGCAATACCTTACCTTCTGCATCACCCTTGATAACGTGGATATGGATGGGTTCGTTTCCATCTGATGAATAGAAGAAGAACCTAAAACCAGAAATCGTAAATACAGTGGGCATCGATCAAGAATCATAATCCACCACCAGCGTATTGGTAAGTGGGTGGCTTTGGCAAGTGAGCACGTATCCTTCTTCGATTTCACTGTCGGTGAGGGCTTCGCGCTCGTCCATGCTCACCTTGCCTTGCTGTAACTTGGCTCGGCAGGTGCTGCACGCGCCTATCTGGCAGGCAAAAGGCGGATCTATACCTGCATCAATGGCAGCTTCCAGAATTGTATCTTTTTCACCAATCTCTATTTCGGTGGTTTGTCCATCGAGGATGATGGTGGCCTTCACCGGAAACTGCAATGGACCCTCATCGGTAGTCACGGCCGGTCTTTCCTTTACGACACCTTCTTCCTTCACATCCAGCGTGGAGGTGAAATGCTCCTTATGGATGCGTGCTTTGTCAACCAGCAACTCCTCTAATAACAAATCAGCTTCCCGCATCATGCCGCTGGGGCCGCACATGAAATATTCGGCGTTGGCAGCTGCCGATCCGGCATGTTCTTTCACCAGTTGGCGAAGTGTATCGCGGTTCATCAGCCCTTTCCCCGCAGAAGGCAAGTCGGTATTGTCTTCCAGCGTATGCACGATCTTGAGCCTGTCAGCATGGGCAGCAGCCAGGGCATCCAATTCTTGGTGGAAGATGATGGAAGTTGCATTGCGATTACCATACAACAGTAACACTTTGCTGGCGGGCTGTGTGGCCAGCACCGACTTCAGGATGGAATATACAGGCGTGATGCCCGATCCACCAGCAATCAAGACGTATTGCACCCCTTTGTTGGCATCGAGGTCGGCCACGAAATTGCCCATGGGTGTCATCACATCGATTTCCAGTCCGGGCTCAGCAAAGTCGTTGAGGAAGTTACTCACCACGCCACCCTCTACCCGCTTGGAGGTTACCTGCACCACGTTATCGGTAACGGGGCTGCTGCTGAGAGAATAGGCCCTGCGGTAGCGCTCCCCACGGATAAACACCTGCAAGGTAAGGTATTGACCGGCTTTGTATTGGTAATCAGCCTTCAAATGGTCGGGAATAGCAAAGCGAATGGAGATGGCATCCGGCGTTTCGCGGATAACTTCACTGATAGAAAGAGTATGGAATTGTACAGCCATGATTAGGTATGATTCAACCCCGTAACAGATGATGT
>CAYYHM010000134.1:0-3016 GCA_964471795.1 uncultured Chitinophagales bacterium | reverse complement strand
GGCGGGTCGAACGTGAGGTGCAAGTCTACATCGGTAACGCCCGGGATCTCGGCTACTTTCTGTTGCACCTCAGCAGGCAGGATTTCTGCAGCGGGACAGTTGGGTGCTGTCAAGGTCATTTCTATCCGTACGGCACCATTCGGGTTCACCTGTACGTCATAGATGAGGCCAAGGTCGTAGATGTTGACCGGAATTTCCGGGTCATACACCGTTTGCATGGCTTCTATGACCTCGTTCTGTATCTCGATGAAACTCTTCTCCATGGTATCAGGCATAACGGGCGGCATCTGTTTTCATTCGTTCAATCATGGCGGTAAGGCCGTTGCTTCTTTGCTCACTCAGGTGGGCACGCAGGTGGATGGCATCGATGAACCCGAAATCGGCCTTCAGGATGTCTGCAGGCGGCAGGTCGTCCAGCACCCGTACCAACAAGGCTATGATGCCTTTGGTAATCACTGTGTTACTGTCGGCCTGGAAGTGCATGTGCGATCCATCGAAGGAGCTATGCAGGTACACGGTAGACTGGCAGCCCTTCACGATGTTCTGTTCGGTCTTGAGCGTATCGTCCATGGCAGGCAACTGCTTGCCCAGATCGATCAGGTATTCATATTGCATCATGGGGTCATCAAAGAGGCTGAACTCTTCGATGATGGTTGCTTCCCGTTGTGCCATCACTGCTTCCATACACACAAAGAAAAACCATTTATCTAGAATGGTTCAAAATAAGCCGGGAGAAATCCCATGAAAAGTACAGGTACCATCATGCTATATGTTTACCGGAGCCTACCCTATGGCTTGGCAAACTACAACACAACAAAAAACACCCCCGGAATAGCTCCCGGAGGTGTTCTCTTATCTCCTATGCAAGAGGTGGCTGTCTATGACTCAGAACCGCATAGGTTACCAATCAAAGCGCAGCGCGCCATGGATCAATTACCCGCCTTTACGAATTTGCGGATCACCGTTGCATCTTCTCCTTGTATCCTGATGAAATACAGGCCCTGAGGGAACCCCTTCATCGGGATGGCTACCGTTGCCTGGCCGGCATACATCTGATAATCTATCGAAGTCACCATCCTACCGGACATATCTACGATATCAATCAGCAATGCTGTTGGTGTAGCAACAGACAGGGCAATATAGGCCATGTCAGCAGCCGGATTGGGGTATACTTCTGCTTCAAGTGCCGGTGCAGGAGCAGGCTCAGCTACACCGGTGACTACCTCCGCAGCCAGCAGGTAATATCCTGATACCACCAAATCACTGAAAGACACCAAATTCAATACTGTATCCATGGTGACATCCGGTACGGTTTCCCAGGTTTGTGACTGGTGGCGCCAGCGTTTCAGGACCATGGTTTCTTCCCGGATCTGGTATTGATTCTCCTGCCGGTGATTGTAATGGAATTGGAAGGATACGGGGTTGTTGAAAGTCAACTGCCACATGTTCTGTTGCATGTGATTTTGACGGTTGCGGTTGAACATACCTATCTCAAATCCGGCAAAGCCGTTTTGATTCTCGTACATCGGCATGTTCTGCACCATCACCTGAATCATCTGCATATACAAGCTATCCGGCATCCCTGCGGCATGCCACCCAGGCTGAACCGTAACGTGGCAGCTGCTATCCCAGAAAGCACGGAAGCGCGTTTGCTCGGCCATCTGCTCACGAATCCACTCGCCCACCTTGGGGCCTATTCCGGAGTCTCTCCAGATGGAATCGTTCAACACCTGAACAAGTACGCATGGCAGGTTCTTCCTTTCTATCAACCATCCCTCTACCGTAATCTGATCGCCGTATTCCGGCAATTCCACATCAGAGGCAGGCTCGTACCAATAAGGGCCGAAGTTCAGGTGGTAGTCAGCAGAATCATCACTGTTTACATCCAGGTAGTACTGATAGTACTTGAAGGTGGTATCCACAATAGCGGTTCCACTCAGCATTATCTCAGTGACAGGGCTATCCGGCCAACCGGAAGCATAGCCATTCCCTTGTGGATTGCTGTTATAGTGGTTGCTGAAGTCGTTCCAGAATGGATTGTAGGGATTTCGCCAGAACTCGCCATCTATCTCATAGACAATGAGCACAGGCAGCACACCCGGATTGGTGGGATTCAGCCCACCTTCTATCTCAACGGTATCGCCTTCTAGCGGGCGCTCGGCAGCACTGTTCTTTGGTGTGTACCACCAGGGACCGAAGTTGAGGATCAAGTCCTCTGTGCCATCAAAATCCTCATCCAGAAAATATTGGGTATGCTTACCACTTACTTGCGTGATGACAATACCGCTGGTAGTATATTCCTGCAGCGAGTCCGGGTCACAATTGCCTGCAGGCTGGCCATGTAGGTTGCCTGCAAGAGTGATTCCCGCGAGGAGCAGGGGTAGAAGTAAGGTTTTCATATGCTTGGTTTTTGAATGATGTTGAAAAACTGATGTGGCCACACAGGTGGTAGCACCTGCCCGGTAGCCACATCAGTATCTATAGCCCTTGCAGAATTGAAGCATCAATGAGGATGACTGCCGCTGCCACCATTACCGCCGTTGCCACCATTACCGCCGTTACCGCCATTGCCACCGTTGCCGCCACCTGGCTTAGAATTCCCATTTTTTAAGGTGAGGCGCACGTCGATGTAAGTCAGGTTGTTCTGATGATCTACCACCGCTACACCACCACCGGTATCGGATTCTTCACCTTCTGCCAGCGGTTGCACTTCCTCTTCTGCTCCACCGGCAATTATGGTGTTGGCGTCAAAGTCAGTGTTTTGATTGGTTACCGGACTGTTTGGATCCAGCACAAAGGTCAACCTGTAATCAGCGGGACCGGAAGCCATTGTCCGGGTTACCCAGTTGAAACCATAGATCACCTTGCCCTGTACGTTTATTTCCGCACTATAACCACCCGGCCCATCGATGCCTTCCCACACACCGCCTTCAAACTCAGGGGCCTCCACGTCGCCTTCCCAAATACCCAATGTGGCATTCCAGGTCACATTCAGTGATTGGTCTTCCCGGGTTTT
>CAYYHM010000133.1:0-5877 GCA_964471795.1 uncultured Chitinophagales bacterium | reverse complement strand
TCGTAATAGCCATTGGTGTTCAGGATGATGATGGGCTTGGTAAATAAGCCCAGTCGCTTCAGGGTGATTACCTCGAATAGTTCTTCCATAGTGCCACATCCGCCGGGGAGAGCCACCACCGCATCCACATCAATCAGGAAGCGCTTCTTCCGTTCGTGCATGTCTTCGGTAAAGTGGAACTCCTGCACCTGCTTGTGTGCCCACTCAACCTCCCGCATAAAGTGTGGCATGATGCCAACAATACGCCCTTTACGTGCAAGCATGGTATCGGCCAGCCGTCCCATCAGTCCGGTAGCACCCCCTCCGAATACTACAGTGATGTCATGATCTGCAAAGTGATGTGCCAATGCTTCGGTGGCAGCGAAATAGGCCGGATCTATCTGTGCGCTGGAGGCACAATACACGCACACCCTGGAAATGGACGGCATCAGAACAATCCAAAGAGTTCACCTTGCACCCGCTGTACCACATCGGCCAGGTCGTCCTGATTATCCACGAAGTTGCACTCGTCTACATTGATGATGAGCAGCCTGCCATCCCGGTAGGTCTTGATCCAGTTCTCATAGTACTCGTTCAGTCGACGCAGGTAGTCGAGGCGCAGGTTTTCTTCATATTCCCGGCCCCTCTTCTGTATCTGATTCACCAGCACGGGGATGGATGCCCGCAGGTAAATAAGCAGGTCGGGTGAAGACACCAATGAGTTGATGGTTTGGTAGATGGATCGGTAGTTCTCGAAATCACGCGTGCTCATCAGGCCCATGGCATGCAGGTTGGGCGCAAAGATGTGGGCATCTTCGTAGATGGTACGATCCTGTATCACGGTTTTTTGTCCCTTCTTGATGTCCAGCACCTGACGGAACCGGTTGTTCAGGAAGTAGATCTGCAGGTTGAACGACCAGCGTGGCATGTCCTGATAGAAATCATACAAGTAGGGGTTGTTCTCTACATCCTCGTAGTGCGGTTCCCAGTTGAAGTACTTGGACAGCTTGGTGGTAAGGGTTGTCTTACCGGAGCCGATGTTGCCCGCAATGGCAATGTGCTTGATCTTAGGTTCGTTGCGTTCTTCCATGTTTGTTGTCGTTCAGGTAAGCTCAGCGGGGTGACAGGCCAATCAGTTGACGTACACCTTCCAGTGTGTTGCGGGCAGTGGTGCGGGCTTTTTCAGCACCGGACTCACGAATATCGTGAATCTGTTTGGGATTGGCCTCCAAATCAAGGATGCGTTCACGAATTGGCGCCGTAAATGCAACGATGTCTTCTGCGAGTTGTCCTTTCAGGTCACCATAGCGGATAGAGCAGTCGGCATAGGCAGCATCGAAATGGGCTATGGTCTCAGGGCTCGATACAGCGGCCATCAAATCGAACAGGTTTTGCACAGCAGCCGATTTGGGACTGTTGGGTTCTGTAGGACCGCTATCTGTTACTGCTCGTTTTACCTTCTTGATGATGGACTTGGGATCCTCTGCCAGATAGACGGCGTTGCCTTCACCTTCGGATTTACCCATCTTACCACTACCATCCAGTCCCGGAATCTTCACCAGCTTTCCTCCATAGTTGAAGGCTTGCGGTTCGGGGAAGAAGTCGGTATTGTACAAGCTGTTGAATCGTTTCACGAAGTTGCGGGTCATCTCCAGGTGCTGCTCCTGGTCCTTGCCCACAGGTACTTTCACCGCCTTGTGGATGATGATATCTACACTCATCAACACAGGGTAGGTGAGGAGTCCGGCGTTTACGTTGTCGGGCTGTTTTCGTGCCTTTTCCTTGAAGGTGGCCACTCGTTCCAGCTCTCCCTTGTAGGCCAACATGTTGAAGATCAGGTACAACTCGGGGATTTCCCGGATATCGCTTTGAACGAACAGGGTGGCTTTCTCCGGACTTACGCCACAGGCCACTAGTTCAGTCAACACACGGTTTACATTAGCCTGCAGGTCATCCGCCTTGGGGTGGGTGGTCAGCGAGTGCAGGTCGGCCACAAAGAAGCTGCAATCATACTCCTCCTGCATCCGGATAAAATTCCGCACGGCACCGAAGTAATTGCCCAGGTGCAACGGACCGGTTGGTCGAATACCACTCACCACTTTTTCCATGTCGCCAAAAATACTAAAAACCTATTTTTGCTGCCATGGCGAAAGTGTCGAAAATACTGCGTTCCCTGTGGGTGTTTACCTTCTTTTCCATCTTTGCTGCCGGCATGGTAGTGCTGTTCCCGATTTTTTGGTGGGGCATGCGTAAAGAGTCAAGGTTTCCATGGGTACACCGGGTGCGTAGCCGGGCGTGTAGCCTCATCATGGCGCTAACAGGCCTGCGGTTGTCCATACAGCATGAGTTCGACGGTCCGCTACCGCAGCAGTGCATCTTTGTAGGCAACCATGCGTCATTGCTCGATGTGTTGGCAGGTGCCGTGCTAACCCGTCGGGAACTACTATTCCTCGGGAAGGCCGAGTTGGCCAAAGTGCCGCTGTTGGGCTACTTCTTCCGCCACATGGACATACCGGTAGACCGCCATTCACGGGAGGGAGCAGGGTTGGCCTATGAACGGGCCAATCATCAGTTGGACAGGGGTGCCAACCTCATCATCTTTCCGGAAGCCACCACCTCATCCAAAGCACCACAACTGTTAAATTTTAAAAATGGCGCCTTCAATATGGCTGTTTCCCGGGGTATTCCTGTCATTCCGGTTACATTTGTAGACAACTGGAGGCTTTGGCACTACGACGAAAAGTGGAACGGCCGGCCCGGAAAGGTTCGTGTAATTGTGCATGCGCCCTTATATCCCGCTGACGACTCGGTGGATGAGATCAACAGGCTCCGACACGAAGCCCACGACATCATCACCCGTACCATGAAGCGGTATTTCCCCGATCCTGCCTACTGGTCGTAGTCGAAGCTTCAGGAAACAGCATAGCCATGGACCAAAAAACCATCATCTCCCTCGTAGACATCAGTAAGATCTATGTGCTGGGACAGGTAACCATTCCTGCCTTGCAATCCATCACGCTGGATATCCATAAGAACGAATACGTGGCACTCATGGGGCCCTCAGGTTCCGGGAAGTCTACGCTAATGAACATAGTGGGATGCCTCGACACACCAACCGGTGGCGAATACATCCTCAACGGGCAGAACGTGAGCCGGATGACTGACGACGAACTGGCTACCATCCGAAATAAAGAGATTGGTTTCGTGTTCCAGACTTTCAACCTGTTGCCACGCTTGAGTGCGTTGGAAAATGTGGCCCTGCCGCTTGTATATGCCGGCATCAAGAAGTCCGAACGTCTGAAGCGCGCGGCCGAAGTGCTGGCTGAGGTGGGTCTGTCCGACAGGATGCACCACAAACCCAATGAGTTGTCCGGTGGGCAACGGCAGCGGGTAGCAGTGGCCAGAGCATTGGTCACCAATCCATCCATCATCCTGGCCGATGAACCTACCGGTAACCTGGACTCCAAGACATCATACGAAATCATGGGCTTGTTCGATGAGATCTACAAGGCCGGCAACACGGTAATCCTGGTGACACACGAAGAGGACATCGCCCGTTATGCCCGCCGAATCGTGCGATTAAAGGATGGGTTGGTTGAATCGGATGTCGTTAACCGGGAGGTGTCGACAATCTCCTGATGTTTTTCTGAACTTATTTGGCATTGGCGATTTATATATGGCTGACGTCGCCATGTGGTGACGGTAAATTCTATCCATGAAAATCTATACGAAGAAAGGTGACAGTGGCACAACAGCCCTGTTCGGCGGACGCAGGGTGCCCAAGCACCACCTGAGGATTGAAGCATATGGAACGGTTGATGAACTGAACTCATACATAGGATTGCTGGTAGATCAGCCCATTGACAATCACTACAGAAAGTTGCTGAGGGCTATACAGGATCGATTGTTTACGTTGGGTAGCACACTGGCTGCCGATCCGGAAAAAAGTAATCTGACAGTACCGGACATTCAGCAGGCAGATATTCAGCTGCTGGAAGATGAGATGGATACTATGGATAGCTCCTTGCCTGAGTTGAAGAACTTCATCCTACCCGGAGGTCATACCATCGTGAGCTACTGCCACATTGCCCGCTGTGTATGCCGCCGGGCAGAGCGTTTGGTGGTGGCGCTCAAGGAAGATTCTTCCGTGCCTGATGTGGTTTTGCACTACCTGAATCGCCTGAGCGACTACCTGTTTGTGCTAAGCAGAAAACTGGCTCAGGACCTCCATGTCACTGAAGTAGTGTGGACGCCCCGTACCGTGTAGGGGATAGTCTTCCACAGGGTGGGTAAAAACACAGTTGTATAATTACGGTATTCTTATATTTTTGCGGTCTTTAAACAGAAACGCCTATGTACTGGACCCTAGAATTGGCCGCCGCGTTGGAGGATGCTCCATGGCCGGCTACAAAAGATGAGCTGATCGACTTTGCGATACGTTCTGGTGCTCCGATTGAGGTGATTGAAAACCTGCAGGAACTGGAGGATGAAGGGGAGATTTATGAAGGTATCGAAGATATCTGGCCCGACTATCCGACGCAGGACGATTTCTTCTTCAACGAAGACGAGTACTAATCCAACAGCGGAAGTAGTGCGGCAGCTACCGAAAGGTCAGCCGGACTGGTAATTTTGATGTTCTCTTCATTACCGGGAAACGTGCTCACCACATAGCCTGCCGCTTCCATTACGCTGGCATCATCCGTGAATGAATCTTGAAAAGGCCTCTCGTAGGCCTTTTTTAGTGCCGCCAGGTCAAACACCTGCGGGGTTTGTACCAACAGGTATCGACTTCGGTCGCGGCTGATGGTTGCTGTATCCTGGATTTCCCGGATGGAGTCTTTCAGCGCCACCACGGGTATGGCGGCGCCTGTATCATGTGCAACCTCAAATCCCGCTGTAATCACCGTACTTCTGACCAAGGGCCGCACAGCATCATGAACCGCCACCAGTCCTGCACTGTCATCGATAGCTGATAGCCCCTGCAGTACCGAGTGGAAGCGGGTAGGGCCTCCCGGCACGATGCGGTAGGGGTGCGGGGTGTTGTATTGCTCCAGAAGTTCCCGGAACACCTGCTCTTCGGCTGCAGGTATTACCACAATGATCCGGGCATCCGGCACTGCCAGTTGGTATCTTTCCAGGGTATGGGAAATGATGGGCTTACCGTTGAGCAACAAAAACTGCTTGGGGACGGCACTGCCCATCCGCATACCACTGCCACCGGCTACGATAATCACATATTGCATATCCGTAAAGGTACGTCAGCGGCTGCAAAGGGTTCGATACCTTTGCAGTATGGCCAAGAAATTCCGATACTTCGTGGTGTACAAGCCCTTCAATGTACATACCCGTTTTACGCCCCCCTCGCCGGGAGAGGCTTGCCTGAAGGACTGGTTCGATGTGCCGCGGGATGTATATCCTGTGGGGCGGCTGGACAAAGACAGCGAAGGGCTGTTGTTGCTCACGAATGATGCCACGGTAAATCGCAACTTGCTGGATCCGGTCAATGGCCACTGGCGTACCTACTGGGCACAGGTGGAAGGCGCTCCCGATGATGCTGCCTTGCAGCCGCTGCGGGAGAGTGTTGCGATTACCCTGCCTACAGGGCCCTACACCACGCTGCCGGCCCGTGCGACAGTGTTGGATCCACAGCCCGATGTGCCACCGCGTACACCACCCATACGAGTCCGCAAGTATATCCCCGACACTTGGATCAGCCTGAGTCTGCAGGAAGGAAAAAACCGACAGGTACGCAAAATGACCGCTGCAGTGGGATTCCCGACCCTCCGCCTCATCAGGGTAGCCATTGGTGGGTATCAACTGCCGGTACTGGAACCCGGATGGATACAGGAGATTTCGTTGGATCAATTGCTGTTATCAGTGTAGCAGAGTACCTCGTAT
>CAYYHM010000132.1:0-5980 GCA_964471795.1 uncultured Chitinophagales bacterium | reverse complement strand
ACTGCTAAAAATAACCTGAAATCCACGTCTATCAAGGGTTTGTTATCCACATCCATCAGGCTTGAACCCATCCAAATACCCACCAATGCCCATTGATTCGCTACTTTTATATGCTTACTGAAACAAGCTATCAACACCTATGCGATTTCTACCCTTCTTCTTGCTCTTCTGCCCCTTGCTTTCTTACACCCAAAACCTGCCGGTAGACCCTGCCACCAACCGTGTCACCTACGAGGCGGTATTTGAGGCTCCGGGCACAGCCGATACACTTTTTCAGCGTGCCCTGCAGTGGTTTGGTACGTTCTACCCCAATGCACGCGTGGTGATCAAAGAACAAGATCCGGCTGCCGGCAAGATCACCGCCAAGCACAAGTTCAACTTGCAAATCACCGACACCAAAGGCCGCAACCAGAATGTGGGCTTCATCATCTACGACTTCAAGGTGTGGGTAAGGGATGGCAAGGTGCGCTACAAGATCGATGATATACACCTGGAATACCAGGTGTATTACGGCGTTGAAGAATGGATGAAACCCGACCATGAAGATGCCGCCAACAACCCGGCCAAGCTGGCCAAGGTAGATGCCTATTTCCAGGAACTCATCGCCTCACTCACCAAAGGATGCCAGCCGAAAGAGGCGCCGGTAGACGAAGACGAGTGGTAAACGCTTAGTGAAAGCTGGGCTCTGCAGAAGTGCCATAGTAATATTCTTGTGCCAGCTGTTGTACGATGCCATCCACCAATCCGACCTGTGGCACCAGCATACGCTTTATATTGCCCCACTTCATGAAGTTGGTGTAGATCGTTACGGCATGGCCAATCACGTCCGCACGGTCAGGCTTTAGTGCCAGCTGCTTGATTCGCTCTTCCACACTCATGGCCATCACCTGTTCCTGAAACTTGAGCAGGTAGTCGCAAGTTAGCGCACTGCCCTTCTTCTTCCGCGACAGCTGGAAAACCGTATTGATGTTGCCGCCCGAACCGACAGCAATGGGATGAATACGATCGGTGAGGTGTGTGTCCAGCCATTCCTTTACCCCCTGCCAGTCTGCGGGCTGCACCTGCTGATTGAGCAAGCGTATGGTGCCGATATTGAAGGTCTGGTTTTGCTGTTCATGACCCTTGGCAAACAAGGTAACATCAGTGCTGCCACCTCCCACATCGATAAACAGATAGCTCTTGTTGGGATCCAGGTGCTCGTAGGCACGGGCCGCAAAGATGATCTGCGCCTCCTCCCTGCCGTCAATCACCTCGATCCGTATGCCTGTCTCTTGCAGTATGTCGGCGGCAATCTCAGCACCATTGGCCGCATCGCGCATCGCCGAAGTAGCACAGGCTCGATGATACTGTACATCGTAAATGTCCATCAACAGGCGGAACATGCGCATGGTCCGCAGCAGGTTGGTGCGTCGCTGGTCGGAGATACGCCCTTCCAAGAAGGTGTCGAAGCCTAGGCGAATGGGAATACGGAGAAGCTTCAGCTTAACCGGTGCCGGTTCTTCTGCCGTCACCTCCGCTATCAGGCAGCGGACGGCATTCGATCCAATGTCTATCGCTCCGAATCGCATAGGCCGAATCTACGATGAACTGACACCCTACGGTCTATGAATTTGCCCACATGTTAACATTTTCTACCATCCCCACTACGACAGCAACGCCTCCATGGCCGGTCCGCTAATCACGACTACGGACGATTGTGGCACTGCATCACCGCCTTGCGGCCAGTGGCTGCTGAAAGCACCCGGCTTGGAGCGCTCACCCGGATGCTGCACCGACAGGAACAACGACTTACCATCAGGGGCAAACCAGGGACCCGTAAGCTCGGCTTCCACCGGCGCAGATACAATCTGTACCGGCTTGCCCGCCTCAGGGCCGCTCATCGGAATGTAGAACAGGCCGTTGTGGCCGAAAGCGCTATAGCGGTCGCTGTTGAGTTCACTGCCGGAGATATCGGTGGTCATCCACAGATTCCCATTCCGGTCGAATGCCAGGTTGTCCGGACAGGCGAACCCTGACTCAGGACCGCCTGTGAGGAAGGTGTCGTGTGTAAAGGTGAGGGACGACGGATCATCATCTGTCTCTACCAACCGCAGCAAGGAGCCGAAGTAATTCCCCTTCGGCTTGTTGTTGGTAAGGCTTACAAGTACGGCACCTGTAGCCGGATCAATTTCAATATCCTCCGGCCTGTCCAGCGGCGTAGCACCAACCAGTTTGGCGGCCTCTCTGCAACGGATGAGGAGTTGCGTTTGTGTGCCGAATGCTTCCATCAGGCGAGCATCCTTGTCTACTGCCAAGGGCAACCACCTGCCCTGTTCCAGACTGGCCACATACAACGTGCCGGAGGTGAGGTCATTCGGACGGTCAGAGATGAACTTGTACAAGTGCTCATCATTATGGTCATCGCCGGTGTACACCACACAGCGCCCGTCGGGTAACTGTCGCACTGTAGCACACTCGTGGGCAAAGCGCCCCAGCGGCAGCAGCTTTCTGGCTTCTCCGGTTTCCGGCTGCACCTCCACCACCCAGCCGTAGTGCTCAGGCGCCCGCTGCTCCATCCGATACCAGCCGTAGTCAGCGACAGAGGTATCTACCGTGCGGTTGCCGGCAGGGTCGAATGAAACCCGTCCGTAATATTCTTCTGTATTTTCCTCACAGGTGAGTATAGTGCCCCACGGGGTAAGACCGCCGGCACAGTTACCGAAAGAGCCGATTGCTTCCGTAGCACCGGCAACGGCATCACCACCCACTAGGGGAATGCGGGTAAACCCATCGATCCGCCTGTTGCGGACATCATCCAGATTGATCTGCCATTCGCCCGCTTCATTCCGGAATACGGACAACAAACTACCCCCGACAGCACGCATCTCCTGCAGCAGCTCGGCTTCTGTTTTCTCCTGCTCACCGGTAAAACCACTCACCAACAGCGGACTGTAATACTCGTGGTTTACCCACAACATCCCCTTGTTCGGGTCATCCGGTGAGGCCACAAAGGTGATAAAGTCGTTGTTGTCGCCGAATTGCAGGCTGCCGTCGCGACGGATGGGATCCTTGTGGCTGATGAGTATGCGGTAGGTAAAGCCATCTGCCAACTCCAGGTTGTCGGTACTCATGGGCTGCAGTGGCTTCAGGGTGAATGCCCCGGCAGACTTGTTGTCGCAACCCAATAGTGGTGTTACCATACCGGCAGTGGTGGCTACCAGCGCCCCACGGCCCATAAATGATAAGAACGCTCTTCTTGACCAATCCATACCTCAAAAATCAGCAACTCTCCGAAAAGTTCATCGGCTGAGGCAGGAAATAATGATTCAATAATGTAATGGATTGGAGTCGGGCATTGCGCCTATTGCCGCCAGGTGGTGCTAAGCCCTTCCAGCATGGCCTTTCGGTCTTTTGGCAACAGCCTGACCTTACGCTTGTTCTTGGACAAGTGTCTGAATGCCAGATCGAGGGTCATACGGATTCGTTCACCTGCCAATAAGGGTCTCTCTTCCACTGAGTCTGCCAGCCATGTCTGATTCATGTCGCAAAGGTAGTACCGGATGATATCGATGGCAATAGGTTGTCTGCTGAATTGGTCATTCTATCCGATGAAAAGCCTACTGCACCTGACGAATTACTTCAGCCACTGATCCAGCCACCGGAAGAACTCGCGGTGCCACAACACCCCGTTTTGCGGGCCCTGCACCCAGTGGCCTTCCTCCGGGAAGTACAGGAACCTGCTCGGGATTCCTCTTACCTGTGCAGCCTGAAAGGCCTGCATGCCCTCGCCCACCGGCACCCTGAAGTCCTTTTCTCCGTGGATCACCAGTATGGGTGTGTCCCAGTTTTGAACAAAACGATGTGGCGAAAATCGGCGGTAATCGTCCTGCAAGGACTCCTGCCAGTATGGACCACCAATATCCCAGTTGGCAAAGAACAACTCCTCGGTTGTGCCGTACCAGCTTTCCAGATTGAACAAGCCACAATGTGCCACCAGCGCCTTGAACCGTTTGTTGTGGTTTCCTGCCAGCCAGTATACGGAGTAGCCACCATAGCTGGCACCCACAGCCCCGAGCCTTGTATTGTCTACATAGGGCATCTCTGCCAGTGCGTCGATGGCCGACAGGTAGTCCTGCATGTTTTGTCCACCCCAGTCGCCACTGATCTGATCGTTCCACGTCTGCCCGAAGCTGGGCAAACCTCTGCGGTTGGGTGCTATAATGATATACCCGTTGGCTGCCATAAGCTGGAAGTTCCAGCGGTAGCTGTAAAACTGGCTGACTGCACTCTGCGGGCCGCCCTGGCAGTATAGCAGGGCAGGATATTTCTTGTTTGGATCGAAATCCGGTGGGTAGATCACCCACGACAGCATCTGCTGACCATCCGTCGTTTCTACGTACAGCTTCTCCACCCGGCTTTGCTGAATTCCGGCATACAGCGTATCGTTGGTATGGGTAAGCGGGTGCACTACCCCATCATCCAAGGTGATGGTAAACAACTCCGCCGCATGGTTCATATCCATACGGGCAGCCAGCAACGTGTTGTCGTCGATCACCGCTACATGGGTAAAGTTGTGGTTCCCCTCGGTAATATACCGGAGACTGCGGGAGGCCAGATGCCACGCCGCTACCTGATAGGTGGCGCTCGTACCGGTAAGGAAATACAAGGTAGCATCATCCATCGACCACACAGGGTGGTTGCATTCATCATCGAAAGGTGTTACAGCTTCAAACCGATTACCGGTTTCGAAGTCGTACACAAAACAGCGGGTGCGGTCGCTTTCGAAACCGGCACGCTCCATGCTGGTCCATAGGATGTAGCGGCCGGCATGTGAAAACACCGGATCGCGGTCATATCCGGGCATGCCTTCAGACAGGTTCTGTGTGGTGCCGGTTTCCAGATCGTACAGTAGCACATGGGAGTCGGTGCTTTCGGCATAAGCCTTGCCTGTTGTTTGCTTGATGGTGTAAGCAATATATCGTGACTGTGGATGCCAGTTGATCTGCTCCGTACCGCCAAAGGGTGACAAAGGTGCATCAAACGGCTGGCCGTCCATGATATCAGTGAATGTACCAATAGCGCCGTCGATGTAGGGTGCGATGCAGAGATGACTGCTCTGGTAGTCGTCCCAGCTGTCCCAGTGGCGGTACATCAGGTCGTCGATGATGCGGGCGTCTGCCAGAGGCAGGTCAGGGTAACGATCCTGTACGGTTTGGCCGGTCTTTACCTGTCGGGTAAATGACACATACCGACCATCCGGAGAGTAGGAAAAGTTGGCGATACCACCGGCCACGTCGGTAACCTGCCGCAGGCCGCTGCCATCAGGACGCACCTCATACCACTGCGGGGTGCCTCCGGCCGCACTCAGAAATCCGACCCACTTGCCGCCGGGGTGCCATTGCTCATTGTATTCGCTGTACGGCGTTGCTGTCAACGCCACTGCTTCGCCACCCGTGGCAGGAATCAGGTACAGGTCCCTGTTGCCTTTGTTGGCTGACAGGTCATAGCGGGTAACGCCATACAGCACGGAGCTACCATCAGGACCGGCAGCACCACCGCTAACACGACCCAACTGCCACAGCAATTCGGGTGTCATGGTCTGCTGCGCAATAGCGGTCAGATGAATGATGGAAAGCAGTGAGAGTAAGGAAAAGAATTGTCTCATGAAGCGGATATTATAGCCAACCAGGCAAGTGATTACTTCTTCAAATGTAACATCCCTCAGGGGTAATTTCTAGCTGAGCAAAATTTTATACGTGGAGGTTGAAAGAGGGAAGAAGGGTAAAAGGCCTGCCTGCCGGTTTACCTGCCGATAGGTAGGTAGGTAGGGAAGAAGGGAAAAAGGGAAAAAGGGTAGAAGGCCTGCCCGCCGGTTTACCTGCCGATAGGTAGGTAGGCAGGGAAGGAGAGAGAAAACTTTACAACCTACAGGTAGTCTGCGCCCTACCCTCCCGGATGCCGGAATCTCCCAGCATCGTAGTAGCTTTATCACATGATGAAG
>CAYYHM010000131.1:2746-6022 GCA_964471795.1 uncultured Chitinophagales bacterium | reverse complement strand
TAGTGCGACAGGAACCATTATCCTTCTTAACACTTCAAGCTATCAACCAGAAACCAGAAACCTGCCGATAGAACCTTAGAACTACTTTATTATGCGCATCTGGCTTACGTTTTGGATATTGATCAGCAGCATGTGGGTGTCGGCACAGCAGGCTGACAGCCTGTATACCAATCCGCAGGAGCGACCGATCTATCCCACCGGTGACCCGGGCATGTATGAAGACATCATCAACCGCCTGACCATCGACATAGACCCTATGTACTGGCGGCAGGTAAATCAGGGTAACTATCAGGCCATCATCGCATTCGTGGTAGATACTGATGGCATGGTGGATACGGTATGGCACGACAGGCGGTCGGTAGACTTCTTCCTGCAGGATTACATCCATCAGGCCATATACAACCTGCAGCCTTTTACGCCCGGCAAAGAGAATGGCATAGCTATCAATACACTGGTGTACATGGATCTCTATCTGGTGCGCGATGGACTATCCTTCCAGCTCGACTACCAGCCGCTGTATCCCAACTCGGCGGTACTTGCCAACACTTCCTTCGATAAGAAATGGACAAAATGGGCCCTGCTGGGTGTCCTGGCCACCATCGGCATCTTTGCCCTGCTGATTGGGTTGGGGAATCCAAATCGGTGATAGGAAGCAGCCAATCATTCTTCCATCCTGCCAGCCAGATCCATTTGCTCATGTAGAATGCGAATAATTTCAATCGAATCTTCTTCTACAGGCCTGTAGAAAAGGATATGCCTTCCAGCCCTCCAACCTTTTAGACCACCTTCTATATACTCATACTGTTTGCCTAGAGATGGATGATCAGCTATTGCCTGACAGCTGTCAAGCAACATGTTGTAGTATTCATCAGCCTGAGATTCTGACCAACTTTCAAATGTGTAGTTCCAAATATTATTTAGGTCCGCCACAGCCTTCTGGGTCAAAAAATACTTAGCCATGCTGCTTCTTGGCTGCTTTTAATTGCGCCAGATTTTTACCGGGGTCGAAATCCACTGCCCTACCACTTGCTATTCCCTCCCGAACAGCTTGTTGAAGGGCTATTACTCTTTCCTCTTCCTCTTCGAGTAGGCGTAAGCCCGCCCTGATGACTTCACTTGCATTATTATATCTTCCCGAAGTGATGCAGTTTTTCACAAACTGGTCAAAATGATCTCCTAGCGATATTGATGTATTTCTATTCATGCTATTTGGCTTACTTTTCCAAATGTACCAAATTTTGGTAACCAAAAAGAGGTGCTTACATCTTTATCCATGAACCAGTCAAATATCTATCACCTCAATTGATATCAATTATTACTTCTTGTTCTTGCCGCTTTCATTCATTTGTGTCCACCTTTAATTTGACGGCTAGTCTCTGCAGTAACCAAAGACTCATGCTTGCGCAAAGGATACAATCACTTATAGCTTTACTTAGGGTAAAACATTGCTTTTCGAATGAGTTGCCTTATTCCAATGCGTCCTATAGCTTTTGCAGCCCTTGGTACAACTTCTTCAGCACCGGCTCGTTGGAATCCCACGTCCATTCACGGGCAGCTATGCGGCAGTTTTCCTGCAACTTTTCATACAGAGCGGTATCGTCCAGCAACCTATTGATGGCGGCATAAATGGTGAAGGCCTTCAGGTCGTCAATCATAAGTGCTACTTCGTGTTGCTTGTTGAGTCGGTCGTACTCCGGAAATCGGATGCACAACTGCGGCACCTCGGCTTGCACATAGTCGAAGAACTTGTTGCTGAGGGAATAGTAGTAGCTGAGGCCTTTATTTTCCAACAGATTGATACCGATGGTAGCCTGTGCAGTAATTGCCCGCAACTCGGCTGGAGGTAGCATGCCCTTGAAAAAGACCTTGCCCTGCAGCCCCATGGTTACCACCAACTCGCGTAGCTTTTGCGACAGGTCACCCTCCCCCGCCAGGTACAAAGGAATGTCTATCTCATACATTGCCAGCAACAACTGCTCCAGGCCTCGTCCCTCATTCAGTGCACCTTGATACAACAGGTAGGGCTGTCCGGTGGTGTGCTGTTGCGGGGCATTGGCAGGGGGGTAGTTGGGCACCAATACAAACTCCACACCATGTCGCTGCCGAAAAAGTTGCTGCAATCCGGCACTTACGGTATAGCAAGCATCCACCCGGGGTACAGTTATCCTTTCCACCCATCGCCAGAAGCTCTGCACCAGTGGCCTGTTGAGGACCTCTGGCACCTCCGGAAAATACTCATGCGCATCATACACCACCTTCTTACCCTTGAGACGGGCTACCCACCATGCCGGCATGATGGTATCCAGATCTACTGCGCATACCACATCGAAGCGGTGCGTCAGCAGATACAGGAACAGACGAACATTGAGCAGCAGGTAAAACAATTTCCCCTTCTCTATACCCAGCCACAGCCGATGCTGCGACCATGACTCCTGTCGAAGTGGCCTTGACTGCCTGCGTTGCCTGCCCACCATGGTGACCTGATACCCTGCCTGCACCAGTGTAGCAGCCGTCTTCTGCATGCGCTGATCGTAGCTCAGGTCGTTGCTGACCGTAATGATGACATGTTGCTTTGCCACAGTATTACTCTCCATGCCAGGTTAATAGTCCGGTATTATCCATATGTATCGCACCATGATCGGTCAACCAACGCGCTACTGTGGTTACTTCTTGCCCTTCCCAGCTGGAAAGTGCTGCCGCCAACGCTTTGATGTCGGCAGGCTGCTTGGCCAGCTGAATGCCAATGGCATCGGTGATGTCGTCGAAGCGCTTCAGGGGAATGCCAACCTGGTGTCTGCCCTTGCAAATATCGCAACGGCCGCATGGTTCCGGCAGCTTTTCCCCGAAATAATGCAATATCACCTGCTCGCGACAGCGGTGCCGTTGCTTCGTGTAGAGCAGCATGGCATCAATCTGTCGCCGGTAGGCCACTTTTCGCTCCCGCAGCCGGTTTAGGTCCATGCCCAGCCCGAAGCAGTCGTCCAGCCGTGGTTGCAAAAACACGATCTGCGGCTTCTCCTTGTGTGGCTCATAGAACAGCATACCCAGCGATTGCAGCTCCCGCAGCATCTTGCGCAGTTCCCGTACCGTCACTTCCATCTTGCGGGCCAGAAAGTCTTCGTTGATCTTCACAAAATGATCGAATGCTCCCTCATACGAACGCAGTATCAACTTGATCAGGGGTTCCAGCCGCTGATTCTTCACCTCCAGCTCATACAATGCCTGACGGGTGGCGGTTACCTTTACCCGTGGCGACAGATAAACAGCATCGGTAGC
>CAYYHM010000131.1:0-2646 GCA_964471795.1 uncultured Chitinophagales bacterium | reverse complement strand
CGCACGTCCGGCTTGTCGATTCCCATGCCAAAGGCGTTGGTGCATACCATCACCCTGATAGCGCCCTGTATCCACGCATCCTGCCGTTTGTTCCGGTCGTCGTTGGATAAACCGGCATGATAGAAGTCGGCAGAGACACCCGATCTTCGCAACCACTCGGCCACCTGTTGGGTTCTTCGCCGGTTGCGCACATAGATGATGCCACTACCGGGCACCTTGTTACAGATATCCAGCATTTTGGCCGGTTTGTTCTCCTCCCGGTAGGCCAGGTAATGCAGATTGGACCGTGTAAAGCTCTTGCGGAAGGTTTGGGAACCACTGCGGAACTGCAGTCGGGCACAGATATCCTCCTGCACATGCGGTGTAGCAGAGGCTGTTAGCGCCAGCACCGGCACCTCCGGCGGCAGCAAGGCGCGCAACTCAGCAATCTGCAGGTAAGGTGGCCGGAAGTCATAGCCCCACTGTGAGATACAGTGCGCCTCATCCACTGCGAGGAGGTTCACCTGCATTCGCTTTACCCGCTCCCGAAAGATATCGGTCTGGATACGTTCCGGCGACACATACAGGAACTTGATGGATCCGTACACACAATTATCCAAGGCAATGTCGATCTCCCGTGCCGACATGCCGGAAAACACGGCCCTGGCCGGTATGCCTCTCCGCACCAGGTTGTACACCTGATCCTTCATGAGGGCGATGAGCGGTGACACGACGATGCACAAGCCTTCACGCGCCAATGCCGGCACCTGAAAACAGATGGACTTCCCCCCACCGGTGGGCAATAGTGCCAGGGTGTCGTGCCCTTGCAGCACAGACTGTACGATATCCTCCTGCAAGGGGCGAAACGAGTCATACCCCCAATATTGCCGCAGGATATCCTGCGGAGTAGCGTTATGTGCTGCCGGAGGTGTCATTGTTCTGCCAACAGGCCATCGCGGATCCGCAGGCGACGATCGCTCATAGTGGCGAGTTCCTCATTGTGGGTAGCGATAACGAAGGTTTGCTTGAGGGTATCACGCAGGCGAAAGAACAGATCGTGGAGTTCGCGGGCATGGGCTGAGTCCAGGTTGCCACTCGGCTCATCTGCAAACACCACCTTTGGATCATTGATAAGGGCACGAGCCACGGCCACCCGCTGTTGCTCGCCGCCACTGAGGGCGGCAGGCTTGTGTTCCATGCGGTCGTGCAGGTTGAGCAACGCGAGCAGGTCGGCCGCCTTCTGCCGCACGTCTGCCTCCTTTTGGCCGGCGATGAACCCCGGCATGCATACGTTTTCCAGTGCGGTGAATTCCGGCAACAGGTGGTGGAACTGGAACACAAAGCCGATATGCCGGTTGCGGAAACGAGCCAGTGCCTTCCCTGACAACTGATCTGTTCGCTGCCCGTCCAGCAATATGGTGCCACTGTCGGGCTGGTCGAGGGTGCCAAGGATGTGTAGCAGGGTACTTTTCCCGGCTCCGGAGGCACCCACCAGTGCCACCACTTCACCCTGTGCAATGCGGATGTCGATGCCTTTCAGCACCTGCAGATCGCCGTAGGTTTTGGTGATGCCATTCGCCTCTATCATGTGCATAAAGGTAGCAGATATGAGGGTGATGGGGGAAGAGAAAAATATCAATTACCAAAAACACAGTTATTGAGTACGCACATTCCTCTCCAAAGAGTAGCACTATTTTTAATGATAGTATCATGGCGCCTCCACACAGTAATACCTGACATTGTAAACTTGCAGCTCACCATTGTAGAGCAATTGGGGGCTGTTGGTGAGGCTCATATACTATTGCCATAGCCCCATTAGAGCTAATCGCATCAAGACCATACAAGCCACTTTGAGCATGGGGGGGAGTACCATTCGGGAAGAAAAGGCGCTTGCAGCATTACTCCATGCTCCACGCTCTCCTATCACCCCGAAAGACAGGGTGCAAGCTTTTGTAGCTTTCTACTCGGGCTCTTTTATCCGGAAAGACTATCTCCAATTCTACAAATCGTTATCTACCGCCACTGCCAGTAGGGACCTAGCACAAGCAGTGGAGAAAGGCTTGTTGCGCAAGGAGGCTGATAAACGGACGACTATGTATCGGCCGAATACTGGAGTGAACATTAAATCGCCTTGAAATAAAGGAAGAACAATTCTTACGGAAACCTCGGAAACTTCTTGAAATCCGGGTCGCGCTTCTCCAGGAAGGCGTTCTTGCCTTCATGGGCTTCTTCCATCAGGTAATACATCAAAGTGGCGTCACCGGCAAACTCCATCAAACCACGCTGTCCGTCCAGCTCGGCATTCAGTCCCCGCTTGATCATGCGCAAGGCCATCGGGCTGCGCTTCATCATGATGCGGCACCACTCCACAGTGGTGGCTTCCAACTCTTCCAACGGCACTACTTTGTTCACCATACCCATGTCCTCCGCTTCTTTGGCGGTGTATTGCTGGCAGAGGAACCATATCTCGCGCGCCTTTTTCTGTCCCACATGGCGGGCTAAGTAGCTGGAGCCAAAGCCGGCATCGAAGCTGCCCACCTTGGGTCCGGTCTGCCCAAAACGGGCATTCTCGCTGGCAATGGTAAGGTCGCACACCACGTGCAACACGTGACCACCACCGATGGCATACCCATTCACCATGGCCACCACCGGCTTGGGCAGCGAGCG
>CAYYHM010000130.1:0-6188 GCA_964471795.1 uncultured Chitinophagales bacterium | reverse complement strand
GCCACCAAGGCACTACATACACGCCTCATCCTGACAAGGGTGGGGCGTTTTTTTATTGGATTTGGGATGTTGGATGTTTGACTAGGGACTACTGACGATGGGTGATAGAAGTTCAAAGTGTACTGTTTAAGGTCCAGGTTGCCTCCTTCTTCCCTTTTCTGCTTCTTCCCTCCCATGAGACGACTGATCACCGACCTCAGACGACCGACCACATACGATGTAAAATTTTGACTTTCAGTGCACTATCTCATTATCTAGTGATCTGATTATCTCTATTTCCTAATTTCCTTACTCTACCATCACCTTCCCTCGCCATACCACGGCACCTTTCGAATCCTGCACGGCAGCGATATAGAGGGCAGGGGCCAGGTTGGATACGTTTATGGTAGTATTGGATTGGCGGATGGATTGGCGCAGGATGGCTTTGCCTTGCAAATCATACAGTGTAAGCGTGCCTTGTGGTAGCGGACTATCCCATTGAAGGGTGCATTGCTCTGTAGCAGGATTGGGGTACAGTTGGATGGGGACGATGCCATCTACAGTGGGGGTGCCTACGTAGCCTACGTAAAAACTAGTATCAAAGCCAAAAGGAATATTGCATGGACCTTCCATAGCAATACTTAATCCACAAATTCCGGGTGCTGTCATCTGGTAGGTTACCTCAAAGCTGTCTGACTTATTCCAGGCTACATCCGGCTCCCGCAAAGTCATGAAGGAAAGCAAAGCGTTCTTCGTTTTATTGATAGCTCTGACACGTAAATCAGGTAGAATCTCTATCTCATATTCTACTTTCGGTTTCACACACACCGTATCACAGCCCGGAAAATGGCAGCCCAGGCTATCCAACCGCATCATCCATAAAGCCGGTGGTATACTGTCCCAGTGGATACCGCGTGGAAACATTTGTCCGGCTGTCAAAATACTTCCATCTGGAAGCTCTGCGGCCGCCTGAATCTTATGAGTTTGTTTTGTTCCCGTAAAAAAGTCGTGATAGCGATACCATATACTATCTCCTGTGCCACTCACTCTGCAAATCATACCTGAGGGCCATAACGAAATGTCTTGATCCGATCCGTGAATCAATATATCCCCATTTTGTAATCCCATTATATTAAAGATACCATACCAGCTACTGAGCTCTGGTCCAATCATCTTTTCAAAAACAACCCTTCCATCCAAATGGTATTTGCCTATAAAGGACCGTGTTAATCCCATTGACGGATCATCATCGTCTCCATCTGTAATTACCCTCACAGATGCCAATATAAAACTATCAACCACACCGACAAATAAACGGTGCTCATTCCAACGATTCCCGATATCCCTTACCCATTCTATCTGTCCTATTGAATCGGTCTTTATTATAATACCCTGTACCCGCTTAGTAGTATCATACCCAGTTGAAGCTCCGCCCAAAACGTACCCTCCATCAGAGGTAAGCTCAATATCGTTACCTGCATTAGTGTAATTGAATGATGAGTTCCATGTGTATTCCCTGTACCATACGGTTTCTCCTACACCATCCAACTTATGAAATACCCAAATTTCTCTATTTACACTATCCAACGCATAACCCGTCAATATCATACTCCCATCGGGATGGAGAAAAGAACTAATGTACCGGTGTGGTCGGTTGGAATAAAGGGGTTTATACAACAGCGTGTCTCCATTCAAATCGGTCTTAACTAAATAGTGAATGGTATCGTAAGGCGCATTACGATAAGGAAACAAACAGAAGAATAACGTAGAGTCCTGCTGGCTAATGTTCATATTACTGAACAAACCACTGCCCGTCTCTGCAAACTCCTTGTTCCACTGAAGTACACCATTAATACTTATCTTGCTCAGCCCCGTTACATATTGATTATTGTGGTTCGGGTTATCATACGAGTGTAGTACGTAGGCGAAACTATCTACTACAGTCATTTTGGGTTCTAACTCGCTATTGCCCCCAATATCGAACACCTTGTTCCAATAAACCACTTGTGCTATTACCCCATGTGAACTGATAGCCCAACAGGCTATCATGAACACCAGCTGAATAAACCGTCTCATTGCACCATCAGTTTAGTGGAAGTATTTTGCCCGGTGTCATCCTGCAGCTTTACGATATACATGCCTGATGAGAGAGATGAAACATCTATTACTTGCTCCCCATTACCCAATGCACTTCGCTCCTGTCGGATTAGCGTGCCTTGCAACGTCCAGATTTCAATCAGCAGGGAGGTGGCTTTGGGGTTATCCCACCGGATATGGACTTGGTGGGTAGCTGGGTTGGGGTACAGCAATGACAAAGAATGAGTGTATGTTTCCTGATATCCCCGCTTACCAGAAGAATCTTCCGGGTACACCAACTTCTCAGCATAACTGTCTCCCCTGGCCATGCTCATCAGGTTTCTGGCCCAGGCCTGTACTTCGGAAGTGGAGTCATTGGCCATTGTTTCAATTACACTTATGTCGGTACTATCCAATTGATTCGGGGGCAAGGTATCTTGATGTAATTGGGCCAGGATAGAAAAGTAATCGCCATAATCAGTATAATTGAATTGCAAAGCAATTGTATCGGCAAATGCATTAGCATACGTGTAATTACCTTTCGTAATATACAGTGATGGAAGTAGCGCACTCATTTGGTGGCTAATAGCCCAATGTAATGCACTATCCAAGGCATAAGTAGAAGTATCGTCCAATAAGTAACCGGCAATTACTCGATCAGCTAGCCATAGCCGATGACTACCCCATACTATTCTAGAGCTTGTATCTGTATGGCTATTCAATGAGTCGGTAGCGGCAGCATGTTCTGATTTAATTTGTGGTAGCGATGTAGTTGCAAATCTATCATACGGAGGCTCTTCGCATTTGTCGGAGTCAAAAGTACCACAAGTAGCCACTCTAATTAATTTCGGAGAGTAGCACAAGGGAGTAGAGACTACATCAGAAGTGTGATGATAGCTTGTTTGCTCAGGGGGTTCTCCGCTGCCTAACAAGTAATCTGGATATATTGGCCACTGTCCGGATCCTGAAGGGCACATATGTGAGAATAAATTTCCCGCAGGAAATTGTTTGTGTTTAGGAAGGGTCAGTTCACATCTACCCTGTGGATCATTAATTGAACTGCCTGTTGGCACATAAAAATCAATAGTATTACCTAAATAATTACCACACAACATTTGAAGGCCAGGATCATTCTGTGGTTCACCAAGATGGCCACTTCCCGGCTCATTATCATCCAGCACCATAGTGCCGATGTACAAATTGCTGAAGCTGTTTCTAGATATTTTGTTAGGATCAAGATCTGATCGTACACTCGAATTCCGAATCACTATGCCAATCGGCCAAGTGCTAGTCCCTTCTGCCGGAGGGTGCTGAAAGTTATTACGCTGTACTTCAAACTTGGAACAAGCATCCAGATAGCAGCCATACGTGCCCCAATAGGTAGTACTGGTAGTAAAATCATTCTCTCGAAGTGATACCATATCCAAGCCGCTGGCATAGATCCCCCGCCAGTTTTCAGTAAATGTGGATTGATGGGTATAAAAGGGCGTGGTAGGCTTAATGCCCTGTGCGTAGATGCCGTACTCCAGGCCATTGAAAGCACTCTGCTGCACATCAAATATGGAGTTCTGTGCCAGAATCCCCATCACCCTATCCGCAGGATTAGTTATCCCGGTACGTGTGTCTTCAAAGGTGCAGCCGCTGAAGTCAATCACCGAGCTACTCAGCAGGTGTATGTGAGCAAATGGCTGCACGGCAGGGTTCTTCAGGGGGCCATCTATGCGGAAGGTGGCATCCTTGCAATAGGAATAGTTGAACGGTACACCCGGATACCCGGCATAACCACGCATGTGAATGCCTACCCGGTTGTTGAGGAAGGTGGCATTTTCTACCCGTATGCGGCCACCGGTTAGCTTACTCTGTGGGAAACCATTCAAAAACTGTCCGGACAACGCGCCATAGTGGGCATCACGTATCAGGCTTCCATCGGTTATCAGTACTTGCCCATTCTTGCTGTCGTCTGTAAATAATCCTACATTGGCGGAGCCCCACACTTCTATGCCTTGCCACATGGGGTTTTCTTCGCACAAATCGCCTGCCAGGCAGGTGGTGTTGCGAAGTGTAAGCCGCCCTCCGGGGCCATTGCCCCACAAACTATTGTTGGCTTGCACCAGTATTCGCGCATCTTTCCCCATGTGTAGCTCCATATCTTGTACGGTAATGGATACGCCTGCCGGAATGATCAGCTCCTTGTCGATATACACCTTGCCACTAGCCGAATTGAACGGGTTACTCCCCGGCTGCCACGTAGCTGAGGTGGTAGCCGTAAACGAGGTTACCGTGTAGCCTATCGGGAAGATGTCATCATAGTCCTGCTGATCAACCTGATCTGGGACACAATACACGGTGCGCGCTAGCCCGTAGTGATATACCGTGTGGGGTGTAAGTGTAATGGATATGGCACCGGGTGTCCAGGTGCTGGTAGGGTCATTGCTGTTGATCAGTCGGCCCAATCCGGTGGCGGAGGCAAAGTATAGCGGGGTATGGCCGGTAGTAGCATCCGGTATTCCCTTTTCTATAAATCCATACCGATAATCTATTGCCTGGCTATAGGATAATGGCTGGGCGGCAAGGGTACTTTGTGTAAGGTCTACATAATTAATATACCCCAGTTGACTGGTGGTATCAGAACGGGTGCAGGTAAAGTACAAGCTTTGTCCATCGGCTGAGAATTCCAAGCCCTGTACCTCCTCGCTAAATGCCGCTACGCCATAATTGGTTAGGTCAATGAACCGGGGATTGCTACCGGCAGCGTATGTAAAATAGCCGTTGGCATTTAAAGAAAATACGCCAATCTTGTCAGGCTCGGTACGAAATGCTGCCAGAAAGCTGCCATCCTCCAGCTGATGCACTTCTCCTTCGCAACTAAAGGTGTAAGAGTTCAAACCAGATAATACCGGCAATCCGCCCACGGTGAAGGAGGCATCTTGACTAATGCCGCTAGAAGTGATGTTGAACTTCCGTAGCAAACGATTGCTATTTGTAGGTGCATCCGGCCCATAGACATATAAGTAATGACCGGTAAAATCGCTCTTCTCCAGATAAGGTGTGATGGCAAATTGCAGGAAAGCACCGTGTACTTGCCCTGAGCTCCCTGTTATAAGCAGGCTTCCATAATCTTTAATCCTACTGGCACTGCCTGCCGGTATCGACATATCTACTATCAGGTATTTAAGGGCAGCTCCACGAGCCAAATTATCCGTATTGTACCGGGCGGTAGTGAAGATTACATAGTATTTATCGCATTCTTCCGGTACTGGAATGATGCTGACCTCCCCGAAAAGTTGCTCATTATCAATGGAAGGGTCTACCCATTCGGTGGGTACTACCAGGTTCTCCCCATTGGCATCAAACAGGCCTTCTTTGGTAGCAAAGAGTAACAACGATTGATCGGCTGTGTAGTACACATGGTTGGCAATGGCTGAGGGCGTACCGTCATAATCACCGGGATTGCTACCCAGTGGCAATGCAGAGGATGTGCTTTGGGTGAAACTGTACAACTGGTTGGGGAGGCACCATTCCTTCATTTGCGATTGGGCTTGCATCAACTGGGGTAATAGCATAACAACTACCAACCCAATAACTTTACTGATTAGCCTTTTGACAAATCGCAAATCGCAAATCGCAAATCGCAAATCGCAAATCGCAAATCGCAGAGCAGATGGGATGGTGAATGGGAAGTAAGTGTGGTGTTGGTGGGCATAGTGATTAGGTTTTATAGATGATTCAATTGCGTTCTCTATATTACATACAACTGATTTTTCAATCGTGAATCCGCAAAATAGGACATGATTCGCAAATAGGCAAGTGAAAATGGGAAATATGACAATTAGATAGTATTGGGTACCGGGTGGTGAGTATTGGGTAGTGAGTATTGGGTACACCATTAAAGAATGACGGTAACTAGGGTAAGCGGTATGGCTCATTCCTGCCTTCGCAGACAGGCATTCCCTTCTCCAATAGCAATAAGTACCGCATTGGGCTACTATAATCCACAAACAACAAACTACAAACCAACCTAACGGCACACAACTGAGAACTCACCTGCCTACCGGTTTACCTACCGACAGGTAGGCAGGCAGGCAACCCACAACCGACAACAGTCATTCTAATACCCCAGCACATTCAGCATG
>CAYYHM010000129.1:5159-6252 GCA_964471795.1 uncultured Chitinophagales bacterium | reverse complement strand
CCGCCAGCGCATACTTTTTGAGTTCATATGCCGTAGCACCATCCTTAATTTCCTTAGAGACACCACAAGCGGTCAGCACCAGCAAAAGAATGGGTATGAGTCGGATTGTATGCATGATCATGGCGTAAACGTGCAAAGGAGATTTCCTGTTCATAACGAATGTGTCATAAAGCTAAGTATTCGTGAAGGTTTAGCACAGTGAAATCCCAAGTTGCTGGCCAAATGCGGTATCGGAACATACAGGTCACCGGGGTTGCAGGGCAATCGCCGCACCGCCGCCGGCGGCCAGTCTCAGTTCCAGTGTATCCGATGCAGTCACTTCACGGGTTTCAATCCGATAAGCAGTAGGGTTGTCCTTGTAGTGGGCATCCGGTCCGTCCAGGTACAAGGTTGCGGTATAGGTTTTACCTGCATCCAAAAAGTCCAGGTTGATGGTCACATCCCTTGGGTTTTCGTCGGTAATACTGCCGACAAACCAGCGGTTTCCGCCCCGTTCCTGCCTTGCAATGGTAACAAAGTCGCCCGGCTCACCCTGTAGCACGCGGGTTTGCTCCCAGTCCACCGCCACATCGCGGATGAACTGGAAGGCAGGATGGCCTTCATAGTGTTGAATCAGGTCTGCAGCCATCTGTATGGGACTGTAAATGATCACATACAATGCCAGCTGCTGCGCCAGCGTGGTGTTGATTTGATTGTTCTCCTTATAGGGTTTCAGCGAGATGTGGAAAATGCCGGGTGTGAAGTCGATAGGTCCTGCCAGCATGCGGGTAAAAGCTACGATTGACAGGTGCTCGGGCGGGTTTCCGCCATCGCTGCTCCATGCGTTGAACTCCTGGCCCCTCAACCCTTCGCGGCTGATGATGTTGGGCCAGGTACGTCGCAAGCCGGTGTCTTTGATGGGTTCGTGGGCATTGACAGCAATCCCGTAGGCTGCTGCCGTGGTTTCTACCTTGTGGTAATGATTCACCATCCATTGCCCGTGGTGGTATTCTCCCTTTGGAATGATCTTACCTACATAGCCCGTCTTCACGGCAGCTATGCCGAGGCGCTTCATCAGGTTGAAAGCAGTGTCGAGCTGCTGTTCATAGGTGCG
>CAYYHM010000129.1:0-5059 GCA_964471795.1 uncultured Chitinophagales bacterium | reverse complement strand
TGCCGAGGCGCTTCATCAGGTTGAAAGCAGTGTCGAGCTGCTGTTCATAGGTGCGTGGTGCAGCCGACGTTTCATGATGCATCACTATCTCCACACCTTTCTCCTTGCCGTAGCGCGCCACTTCCTCCAGATCGTAATCGGGGTAGGGTG
This sequence comes from uncultured Chitinophagales bacterium, assembly GCA_964471795.1. Lineage (GTDB taxonomy): Bacteria > Bacteroidota > Bacteroidia > Chitinophagales > S012-47 > CAJXXO01. The sequence continues at coordinate 4,909 of CAYYHM010000129.1, read as the reverse complement.
ATACGAAATCGAACACGCCTTCGCGGTCTTCAAATCCGATCCAGTGTTCCCAACCGGTATTCCATCCCTCTACCAATAAGCCTCCTATGTTGTTGGCTGCGGCGAAGTCGATGAGTTGTTTGGCATATTCAGTGGTAGCACCGTGCCTGCCCGAAGCCATGTCCCAGCTCTTGGTGCCGATGTGCATGTCCCACCAAATGCCGATATATTTCATGGGCTTCACCCAGCTGACATCGCCTAAACGATTAGGTTCATTTAGATTTACAAACAGCTTACTTTCAATAAGTTGAGGAGCCTCTTTGGCTACCTGTATAGTGCGCCAGGGAGTATGGAAGGGCAGTCCGCGCTGCACCTTCAGGTTCAGGCGGTCGCTGCCCACCAGCTCACTTTCCATGCGTAGATTTTCCTTGTCGATCTGCAAGGTCATACCGGCATAATCGAGCAGGGCAGCCTCATGAAAGCTGAGGTATATCCCGTCTTCCGTGCGCATGGTTACCGGTGTGTTTACCGCATTCTCGGGGATGTAGGTTTGTGCCAGGCTGCCATGATTACGCTTGCTGATGCCATCGATATCAGTGAAGGCAGTGGTGTTGTACAGGTGCTCATAGATATCCCAGTCACCCGGCGTCCACCATACCAAATGGTTGCCGGTGAGGCTGAATTGAGTATGTTCATCCATGATGATGAGGGTGTCGATACCCTGCCATTGGGGGAACTCATAGCGAAAACCGATACCATCGTCGTACACACGGAACACCACGTCTAGACTTCTGGCAGGAGGCTGTTGCTCGGTGAGCGTTACGGTTAGCTGCCGGTAGTGATTGCGTACCAGCCGCTGCTCGCCCCACGGCATCTCCCAGGTTTCATCGAATGCGGTAGTTACGGTCTTGCTGATGGATACATCCTGTCCAAAGGCGGGCACATCCCGGAATGTGAACCCCAGCGTTGACGTGTCGATCACGACCTTGTCGCCGAGGCGCAGGGTATAAGCAGGCTGTCCTGCCGGCGTTATCATCACGTCAAGTTTCAGCAGCCCACCAGGGGAGGTGATGCTGCTGTTCGATTCCGGCTTAGGCTGGCAAGCGATTAGGAGTAGCGCAGCAAATGGAATGAGGAAGATACGGTTCATAATGGTTGGTTGTTTGCGGTGAAGCATTCAAATATGCCGGTAAAATCCTGGTCACCCTTGCCATCCCGAAGTGCATCAGCATAGTAGGCAAGGCCGGCCTTAGCTGCCGGAAGGTCTACACCAGCCAGTTCTGCTTCCTGAAGACTGAGGGAAAGATCCTTGTGCATCCAGCAAAGGGGAAATTCGGCAGCATAGTGTTGTTGGTGGAACTTGTGTGCTTTAGCCGACAAGAAAGGTGGCGATACAATGTCACCAATTACCTGATCCAGCCACACCTGCCGGTTGATGCCGGAGGCCTCTGCCAGTCGCGTGGCTTCGCCGAGGATGACCATCTGCTGCGCCAGCAATTGGTTGAATACGAGTTTCAGTGCACTGCCGGTTCCCACGGGTCCGGTATGCCTGACCTCCTTACCCATCGCCTGAAATAGAGGTGCTGCCGTTTCAATATGTTGCTCTTCGCCACCCACCAGAAATATCAATGTAGCATTGGCTGCAGGCGTGGTACTACCTTTTACGGGGGCATCCAGATAGTGCACTCCGCACTTGTTGGCCTGCTCCGCCATCTCACGTGCTGTGGCCGGGTCGATGGTGCTGCAGTTGATCCACAGCGATCCGCTTTGTGCCACGGGGAGCATCTGCTCACTTACCTCCCGAACAGCTGCCGGTGTGGATAACATGGTCATAAACAGGGTCTTGCCTGCAATGGCTGCACCCGGATTATCTGCCGGTGATGCACCCATATCCAGTAATGGCTGTGTTTTTTCCCTGGATCGGTTGTAGACCGTAACGGTATGTCCTGCCTTGATGAGATTGGCAGCCATGGGTGCTCCCATCAATCCTGTGCCGATGAATCCAATATCCATATGTAGCTTTGAAAGGTGGAAGTTACGAACAAACCATCGGCCATCCATCACCTGCTGCTGAGTCAGGTGTTCATAGCAGTTTGCGCTATGGCCATGGCCGAGCAAACCTACCTGCAGTTGGAATACACTGTTGGTTTTGACAGGCTGACAGTGTTTATCGGTAGTGCTACTTTGTTTACCTACCTGTTGCAGCGGCAGATTGCCCTTTGGAAGGTTGGGGAAAAGCCGGCAACGTCCTTGCTGCAATACCTCACCAACCACAGGATGTTGGTATTTACGCTACTGGGGATTTCAGGTGCGGGCATGGCATATGGGTTCTCGGGGATTGATACTACCTTATATCCATTGATGGGATTCATAGGGCTGATTTCGCTGGCGTATGATATCCCGATCGGCAACAGGCGGCTGCGGACAACCGGTATACTGAAGGTATTCCTCATCGCTTTCGTATGGGGTGCGGTTACCGTGTTGCTGCCGGCAGTCCATGCAGGTGAATTGCTGCAATCTGCCAACGTCTGGATATTGATGGCACAACGTAGCTTGTTCATCCTGGCCATTACCTTGCCTTTTGATTTACGGGATGTGCTGATTGACAGGGAAGTACAGATGGATACGGTACCCGCACGTATTGGTCACAAGGCTACTATATACTTGTCTGTATGGTTGCTGGCAGGAGTCTGGGTACTTGAGGTGGTGCGTATCTTTTTCTTTCACCACACGGCCTTGCTGTTGTGGCAGCCACTGGTGGGCCTCAGTGTGGCATTGGTAGGTACTGCATGGGTTATATACCATAAGCCGGCAGTGGATGATGATGTGTACTTCTTCGGGTTGCTGGACGGCAGCATGCTGGTACAGTTTCTGCTGATCTGGCTATCTGTTACTCTGCTCCCTGCTGTTCCGTGGTAGGGCAGGGGCAGTGTGATGCAGAGTCTGTCTGATACAACTGCTCTATCAGCAGCGAATCTGAAAAAATCCGACAAGTTAAGCTGTACGATGTTCCGCGCAAATCACGCCCAATGATACTGTACGTGTCACCAGATTGGACAATTTCGCCGTATTGCAGGATAAGTGACACACTTGAGTCGCTCACGGATTGACATGCTTGCTGGCATACTGCAGCAGCGGTTAGCCGATAGGGTCGTGTTCTAACAGCGTCTTGCAGGGTTCCGGATACCTGTACAGGGGTTGAGCTTTTTGTATCACCCGGAATATTGCATGTGCGTCCAGCCCATAGTGCAATGACTACAAAAATCAGGAAAGCCAGCTGTCGTGTATTGATGAATCGGTTCATGTTGTGCGTCAAAGGTAATGTGTACTAGCGATATCAACCAAATGACAAATTGACATGCACACACTATAAAAAATTGTATATCAGTATGTAATGTCGTTTTATTGAATTGTACATTTAGGAATTTTGGTTGGTAATGGTGCATAGGCTGGCAGACTTACTTTATAGCATTCGGTTGAATTCGTGTAAATTAGCCACCTAAGAAATCGCTGTTATGCCCATTAGAATAATGCTTCCCCTAGCGGTAACATTACTATTTACTTCTTGCCAGAAAAACCCGTTTTGGGTTGGCAAGCAGGAATACTTTACGGTGGAATATTCCAATTCCGGATTTCCGAGGGTAACCGAGCCGATAGATGCCAGTCCATTTGTTACCGTAGACAATATGGATGTACGGAATCTGGGCAACGGCACGGTAGAGGTAATCGCCAATGGGGTGCGGATCGAAAGTGCCTTCTCCAAGTTCGAGATTACCGATATCAACATATTTGAAAAGGACGGTAGCCGGTTTGAGGAGCAATTTGAATTTACGGAAACCCCATCCAACAGTAAGAATGATATAGCGGTGGTGCTGGTGTTGGATATGAGCACATCACTGGAAGACCTGGTGAATGATTTGAAATCGTATGCCAAGGATTTTATCGATCAGGTGGTAGCCAGTACACCGGGCTCCAGGGTAGCAGTCGTCTTTTTCTCCGACAGGGATAAGATTCAGGCAACGCCGTTCTTTGGGGCAAGCAATGTGGGGGTGTTGAAGACGCTGGTAGACAACTACACGGACTATCAGCCCAGAACAGCAGTATTCGAGGCGGTATCCACCGGTATCAGCATCTTGAATACTTTTAATTTCGTGGGGTCAAAGGCGTTGGTTGTTTTTACAGATGGCGGCGACAATGCCTCTGACAATAAGGATCTGCTGAAGAGTCAGATCGCGAATTCCCCGTATCTGCGGATCGCCATTGGCCTGAAAGGCAATGATTTCCGCAAGAACGAGTTGGAGGACTTGGCCGATTCAAGGGCCAATACCTTAATTGTTACAGATCGGGCCGGTCTGCAAAAGGCGTTTGATGAAGTGGGTAAGCAGGTGGTGTCGGTTTACCGGATTGTGTATGAGCGTTCTGATCAGTTGCTGTCGTCGCCGATACAAATCAAGTTCAGCTTCGATGTGCAGAAGATCGAGTGATCGGACCACTTGCTATTTCTGGTATTTAAATAATTGTTGCGGTTCAGGAGGCTGCGGAGAGCATACGTTTTGTGTGTCGTTGAAACCGCAGGAATAGCAGCACAGAGGCTACCGCCAGTCCGGTAGCCAGTCCCCACCACACACCCGTTACACCCATCTGCCAGTTAAATCCCAGCAGATATCCAATAGGCAGTCCGATGATCCAATAGGAAAACAGAGCGATTCCCGTAGGGAACTGTACATCTTTCATACCCCGCAGGGTGGCCATTCCCATGAGTTGCATCCCATCGAATACCTGAAAGGCACCGGCAACGATCAGCAACGAAGCGGTGATGCCCTGTACCAAAGGCTCAGGCGTAAACAGGGCCGGCAGCGTATGCCTCAGCAGCAGGAAGCTGATGCCGGTAATGCCCATGAAGAGACCTACAATGCCAAAGCCGGTGAAT
>CAYYHM010000128.1:2603-6342 GCA_964471795.1 uncultured Chitinophagales bacterium | reverse complement strand
GTAAGTGCATTTTACAAGCAGTTCGACAATCCTATCGAGCTGGTTCGTATCCCTGAACAACAGACCAGCACAGAGTTTCAGCCACGTAACGTAGGTAACGGTAGTCTGGTGGGTATTGAGCTGGAGGTGCGAAAGAACCTGGAATTCCTGAGCCCCCGTCTGCGTCCGCTGAGCTTCGATGTGAACGTAACCCTGGTTGATTCACGCATTGATATGACAGCGCTGGAATTCAATGCACGCAGGCAGTATGAGAAGGTGGGTCAAACCATCTCCAACACCAGAGCCATGGCCGGTCAGTCCCCTTACGTGATCAATGCCGGATTCACCTACAGCCTGTTCGAGAAAGGAATCACAGCCGGATTGTATTACAACGTGAAGGGCGAAACACTGCATATCGTGGGAACCGGACTATATCCTGATATCTACACGCAGCCGTTCCATAGCCTCAACTTTGGTTTCAACAAGAAATTCGGGGAAGAGCAGCGTACCGTTCTGGATATCAAGGCCTCCAACATCCTCAACGACAGGAGAGAGATCTTCTATCGCTCCTTCGATGCTGCTCCACAACCCTTTGATGTGTTCAATCCCGGAAGAGCCTTCAGCGTAGGTATTAGCCATAAATTCTAATAAAGCGATAGTTATCTGCGGCAGCATGTGATTCTGTCTTATTTTTAAAGGCGGAGGCTATCCGTAACGCAGAAATCCAATGATATTCATTGAACTTTTTCTGCAACTTTGTAAAGAATTCAGCGGATGAACATCATATTCGATATCCTGGTCATCATTGGGTCGCTTGGCATATTCATCTATGGGATGAAGCTGATGAGCGACGGCATACAGAAAGTGGCCGGGAAGCGCCTCCGCAGCCTGCTCAGCGGCATGACCCGCAACCGCCTGACAGGCATCTTTACCGGACTGTTTACCACGGCGATCGTACAATCTTCCTCCGCAACTACCGTAATGGTGGTAGGTTTCGTGAATGCCGGTCTCCTCTCGCTGGTGCAGGCCTCCGGGGTAATCATGGGTGCCAACATCGGCACTACAGTCACTGGATGGCTGGTGTCAGTGATCGGGTTCAAGTTCAAGCTCACCACGTTTGCCCTGTCGGCAGTAGCCTTTTCATTTCCGATGTTGTTCTCCAAGCGGGACAGCCTGCGCAACTTCGCTGAGTTCATCATTGGCTTTGGTATTCTATTTATCGGTCTGGAATTGCTCAAAGGCGCTGTGCCCGACTTGCGTGCCAACCCGGAGGTACTGGAGTTCCTGAATCGGTATACCGGTTATGGTTTCGGCTCTCTCATCATGTTTGTGCTGGTGGGCACACTGCTGACCATAGTGGTGCAGTCTTCATCTGCTACCATGGCCATCACGCTGGTGCTGATCAGTCAAGGGTGGATCAACATTGAAACAGGAGCAGCGATGGTGCTGGGTGAAAACATCGGTACAACCATCACCGCCAACCTGGCAGCCATCGTTGGAAACGTGCATGCCAAGCGGGCGGCCAGATTCCACACCATCTTTAACCTGATCGGTGTCGCCTGGATGCTGGTTGTATTCCAGCCGTTCTTGACGGCAGTGGATTTTGTGAGCCAGCAACTATTACATGACACCTCCTTCTTCGATGCCTCCACCGATGTTAACGGCGAAGGGAAAACAGTACTCACTGACGGATTGGCGCTTTTCCATACCATGTTCAACCTGGTCAATACCATTCTCTTGTTTTTTGTAGCTCCATTCATCATACGGTTCATCATCCGTATAGTGCCCGCTAAGACACGGGAGGATGAAGGCTTCAAGCTTACCTACATCAGCAGCGGTCTCATGACCACGCCTGAACTTAGTCTGGAGGAGGCTTTCAAGGAGTTGCAGCAATTCGGCAAGCTGGTGGAGAAGATGTGCGCCAACGTGATGGTGATGCTGTTCAAAGCGCCTAAGAATCGCGAAAGGCTGTACAACAAGATCAAGGATCGGGAAGACATTACCGACCGCTTGCAAAATGAGATCACCACCTACATGGCCAAGATGGGCCAATATCGGCTGAGTGAAGAAAGCGCCTCCCGTGTAAAGGGTATGATACGGATGGCCAATGACCTGGAGCGCATGGGCGATATTTTCTACAAGCTGGCCATCAACAAGCGGCGGCAGGATGAGCAAAAGAAAACCATGCCGGAAAGCATCGCCGTAGAGCTGGACATATACTTCGACGTGGTCTACAGAGCCATCAAGGAGATGAACCACAACATGACCCTTGATCCTACTGAAGTAGACATGGACAAGGTATATGAAACCGAGCGCCAGATCAACGAGATGCGCAACACCCTCAAGCAGGTTATCTTCGACCGGATAGAATCTGAGCAGTATGATGTGGAAGAAGGTATCCTGTATCTGGACTTCGTAAACAGTGCCGAAAAACTCGGCGACCACATCGTGAATGTAAATCAGGCGCTCGCAGGATTGAAGTAGGGCAATTATTTACCTTTGTGGGCACATTCACCAGAAAAGCTATGCCATGAAAGGAATCATCCTGGCTGGCGGCAGTGGTACTCGGTTGTACCCTATCACATACGCCATCTCCAAGCAGATCATGCCGATCTATGATAAGCCCATGATCTATTACCCCCTGTCTACCTTGCTGATGTCGGGTATCCGCGACATTATGATCATCTCTACACCGAAAGACCTACCCCTGTTCCAGTACCTGTTGCAGGATGGCTCGCAGTATGGGTGCAACTTCGTGTATGCGGAGCAGCCGGAGCCGAAGGGACTGGCGCAGGCCTTTACTATTGGTGCAGACTTCATTGGAGGCGACAAGGCGGCGCTTATTCTTGGTGACAACATCTTCTACGGCTCCGGTCTGCGTGATCTGTTGCGATCCCATGCCGACCCCACAGGAGGCGTAATCTTTGCCTACCATGTGTCCGACCCGGAGCGATATGGTGTGGTGGAGTTCAACAAGGACAACATGGCCATCTCTATTGAGGAGAAGCCGGCACAGCCGAAAAGCAACTTTGCTGTTCCGGGCCTATATTTCTACGACAATCAGGTAGTGGAGATAGCCACCAACCTGCAGCCCAGCCCACGTGGCGAATTGGAGATTACCGATGTCAATAAGCAGTATCTGTCGCAGGGTAACCTGCATGTAGGCATACTGGACAGGGGAACTGCCTGGCTCGATACCGGCACCTTCCAGTCGCTGATGCAGGCTTCTCAGTTTGTGCAGGTCATAGAGGAGCGGCAGGGGCTTAAGATCGGCTGCATCGAGGAAGAAGCCTATCGCAGCGGATTCATCAACAAGGAACAACTGGAGGCGCTGGCCAGACCACTCATGAAAAGCGGATATGGAGAATATCTGATGGAATTGATACAAGAGGATTAAAAGCATGAAAAAGATATTGGTAACAGGGGGAGCAGGATTCATCGCCAGCGTGCTGGCCGACAGGCTGACCGCCGACCCGGACAACTTTGTGGTGTCCATCGATAATTTGCTTACCGGGTCGACTGACAACCTCCCCGTGGGCGATCTGGACAACTACAAGTTCATCAAGTGTGATGTCAACAATTTCAGGGACATCTCGCAGGTGATGATTGCCTACAGGTTCGATTATGTGTTCCATTATGCTGCGGTGGTGGGCGTACAGCGTACCTTACAGAACCCCGTTATGGTGCTGCGTGATATCGATGGAATCCAGAACATCCTGGAGTTGTCCAAGAACACCGGTGTGAAGCGTGTGTTCTTCAG
>CAYYHM010000128.1:0-2503 GCA_964471795.1 uncultured Chitinophagales bacterium | reverse complement strand
ATCTATGGCGACGGCTCACAGACACGAACCTTCTGCCACATCGACGACAACATCGACGCTTGTCTGGCTGCCTTTCATGAGCAGCGGTATGTGAATGATGTGGTAAACGTCGGCAACGATAAGGAAGTAACCATCCTTACCCTGGCAGAAACCGTCATCCGCCTGTGTGGGTCGTCCTCTACCATAGAATTTCTGCCTCCACTGAAAGAGGGCGATATGAAGCGTCGCCTGCCTGACAACACCAAGATGCGCGATCTGCTACAGCGCGACCTGCTGCCGCTGGAAGATGGCATCAGGCGGTTGATCGACTCGGGTCGTTTTGCGTAGCCAGCAGGTCGATAACCTGACCTTCCCGTAGCCCCCAGGCTGATACCAGCAGCTCAGCTGCCCCGGTAAGCTGTTGCACCCACAAGCATTGCAGGGCAGCCATCAGGAAATACTCTGCACGCTGTGGTTTCAGCCCCGGCCAGTCGAGACGCTCCTGCAGGGAAGTTTGTAGTAGTCTTTCCAGTAAGGGCAATGCCGCTGAAGTCGGAGCAATGGCATACGGTTGCTCACCGGCAACTTCTGCCATGGAATGCCCGGGATGAAGCAACTCAATGATGGTTTCTGCCGACCCACTGGAACCTACCCATGATAGCGGCGCATAGGGAAGTACCTGCTCCTTAACGGGTTTCAACACCTCGTCAAGGTATCGCCACACCTGGTCACGTATGCCTTGAGACAGCATGTCGTGGGTATGAAATCGATTGGTCAGGGCAGCAGCACCGGTAGGGAAACTGTCGCTCCACAATATCTTTCTATCTACCACCAGCGTGAACTCCGTGCTGCCACCGCCGATGTCCATGTGAAGGTAGGTTGTGTACCCGACCGGCACCGCCTGTTGTATGCCCAGCATGGTAAGCCGTGCCTCTTCCTTGCCGGCGACAATATGAATAGGGGCACCCAGCATGGCCTCCAGGTGATTCTTTACCTCGGCACCATTTGCGGCCACTCGCAGTGCCTCAGTCCCAGCTGCCAGCACGTGCGATACCCCCGCCTGTCGGCAAACCGATGAGTAGTGGTGGATGGCAGCAGCAGCGCGTTCAATCGCTTCCGCCGCAATGGCATTACCCGCTTCACGAATCAACTTCACGAATCTTTCCTCCTCATAGAGTACCACAAACCGGCCATTTGCGGTGATTTCATAGATGCCCAACTGAAAAGTATTGGTGCCCAAATCCAGTGCTGCTATCTTCGTACCGATTTCCATCTGTATAAAAACTTCTCCGATGCAAATAAACCGTCTTTTACTGACTTGCGTGGCCTGTGGTGTAGCGATGGCGTCATACGCTCAGATCTCCCGTGCCGACCTGCGGTCATTTAATGAGGATACCAACAAACGGCTGGGTGTTCAATCGCAGATACTGGGGTACTGGGCTATCGGCAATATCGGAGCGGGTATTGTGCTTAGAGCCAACAGCGAAGGAGAAAGACGGCATTTTCATACCATGAACATTGGGTGGAACATGGTAAATCTGGCGTTGGCAACAGCTGGGTATATCGGTATGCAAAAAGACAAGCCGGGCAGCTATGACCTGGACGAAACTTATCGCCGACACTATAACCTGCAAAAGGTACTGTTACTGAATGCGGGTCTGGACATCGGCTACATGGCAGGTGGCCTGTATTTGCGGGAGCGTGCTTACCGCAGTGATAATCCGGAGCAGATGCGTGGTTTCGGCAACAGCATCATCCTGCAGGGTGGCTTCCTGTTTGCTTACGATGTAGCCATGGCTTACTGGCACAGCAGGGCCAACAACAAGCTCAAGCGCATCGTAAAGCCGGTAGAATTATCCTTCTATGGCAACGGACTCGGTTTGACCTATAGCTGGTAAATAAAAAGGCCCGCCATTACTGACGGGCCTGTAGGTATGTCTATTGGCGATGATTATCGCTGAATAACCAATGGAAGTGTAGTGGCTCCTTCTGTTCCTGACAGTACCAGTCGGTACTGACCGGATGGCAGGTTGCCAAGTTCCAAGCTGATGATATGGTCACCGGCCTGCAAGTCACCCATATGAGCACCGCTTACGATTCTGCCTTGCAGATCGATCAGGAAGTAGCCCATATCTGCCGGTGTTGACAGGCTGAATTGCAGGGTAGCCTGAGAAACAGCTGGGTTGGGGAAAAGACGGGTGCTACCGATAGCTCCCTGAATATCAAGGCCGGTAGTGATTGGCAGCGGTACAAGTGCGCCACCTGCAGGCAGTGCAACATAAAGACCAAATCCTTCACCATTGCTGTTCTGCGATGGATCCACGAAACCGGAAGCCACTACGGTCAGTGCGGCTCCTTCCAGTTGCAGTTGCTGCAAAGGCGCATCGTACACGAACAACGTGCTGGCTCCTGATTCATCCTGTATGGCCAAGCGGTAATCTGCAGTGGGTAGTTCCAGGTATCCGGCAAAGGCGCCGTAGGCCAGATTGTCAACGATAGTACCTGCGCCTTGTCCAACTTCAGC
>CAYYHM010000127.1:0-6352 GCA_964471795.1 uncultured Chitinophagales bacterium | reverse complement strand
GCTACGAGAAAGGAATGCCGATCAGCGGGCTGGACACCGCCGAGGGCAGCCTGCTCTTCCATGCGGGCACCCGCTACAAAGACGGGCAGGTGGTAACTGACGGTGGTCGTGTATTGGCCATCACCTCTTTCGGAAACACCTTGGAGGAAGCACTGGAAAAGAGCCGGTCGAATGCCGACCGCATTCAGTGGGAAGGTAGGTACTACAGACGCGACATCGGCTTTGATGTAACCGGGCAGTAAACCAACGATTCCCATCGTTGTTGTGAGGGCATGCAATTCTTTCAACTGGAACCAGACGGCAGCATGCCCGACGATATTCGTGAGGAATATGGGAGTCATTTCCCCATCTGGGAGCAGTTGAAGATGGGTGGCACCGGCTCACATAAAGTACAACTGTTTACGGGTCCGGAGGATGTCATGAGCCTGCGCAACAGCGCCTCCGACACCTTGCAGGTATCCTTTCAATACCTGCAGACATCCTTTCTGATTAGGTACAATCTGTCGCAGAAGCTGTATGGCCACATTATCCGGTATAGAGACATCCTGGCATGCCGGTGGAAACCTGTTACCATCGACACTGACAATGACACATGGAGTCTGGAATTAGAAACAGCCTACACGGTATTTGTTTTTATCCCGCATCCCTCGGATTACAAGCATTTCACCGCATATTTCAGCAAGAAGCCGCTGAAGGCAGTGTTTACCGGCGTTATTCCACTGTAACCGACTTCGCCAGATTTCTGGGCTGATCCACATTGCATTCGCGCAGCACAGCTATGTGGTAGGCCAGCAGCTGCAACGGTATTACCGACACCAATGGTGCCAGCGGCTCTTCGGTGTCCGGTATCTCGATCACATGGTCTGCCAGTTCGCGAATGGTTTCATCACCTTCGTTGACAATGGCAATCACCTTCCCTTTTCTGGCTTTCACCTCCTGGATGTTGCTCACGATCTTGTCATAGGCACTCTGATTGGTGGCCAGCACCACAACGGGCATGTTCTCATCAATCAGGGCAATCGGGCCGTGCTTCATCTCGGCAGCGGGATAGCCTTCCGCATGGATGTAGGAGATCTCTTTCAGCTTCAGTGCGCCCTCCAGTGCTACCGGGAAGTTGTAACCCCTGCCCAGATACAAGGCATTGGTGGCATGCTGATAGGTCTTGGCAATCTCAAGAATCTGCTCGTTGGCGGTAAGGGCCTTCTCTATCTTCTTCGGTATCAGCTCCATGGCATACAGCAAGGTCCTGAACTTGCTTTCACTCAAAGTGCCCTTGCTGTGGGCCACGCTGAGTGCCATCTGCGTAAGAATGGTCAGCTGTGCCGTAAAGGCCTTGGTTGACGCAACGCCGATTTCCGGACCGGCATGGGTATATGAACCCGCATGGGTTACCCGGGAGATGGAGGAACCTACCACATTGCAGATACCCAAAATGGTAGCGCCTTTGCTCTTTGCCAGTTCTATAGCCGCCAGCGTGTCGGCTGTTTCGCCGGACTGTGAGATGGCTATGACGATGTCATCAGGGAAAATCACGGGATTGCGGTAGCGAAACTCCGAAGCATATTCCACCTCCACCGGTATGCGTGCCAGATCTTCAAACAAGTACTCACCAACCAACCCGGCATGCCACGAGGTACCACAAGCTACAATCAAAATACGCTTGGCATGCACCATCAGCTGCTCATAATCCTTGATGCCACCAAGTGCTACAACCCCACGCTCGGCATTGATGCGGCCACGCATGGAGTCCTTGATGGACCGTGGCTGCTCAAAGATCTCCTTCAGCATAAAGTGATCATACCCACCTTTTTCCAACATCTCCAGCTTCCACTGCAACTCCTGCACATAGGGCGTTTTAGCCACGTTGTCGATGGTGCGGATACTCAAATCACCGTCTTTGGTAACTACGGCTATTTCCTTGTCATTGAGGTAAACCACGTTCTTGGTATGCTCCACGATGGGTGTAGCATCGGAGGCAATGAAAAACTCTCCCTTACCGATACCGATTACCAGGGGGGAGCTTTTCCGGGCTGCTATCAACCGCGACTCATCCTCTCTGGCCATCACCACGATGGCGTAGGCACCAATCACCTGCGACAATGCCAAGCGCACCGCCTCCTCCAGCTCAACCTGTTCTTTCCTGCGTATGTCCTCGATGAGGTGCACCAGCACTTCCGTGTCCGTATCGGAAGAAAACACATGACCCCTACGAATAAGCTCTTCTTTCAGGGAGGCATAGTTCTCGATGATTCCATTGTGGATCAGGGTGATGGATCCATCCCCACTGGAGTGTGGGTGGGCATTGATGTCGTTGGGTTCGCCGTGGGTAGCCCAGCGGGTATGGCCAATGCCGATGCTGCCGGTGGTATCTTGCTCACCCACGTGGTCAGACAGGTCAGCCACCTTACCGGCCTTTTTGTATATACGCATATCGCCGTTCAGCAGTGCCACACCGGCACTGTCATAGCCACGATACTCCAGTCTTTTTAGTCCGTTGATCAGGATTGGGTAGGCCTCCTGATGCCCGATATAGGCAACGATTCCACACATACAGGGAGGTTATTTAGGTACGTAATAGAGGTTCAGTTTCATACGCAATTCATTGTTCGGGTGATTGCCTCCTCCCAGCTGCATCCTTCCGCCGTCCAACAAGGTGGGCACCGACTTCAGGAAGATGGGTTCATTCTCGAGGCTGCCATCGGCAACGAACTGCAAATGCCGCAACAAGTTAATCCTATAGCGGGTATAGTCTACGCCATTATTCTGCTCTACCTTGGCTGACCCCCCCAAATCATACAAAGACTGAGACAGGGCGTAGGATTCGTCGAATATAGATACAAAATTGGTACCGCTGGAATCTGACTGCTGCAGGCGCGGCAAAATAAATCTGGGCGACGTAAAGACACTGTCCTCTGCCCTATCCACACGGGTCACCACCAGTTCCGCCTTCAGGATGCTGATATCTCCCAGATTGGACAGATAGGGGATGTCCACCTTGGTGAGCAGTCCGGCCAGCCCCGACACATGGTTGATGCTATCGAAGAGTACAGTACCGTCTATCTGACGAGAGATATCGGGATTGGTAAACTGATGGATGTACTGATTCTGCGAGGCAGATGAGGTGTTGATCGGTAGAATCAGCGAGAGTGAGTCGATATCACCGGCCTTAAAGTAAAGTACAAGGTGCGATAATGGATTCAGAAGGTCTACCTTGATGAGTGACTTGGAATAGCCTTGCAACGTGTCGGTAGTTATGAGTAACCCTTTGAAGAACCGCAGGAAGTTCGTGTTTGAAGCAAATGCGGAGTCTCCTGACTGCTGCAATATCCAGTTGCCGAAGCTGTTGTTCAGTGGTATGCGCAAGAATGAACTGTCACCGGGGTTAGGTACAAAGTTCTCCATACGGGCCAAACCGATCGGATAGGTAGCAAATCCCTGGTAGGAATAATAATTTTCCTCGGCGTCCATGGAATCTGACAGCTGGAACACCCGAATGGTGTGTGCAGCAGTTGGATCGCCATATATTCCAGTGTACCGCAACTGCAGCACAACAGAATCCAGCACCAGGTCATCACCCAGATCAATATTATTGGTAGGGATACGAACCTGCGCATACAGCTGCGCGAAAGTCTTGCCGAAAACCGGATCGATTATACTGCCGAAGTGGTTTACCGTAAGTGCATCTGTCCGAAGTGAGTCGTCGGGAAGGGTTCGGGTAATGAGTGTAAGGGTGTCCGTGAATAGTGGATTCAACCTGTCTAGCTCACCCAGCACTTCACTACCCACGTTGGTAGTTTCCCTGCAACCACCTGCCAATACGGCCAATACTACTACCAAAGCGGCCAAATACCGGCGTCCACTGTACTTTACCCTCATTCGATTATCCCTTATTTACCCAGCAATCCTTCATAGAATGCTTTATACTGTTCCAGGTCACGTTCGCCATTCAACTCAAGCAGCGGCTTCTTTATTGCTTTGGCGGCCTGAACTGTTTCAGCATTTACCTGGGATCCGGCCAACACGATTCCGTCAGCAAAAGTCATAGCCCCCAGATCGAGTGCATCGATCGTAAGGCCCGCATAAGGACCCATATCCTGACCGTCGATACCCTTGTTGATGGCTGTCGCCTTCTGCACAAAGTTGTCGGCCAGACTGGCATGTGACGCATTGTTGAACACGGAGTAAACCACCTTTGAGTCCTTGAAGATGGGATCTGCAGCATAACCCTTCTTGAGGTAGAAAGGAATCAGGCTGGTCATCCAACCCTGACAGTGTATGATGTCCGGCGCCCAGCCGAACTTCCGCACTGTTTCCAGTACCCCCTTGTTGAAGAAGATCATCCGCTCTCCATTGTCTTCATAGAAATGGCGATCCTTGTCTTCAAAAATCCCCTTACGCTTGAAGAAGTCATCATTATCCAGGAAATACACCTGAATCCTGGCCCCCGGCAGGGAAGCCACTTTGATGATCAGCGGGTAGTCATCATCATCAATGATGATGTTGATACCACTCAATCGCACTACTTCATGAAGCCTGTGCCGCCTTTCATTTATTGTACCGAAGCGCGGCATCAGCACCCGAATCTCCATGCCCTGCTCCTGAGCATATTGTGGTAATTCGCGTGCAATAGCTGCAATCTCCGACAAAGCGGTGTAAGGTGTCATGTCCTGCGTTACAAACAATACTTTTGTTTGTTCCATAAGCGCGAGTATATTTGCTACGTTGTGGGAAGCCTTGCTATATGCAGGTTTCAGAAGTGCAAAGATAATACATTTCCAAGACAGCAGCACGTAACCCCTGCAGGACACCTCCTGCACATCTTATTGATCATGAAGGTATTTCACACCGCCACAGCACTTACAGCCCATTTACGTACACGCCAGACATCAATCGGATTTGTGCCAACTATGGGGGCATTACACGAAGGCCACATCAGCCTGATCAGGGCATCACGTAGCCGACATGATGTCACCGTATGCAGCATTTATGTGAACCCAACACAATTTACGGATCCGGAAGACCTGCTGAAGTATCCCAAACCCTTGGAACGGGACATACAACTGCTGGCCACCGCCGGCTGTGATTACCTGCTCCTGCCTGCCTATGAGGACATATATCCCGACCCTGCGATATTGCAAAGAACCTATGATCTAGCCGGTCTGGACCAGTTGTGGGAAGGGGCCGTAAGACCCGGCCATTTCCGAGGTGTTTGTCTGGTGGTACACCGACTGCTGGAAATCGTTCCCTGCCAGGCACTCTACCTGGGGCAAAAAGACTTTCAGCAGTGGCGCATCCTCTCGCACATGATAGACCAAATACCGGAATTTCACATAGAGGTAGTGCGTTGCCCCATTATCCGTGAAGCAGATGGCCTGGCCATGAGTTCACGCAACATACGGCTTACCGCACCGGAGAGAGCCGACAGCCTGGTGTTGGTTCAGGCGCTGCAACACATAGCGCATGCTTCAGCCGACACCTCGCTGGCTGATGCCCTGCAGGAAGGTATGCAGATACTCAATCAGGCAGCCACAATGCAGGAAGTGGAATACCTGACAGTTGTGGACTCGGAGACGTTGCAACCAGTATCTACCTGGGACAAAAGCAGGGAACTGGTTATTCTGGTAGCAGCCCGATTCCTGCATGCCCGCCTGATTGACAACTGGATCCTGCCGGCGGAATAAGGAATTATTCAGTCACATCAAACATTTTAGTAGCAACAACCATTTGTATCGAATATTCCTAATTTTGCGCGGCTATGCGTATCGAGGTTTGTAAGTCCAAAATACATCGGGTAACAGTTACCGAAGCCGACCTTCACTACGAAGGCAGCATCACTATTGATGAAACCCTGATGGAAGCCGCCAACCTCATCGAATTCGAAAAGGTACAGGTTGTCAACGTCAACAATGGGGAACGCCTGGAGACCTATGTGATACGCGGCGAGAGGGATTCCGGAGTAATCTGCCTGAACGGACCTGCCGCCCGCAAAGCGCAGAAAGGTGATCTGGCCATCATCATCAGCTATGCCTCCATGACACCTGAGGAGGCGCGCACACACCGTCCGGTACTGCTATTCCCTGACGCACAGAATCGCATAAGCTGACCGGCGTGAAACAGCGTATCCTGTCATCTGTCAAGTTCCTCTTATTTCTTGCCCTCGGCGGTTTATTACTGTGGCTCGCTATCAGTGGTCAGGATTTCAGTCAGGTGCTTACGGCCATGCAGGGAGCAGAACTGTGGTGGATCGGCCTTTCCGTGTTGCTCGGTATCGTCAGTCACATCAGCAGGGCAGTTCGCTGGAACATCCTGATACATCCGTTGGGGTATCGCCCCAAGTTGCACAATACCTTCA
>CAYYHM010000126.1:0-6442 GCA_964471795.1 uncultured Chitinophagales bacterium | reverse complement strand
ACCAAGCTGCAGGAAATCAGCGCTAAGGATAGATGGTGCTACAAGTTGTGGCATGAGGCAAAGATAGGATATTGACTCACTTCCTTCATCCAACACAATATGTGAGCTGTCTATAATAATGAAGTGCAGATAACCCAACGAACGTACTATGGTCCGATGCAGTTATCCTATCTTTCGCTCATGAATCATTTACCACCCTTCCATCTGGCCATTCCCGTAAACGATCTTACTGCAGCTGAAGCCTTTTACGGAGACCTTTTAGGATGTTCCAAAGGCCGCAGCAGCGATCAGTGGATTGACTGGAATCTGTTCGGACATCAACTGGTGACACACCTGCAACCAGGCTATCAGGGGCATCTGCATTTCAATGGGGTTGATAGCCATGATGTACCGATACCGCATTTTGGCGTAGTGCTACCCATGGAGGAGTGGGAAAAGCTGGCAGAAAGGCTGACCAATGCAGGGGTTACATTCCTAATTGAACCATACATCCGCTTCAAAGGACTCCCCGGTGAGCAGGCTACCCTGTTCTTTTTGGATCCCAGTGGAAACGCACTGGAGTTCAAAGGCTTTCGGGATTTGGATAGCTTATTTGCCACAGAATAAAATTCAGTACATTGCAAGTTCTTCTAATGCGCTGCTTTCCCATCAGTCAGATGTCTAAGCCGAAATGACCGCTTCCAAATTATCGGGACTACTAATACTACTGTGCTTGCTGAGCATGCAAACGCTGCAAGCCCAGCCGGTATTCGACTGTAACGGAAAACTACTGCTCAGCCAGTACAATGGTGGGCAACCTACCTTCCTAAATGAAATTGAGGTACTTGGCGGTGTCGCTATTTTCCAGCAAATCAACAGCCACCCTGTCCTATACAATTCATCCGGATATAATCGGCAGGATAACCTGATATACGGGTTTGAACCCGGCTCCAGGACTGTATACCGCTTGTTTGCCGACAACACCTTTCTCAACATGGGTACACTAGGTTCATTACCCGGTGGGCTGTTTGCCGGCGATGTGGATTCTGCAGGGGTGTATCTCCTCACGGGTAACAATGGTAGCATCATTTTTATCGATATCACGGGCAGCACGGCCAGTGTCATCTCTTCTGTACCCTTATATTACAACAGCTCCCAATATTCAGGGACTCCAGGATTCATTGACATTGCCTTTCATCCACAAACACAGCGATTATGGGGATATGATAACAACATCGACAGGATTGTAGAAGTGGACGCACAGACCGGAGAAATCTTCCCCATCGGTATACCGCAGCCGGGCTACGCACTGGGAGCACTATTTTTTAATTCATTTGGTGACCTGTATGGTTATGATGCCAATACACTGTATCGGATAGATCAGGTGACTGGCCAAATCTCACAGGTTGCCGTTGGCCCATCCGGCTCAGGACGTGATGGATGTTCCTGTCCATATACCGTACAAATCAGTAAGGCTGCCTCTGCTTCATCTGTCTGCCCAGGCGACACGCTGACCTTTACCATAAGAATCTCCAACCTCACCGGCGTTACTATGCCGGGTGTAACACTTATTGACGAACTACCTCCGGGCGCTACCATCATCTCAGGACCTACGCCGTTGATCGGCACCGTAGCACCCGGAACAGGAGTGGGTACATCAAGACTGGTTTTGCAGAACATGAATTTACAGATGCAGGCCAATGTATTCAGTTACCAGGTTGCTATTGATAGCCCGTTCGTAGGTAGCAACTTGACGTCACAAGCAAAACTCACCGATCTGCTGGTAGTATCCGCAGACACGCTTTTCAGTGATGATCCCAATTCCGGGCCTATCGGTGACCCGACAAAGGTGAATGTATATCCCACAAGGGTGCATCGAAAGGCTATCCTGACCAACAATGCTTTTTGCCCGGGAGATACACTATTGCTGGTAGCGCAGACCACACAACCTGCCCTATTCAGATGGACAGATGAGCAAGATAGCCTATTGTCTACAGGACAGAATCTGTTTATCTCCGGGTTATACCTGAACACGAACCGGTGGATATACCTGGAAATATTGGAAAACAACTGTACCCGTGTGTTTGACAGTATTCGCATTCAGACAATCCCCTGTAATGAGAAGTTTCCCTGTTACAATGAATTTTTACTAAGCCATGGAAATTCGAATACAACTGTAGGAGAGCTAGCCTACAACACCCAGTTTTCGCTCAACAATCTGCGTCAGATACCACTGGTTACCAATGCTTTAGGGTATCATCCGAAGGATAAGTTACTGTATGGGATATCACCCCAACAAAATCAACTTGTCAGGTGGTATGCCAATGGGAACATAACAGCTATGCCTTTACCGGGCGGCATGCCCACACAAAATGTGGAATACCCGGCCGGTGATATCGACTCTGCAGGATTATTTACTGTTACCACCAACACAGGACTTATTGCACAGCTGAAAGTTGACCAGGCCGTACCTGCATTACTAGGCATACAAACCCTTCGGTATACTACAGGCACAGGAACCCCCTATTTTGGTGATATCGCCTTTCACCCCATCTCCAACCAGTTGTATGGCTTTGATACCGTTACCCGGAAGATGGCCATCATCAATCCAATTGCAGGAACGGTAGATACCTTCGGACCGGCCACACCTGTACACCAGCAAATCGATGCGCTGTTCTTCAACGGATTCGGCAGGCTGTATGGATATGGTACTGATACCTTGTACCGCATATTACCGGATTCTGGGGCTGTATTCTCTGTAACTACCGGCAATGTGTCGGGTGTGCTGGATGGATGTGTGTGTCCTGATGGTTTGGCAATGGAGAAGGTGATCCTACCGGGTAACCAGGGTTGCAAAGGGGATACATTTACCTATGTAATTACGATCCGAAACAACACAGGCGTTCCGCAATCCGTCTTCCGCATACAAGACAACCTGGATACACGTTTGGTGATTACGCAGGTTACCCATACGCTTCCGGGCATCACACCGGGTGGCACAGGTGTAGGTACATCGAGATTTTCGTTGTTCAACACCTCCATTCCTACGGGAGCGTCAACCATTACCATCAAGGTCACCACCCGAAGTTCCTTCCTTGCCGCCTCCATGGTGGACAATCAGGTTTTCCTGATACCCAACCTGAAAACGCTGGGCGACACGATCTGGTCAGATAATCCCGCTACTGGATATATTCTGGACAACACGCAATTATCGATCGGCATACCTACGCAATCCAGTCTGGCTTTCAGCAGTTGTGCCCCGGATACTTTTGTCGTGGCGGGACAGACATTTACGCAAAGCGGTCAGTACCAGATTCTGCTGCAAAACGCCTCCGGATGCGATAGCTTGATTACTGTTGATGTTACGCTGTTCCCATCGTACCTGGATACTGTATCTGCTTCCATATGTGCGGGTGGACGGTACTTTGCGGCCGGTCAATGGCAGACTCAACCGGGCACCTATGTAGACAACTTTACGTCAACCAAAGGCTGCGACAGCGTAATCATAACAGATTTGCGGGTAACCCCATTTGTCACCACAAACCTGCAGTCAGCTATCTGTCAGGGAGATTCCCTGATGTTCGGTGGACGGTATTTGTCACAGGCTGGCACTTACCGAGATACATTCCCTTCCTATCTAGCCTGCGATAGCATTATCACACTGCAGCTTTCGGTCTCCATTGCAGTCTCTTCCTTCGACACCTTACAGATTTGTACGGGTGATAGTGTGTTTCTGGGAGGTGCCTGGCAAACCGGCAGCGGGACATACATCGACTCACTACTGGCACAATCCGGGTGCGACAGTCTGGTGACCACTACCCTCTTCGTAACCGCACAGGTATCAGGGTTACAGCAAGTAGCTATTTGTGCCGGTGACAGCCTCTGGGTATCCGGACAGTGGCAAAAGACGGCAGGTGTTTATCGGGACACGTTGCTGAGTGCTGCCGGCTGCGACTCTATTCATGCAACCACCCTGCAGATATTGCCCGTATTTTCTGATACGCTACCGATTACGCTATGTACGGGAGATAGCCTGTGGGTTGGTGGCAATTGGCAGAAGTCCGACGGCTGGTATGCAGACTCCTATGTAAGTGCACAGGGATGCGATAGCATAGTTACCACCAACCTGATGTTTTTGGCCAGCTTTACCAGTCAGGTAGCAGACACAATTTGTTTCGGCGACTCGTATCAGATTGGCAGTCAACAATTTACACAGACCGGACTATTCACAATTACGCTAGCTACTGCACAGGGATGCGATAGTATCATCCGGCTGAATCTGCTGGTTATCCCGCTTCCAAAACCGGATGTGGGGGCAGATACCACCATTTGCTTGGGCGATTCGATAATCCTTGATGCTGGATTCTATGCCTCCTACCAATGGTCCGGCGGAAATAAGGCAAGAACACAGATTGTTACTTCTGCCGGACTGTATTCGGTGGAAGTAACCGACACTTATGGATGTCGGAATATGGATAGCATCACCATCGATGTAGAACCTGTACCGGTCTTCTCGTTGGGTAACGACACCATACTATGCCCGGGCTTTTCCCTCACATTGATCGGTGATGCCGGTGGATGGCCTGTTACGTGGAATACAGGTGATATGGGAGATAGCTTGACCATCAATATGCCGGGACTATTCATCGCCCAGTCAAAAAGCACCAACTGCTCCTTCACTGACTCCATCAGGATCGACACGTTTGCACTGCCGTTACTGGAGATGCCGACCGACACCCTATTGTGCCTCTCTGATGTGTGGCAGGTAGATGTTTCCCAGCCATGGGCTGCTACCTACTTATGGCGGCACGGCCCTAGTGCACCTGCCATTACCTTGATAGATTCAGGCAAGTATGTGGTTGCTTTTACAGATTTTAATGGGTGTATACAATCCGACAGCCTGTTTCTACGCAAGGAATATTGCAGACCTGCTATTTACATGCCTACTGCGTTTTCGCCCAATGGTGATGGGGTAAATGATTTGTTGCTTTACCAGATTGTTGAGGCAGAAGTACTTTCGGTGAAAGTCTTCAATCGCTGGGGACAACTTGTATTTGATGATACGGGCAGCTACTGGGACGGTACGGTTGATGGCCAGCAAGCACCTATGGATACATATGTCGTAATTGTTACCTATCTGGATGATGAGGGTATGACGTATAGCTACCGGTCGAATCTTACATTACTGAGATAAACAAGACACAGGAATTCAGATTCTACCTATTACCTTTGATACATGCCCATAACCATCATTATACCAGCACGTTATGCTTCCAGCAGGTTTCCCGGTAAACCGCTGGCCACCATAGGCGGCATGTCTATGGTAGAACATGTGTACCGACAGTGCGAAGCGGCAGCCGTAGCAGATGTATGGGTTGCTACCGATGATGAGCGGATACAGGCTTGCGTAACAGCTTTTAGAGGTCAGGCCGTTCTTACCGGTTCGCACCATGCCAGCGGCACCGACCGGATACGTGAAGCAGCAGATAAGTTGCCCACAGCTCCTGATATCATTATCAATGTGCAAGGCGATGAGCCCTTTGTACGACCTCAACAAATCCGGCAGCTAATCCGGCTGTTCGACAATCCCGATGTAGGCATCGCCACGTTATGCACACCTATCACTGATTCCGGCAACCTGATGGATCCCGGAAAGGTGAAATTGGTGCGCGACAAATCAGGACGGGCTCTGTATTTCAGCAGGTTGCCCATTCCCTTCCTCAGAAACGAATCCGCTCAGGATTGGACAGCCCACCATACCTACTATCAACATATTGGCATGTATGGGTACACGCGACAGATGCTGACGACAATCACCGACCTGCCACAAGGGCAACTTGAACAAGCGGAATCACTCGAACAGCTTCGCTGGCTGGAGAATGGACTGCCTATACACACAGCTGTTACCTCTGAGTCCACCATCGGCATCGATACACCCGATGACTTGGAAAGGGCACGCATCTGGTGGGATACCTACCACCGATGATGGGTAGGTGACAATTCCTAAATCATCGTTACGTCTCTATAGACGCAATTTATTGCCTCTCAATCAATGCGATTTTCCGGCGATTCAATCCACACGTTCTACAGCATCCCTACCGTATTAACGTAACGCTGCCATTGGCCAATTCAGGAACACTGCCGG
This sequence comes from uncultured Chitinophagales bacterium, assembly GCA_964471795.1. GTDB lineage: Bacteria > Bacteroidota > Bacteroidia > Chitinophagales > S012-47 > CAJXXO01. The sequence goes on along the minus strand of CAYYHM010000126.1, from coordinate 318 downwards.
GAAGGGTGGCCACATATTTTATCACATAGGCATAGTTGCCGCTAGGTTGCGGTTCACCGCGGAATGTACCATCCCAGCCGTTCTGATCGGTAGCAATACCGGTAGTCTGGAATACCCGTTGCCCCCAGCGATTGTAAATGCTGAAATCCAGCAGTTCTACCTCTCCCCTTGTGATCAGATAGAACACATCATTCAGGTTATCGCCATTCGGTGTAAACGCATTAGGAACTGCAACCCGAGGGCCCAGGAAGGTGATGAGCACAGAGTCCACATTCCGGCATCCATTGTCATCGGTTACCAACACTGTGTACCACGTAA
>CAYYHM010000125.1:0-6455 GCA_964471795.1 uncultured Chitinophagales bacterium | reverse complement strand
CCTGTTTCGGGGTTTGTTGCTGAAGGAGAAAGACTTCCGGGAGCAGGTTGCAGCCGTTGCTTGGAGCCAGTATACAGACAAATATGTAGGGCTAATATGCACCACCGATGCCATTATACCGCACTGGGCCTATATGGTATTGGCAGATGCCTTACTACCATACACAAAAGGTTTCTTTGTAGGCCATGAAAAGGAAGTAGAAAGGCAACTGCTGCTGCAACACATCAGCCAGCTGGATGCTACTGCCTATGCAGGTCAGCGAGTGGTAGTGAAAGGCTGTGGCGACCGGAAGGTAGGTGTGGAAGCCTATCTGGCTATAGCTGCTAAGTTGCAGCCCGTAGTGAAGAGCCTCATGTACGGAGAGCCTTGCTCAACCGTTCCGATTTACAAAGCACCCAAGTAAAACACCAACCTATGAAATGGCAAGGAATAGCCGGTATTACCGGCATGGTTTTCGGAGTTGTAGGATTATTGATCATTGCAACGGGTTCATCGCCATCAGCTACACCCCCCGGAAAGCCGCAGGAAGCACTACCGGTGAATTGCTTCATCTCCATACCGGACAATCTATCCTTTGCCGGTGAAACCGTTCCACTGCAAGACCCTGAGGTATACGAGCGGCTTGACAAGGAAATCCATGTCAATACCTACTTCCATTCTGCTACCATTCAAAAGATCAAACTGGCCAACCGTTGGTTTCCGGTGATTGAACCCATACTGAAGGCCAATGGTATTCCCGTTGACTTCAAGTACCTGGCGGTAGCTGAAAGTGGATTAACCCAAAGTGTTTCCGGTGCCGGTGCTGCCGGATTCTGGCAGTTCCTGAAAACTACCGGTAAGGAATATGGCCTATTGATCAACGACTACGTAGACGAGCGGTATCACATCGAAAAATCTACTGAAGCCGCCTGTAAATACCTCAAGGATGCTTATCGAAAATTCGGCAACTGGACCCTGGTGGCAGCCTCGTATAACATGGGTCAATCGGGCCTGAACCGCGACATGAACAAACAGGGAGAAGACAACTACTATGATTTACTGCTGAACAGTGAGACCTCACGATATGTATTCCGTATCCTTGCGCTGAAGGCCATTTTGGAGAATCCGGCCGGTTTCGGATTCTGCTACGATGAAAGCGATTTGTACGAGCCGCTCCCGTTCCGTGTGGTGCAGGTAGATACTACCATCCCTGATCTGGTGCGGTTCGCCAAAGACAACAATACCAACTACAAGACGCTAAAATACTGGAACCCTTGGCTACGTGATGATGAAGTGGTATTGACTGCAGGACAATCCATCTCTGTAAAGCTTCCGGCATAAAGGTGTCAAAGACCTGGGCGATAGATCTTTACCCAACCTACTTGATTTGAGTCGGCCCACCATAATTGGTCGGCATAGCGAGCTTCCCAGTCCGGCATCCATGCCTGATATTCAATGGAGGAGGTGATGAACCATTGTGCACCTTCCTTTGCCCAACCTTCTACATTAGTAAAGGCGGATGCTTCGGTTACATACCCTGCAGCAGGCTCAGTCAGGTTGATTTGCATCAGGAAGTGCGTGGCAACCAGCTCATCTTTCCCGGCAGTCGTTACCAGTGTATCAATGGCAGCATCATGTAATTGTATCATCTGCACATGCCAGGGGTTGGCATCGCCTGAGTCTTTCCTGGTGTAGGCTGAAAGACCAATCGCTCCCACTGTAATAACTATCACTGCCCCCCGGGCGACTTGATGAGTAGTTATTGAGGCTATCAACCTGGTTAACGATAGTAGGATAATGGGTAGCAGCAACAAAAAATAGCGAGCAGAGTAGAAGTTAAGCGCGGAAAACACCCAAAAAGCCAATATCAACCAAGCCGCAAACAGTAGCCATGAGGCATGTTTCAATTGGCGTTTGACCAACAGAACCACCAATGACAGGATTGCCGGAATAAGTAGCACGATCATTCCATACTGCGTGAAACAGAAGTCAGCAAAATGGCGCATGCGATGCAAGAAAGTACCCACCGACAATTCCATCCGATCCACATGGTCAGGATACAGCCACCAGCCATATAATTGATGCTGCCAAATGAGAAACAAACCATATAGCACGGCCGGCAGCAGCAAAGGAAAAGTTTGCCGCCAACGTTCCTTTGACAGCCAATTATTGAGCGGCAACAATCGACTCACCACAAAATGAATTCCTACGGCAGCCGCCAGGGCCAATGCTGACTCCTTGGTGAACACGGCTGCTGTAAGCCACAGTCCGGTCGCCCAGTAGCGCTGTTGCCAATACCGATCGATGCCCAATAACACGAGCCACGCCAGTAGTATCTCAGGCAACACGAGGGTGGCTTGCGCTATAAACATGCCGTGTACTGCCAGCGCTGCTGTAGCCCACAAGCCAGTGGCCTCACCAAACAAACGCTTACCGGTGGCATACACCTGCCACAGCAAGCCAATAGAGAATCCAAGTGCCAGTACTTTGGACCACCACAAGGCATCCACCAGATGCCCCCATACGCCATGTAGAAAGAAGAAAAGCAAAGGATGCCCCTTGTAAAGGCCTACATCAATCACCCCGGGCCATAGGCCTGGCAGGGTCTGCTTCATAGCCGCTACTGCCGGCAGATAACTCCATGCCTCATCCCAATAGCCTGGGAGGAAGAGGTGGGGGACTTTGATAGCTACAACGAACATTGTAATGACCATCATCCAGCCCATGCCGAACCACCGTTGTTGAATAGAATTCACTACTATGCCTTATGAAGACCGCTAAGGTAAGGGACGAATATCAATATTTGTCGGTGACGAAAGATCCTCATTGCCATAGATGGTATGAATCCACGGATGCATGGTATAGAAGATTCGATAGCCTCTGTCCTTCATCCGTTGCAATTCTTGCTTGTCCGGGCAGCAGTCGTATACATGTCTGTTGGAGAAATACCGTGCTGAAATCATCAGGTGCTTGCTATGGACTATGAGGATATCATTAGGCTGCAGCAAGCTATCCAGTTGCTCGAAAATCGCCACATTGTGCTTTTGTACGGGTCGGCTGGCTACTTCGGTGATGAATCTGTTGGGTTGATCCAGTTCATGTAAGCGATAGATCATGGCCGGACGGGCAGTGTGAAAGGCCAATAAAGCCAACCACACGATGCCAAAGGGCATTCGCCAAGCTACAGGCAGCCGGGGCAACAATTTTTGCCATAGATCATCCATACATGCACCAATCAACAGCAACAGCAGTGGCAAAGTAACTGCTACATAGCTCACCATCTTGGTTTGCGCTACAAACGAGAAAAACACCCATACTACCAGCACCATTGCCAGTAATGAAATCCATGCCTTCCTGGATGAATCTTGAACCAGTACAATAGCTATCCCTATCACCAAAAAAATCCAAAGGCCATCACCCAGATACATGTCCATGTGAGCGAAGTAAAAATCCCAACTACCGGCATGGAATTCTACCGGTTCGAACAGGTGATTGCTGTTATAAGCCATTTCATAAGCGGCTTCTTGCGGAAATTGCTGGAAGATATATAGTTGCCAAGGCAAGACAATCATGGAGGCTACAGTCACAGCTGCAAGCATTTGCAGGTAACTTCTGAGGGTCGTTCTATGCTGCACGCTCAGTAACACAAAGAGACCCCAACCTCCAAGCACCAGTATTCCTGTAAGCCATTTGGTAAGTACTGCCAAACCAATGAAAAGTCCTGTGAGGATTGTCCACTTCCATGACGGCCTATTGGTCCACTCAAGAAAGGTCCAGCTGCTGCAAGTAACCAACACTGTAAATAACACATCATTCTGCCCCAAAGGCAACACTCCGGCATTCAGCTCCATAGCATACCAAGAGAAAGTCCACAGGAAAGCCGCCAGTTGGCCTGCCAATGGCCGCTCCAGTAGAGTACCCATTCGCAACAATACCGGAATCAAGGCCACCGAAGCCAACAAGCCCGGCAAGCGAATCACCCATGCTTCGGTGCCGAATACCGATACGGCTGCTGCCATGCCCCACAACATGAAGGGTTGTTTGTGCAGCCACACATAATTACCCGTCCAATTGGTGAAATCATAGCTCAACAAGGTAGGCTCCACCAAGGTGGGTAGCAAGGGGTGTTTGACCAGATTCTTGGCTACCAGGGCATGGAAACGTTCATCCCACAATTGCAGGAAGGTGTCCCACTTGATGATGAAAAAACGAATCAGGGAGGCAAGAAGCATCCATGCCAAATGAATCCAATGCATTATACCCCCCCTTATGTGTAATTTTACTTGCATTTGGCTTCAAAGATACATCCTACGAAAAATTGCCTTTATTTTTAACCTACAAATTTTCGGCTTGCCACAATTAACCATCATCATTCCTGCTTACAACGAGGAAGTTTACATCCAGCAAATACTGCTTTCTGTGGTACATGTTTCACTACACATGACTATACACAAAGAAATCATTGTGGTAGACGACGCTTCCACGGATGGCACCGCCAAGCAAGTTGAAGCATTCCGGCAACAGCATCCTGAGGTGAATCTTGTATTGCATCGGCAGGAGGTTAACCAAGGTAAAGGGGCGGCCATACATACCGGCATTCAGCTGGCCACGGGTGATTATATCATCATTCAAGATGCCGATTTGGAATATGATCCGCAGGAGTACAACCTCTTGTTGGCGCCCGTACTAGCCGGCAAGGCCGATGTGGTGTATGGCAGCCGGTTCATGGGAGGCAACCCGCACCGTATCCTGTTCTTCTGGCACTCCATCGGCAACAAGTTCCTCACGTTTGTGAGCAACATGTTTACCAATCTGAACCTCACCGACATGGAAACCTGCTATAAGCTCGTGCGCGCTGATATCCTAAAGGGGCTGGATCTGCAGGAAAAACGATTCGGCTTCGAACCGGAAGTCACGGCCAAGCTGGCAAGGATACCAGGCATCCGCATTTATGAGGTAGGTATTTCGTATTACGGTCGAACGTATGCGGAAGGCAAGAAGATCAACTGGAAAGATGGTTTCCGTGCGCTGTATTGCATCCTGAAGTATGGCTTATTCCGCAGATGAAGGACGACTCCACCGGAGCTCGGTTATCACCAACACCCCAACCAGTAAAGGCACAACGTACAGGTATGCATACGGTATCTGCACAAAAGAGTAGAACACCGCAAAATAGACCTGCAAGGCCAACAGCAGGTGCCAGCGCCAATTTTCCGGGGTAGACTTCCGCCACATCCACAGGCCTATCAGTACGGTGCTGAGTAGACACAAACCCATTTGCGCATACCGAAGTGCAGCAATCTTGGCTACCAACTCTCCCGGCCACCAGGTGTAGTACCAGAAAGCCATTCCCACACCATTATACAGGTGGTAGGGTCGTCCGAGGTCGGGACGATCTTGCCATTCAATCAGTGTGGCATCGGTGTAGTATTGGTAGGATTGCCCAAACGCTTGCCAGTTGGTAGACAAGAAAGGCACCACATACAGCAGCAGGATACCCATTATCACCATGCCGGCAATCAGCAACAAAGACCGGTACCCTTTCATTTTCCAGCCCATGATGGCATAGAGCGGCACAAATAACAAGTTGGCGTAGCGTGACAAGAGTGTAAGGATCAGGCCAAATCCATTAGCAGAAGGCCTATCGGAGAGCATACTGAGTACAAACCAGATGAAATACCCGGCTACCATAGCTTCTACGGTGTAACCAATCATATCCGGATTGTGCCGAATGAACCACCAGGCCATCAGCCATGGAAGCGCCATCTTGACAATGAGCAGGTAGGGCAATTCCTGCTGGCGCATCAGGCGAACATGCCAGGCCACCAACCCACTTACCAGCAAGGCAAAAGCCATCCAACGGTGGTCCAGGTTCATCACCCCTGACAGCACATACGGCATCCAAAAAAGCGGCAGATACGTGGGATGGAACTCATACCCAAAGCCATAATAAGGCTGGTAGATCTTTTCCCCTGCCAGCACCCTGTCTACATACATGTGCTGCAAGGATGGGATGATGTCAGACGCCTTGGGATCGAGGATGAAACGGTGGATGATGCCGTTTACCTCCCAGCCTAACAAGAGCACGCCCAACAGCGGCACTAGCCATAGCCATTGTCGGAAAGAAGAGCTTCGAACGGCAACAGGGAGGGACTTCGATAGGGGCAGTATGCCGATAGTAAGGCCGATGAGCAGCACCAACAGGGGACTGCCGTGGTAGCCGAAGAGCTCTTTGTGGGAGGATAAAAGCAGTGCTTGCAGTAGCTGTAGCGCTAAAAGCACCGCTATCACCGGTTGAATTTGTCTGGAATGGGAGAATGAATGACCCATAAACCGCCAAAAGTAACCTGAATTTTTAGCCAAACGATATTGAATGTTGGTGAATACGTAAAAGTTGGATTAGATTTGCAGTCCGCTAACGGTGCGGTAGCTCAGCCCTGACGATAAATGTCAGGGTCAGTTCCGAAAAGGAACTG
>CAYYHM010000124.1:5279-6501 GCA_964471795.1 uncultured Chitinophagales bacterium | reverse complement strand
AACGAAGAACTGCAGAAGGCCAACTCTGCCTTTGCCGGCCTGTCGGAGCTGGAGTCGGAGTTTACCACACTGAACAGGATACGGGGCAACATCGAAAAGTTCTACCTCGATCTCCTCGACAAGCAAACCGAGTTCCAGATCGTAAAGGCCAGTATCGTAGAGAACTTTGCCGTGCTGGAGCCGGCATCAAGGGGGCAGCTGGTGGCGCCCCGGCGCAACCTACTACGGCTGGGAGCTATTGGTTTTGGCTTTATTCTATGGATTGGACTGGTGGTCATGAAGTACCTATTGCAAAGCAGGATACAGACCATGCAAGAGGTGGAAGAGAACAGTCTGGCACGTGTATTGGCACATATTCCGCCCTTCCCACACCACGATATCCGTGAAGAGTGGATGGTGAACAGGCTGTCCAAGTCAGTAGTCACAGAATCCTTCAGGGCGCTGCGGTTTCAGCTGGAATTCGTTGATAACACATCCGGTCCTAAGGTGGTGGCGGTAACGTCCACCGTATCCGGTGAGGGCAAGACCTTTGTGGCGGTGAATCTGGCCGGTATCCTGCACATGGCCGGCAAACGGGTACTGCTCATCGATCTGGACATGCGGAAACCCAAGCAGCATAAGGTGTTTGGCCTGGACAATACCAAGGGTATGAGCCTGCTGCTAATCGACAAACTGCAGCCGGCAGATTGCACGCATCACCTGGATGAGGGCTTTGATTTCATCTCTTCGGGGCCATTGCCGGCAGATCCGTCGGAGCTGATATTGTCAGAACGCTTCCGTAACCTGCTGGCAAGTTTCAAAGATCAATATGACGTGATCGTATTCGATACGCCACCGGTAGGCATCGTCAGCGATGCGCTGGAACTGCTGAAGCAGGCCGATTATCCGTTGTACGTGGTGCGTAATGACTACAGCCGCCGGGAGTTCCTCAACTATCCCAACCGATTGGTGCGCGACACCGGAATTTCCAGACTGGGCATCATTGTCAACGATATGAACCTCAAACGTGGTGGCTATGGTCGCTACCAATATGGATATACTTACACCCGCGGATATTATACAGATGAAGGTGCTTCCGTTTCAAGGTGGCGCCGATTGTTCAGGAAATAACCAAATCCATGGCATTATTCAGTTACTCCGCTACTGTACTTGTACTTTTTTTAGCCTCTGCCTTCTTCTTTTCCCTGCTGGTGAACCGGCTGCTGCTCAAGTTTTCCCGCAA
>CAYYHM010000124.1:0-5179 GCA_964471795.1 uncultured Chitinophagales bacterium | reverse complement strand
TGTACCTGTGGCAGTTCCGCAGTGATACAGGCGAGTACTTCCAGCTCCGGCAGTTTCTGCTGCCCTTGCTGGCATTTATCATCCCGGTAATCGACACTACCACGGTGGTGATCCGCCGCATGGCCCGTGGACAGTCGCCATTTGTAGGTGGCAGAGACCATACCACCCACCATCTGGTATACCTGGGGTTGCGTGAAGGGCAAGTTAGTTCCCTGTTGCTGGCGATATCCTTGTTATCGGTAGTGATCATTTACCTGATGGCGCAGGTGGCCGATCAGTGGCAGTTCAGCTACACCATCATCGGACTTGTATATGTAGCTGTTGTGTTTGGCATCTTCCAGTTTCTGTATGAAAAGGGGAAGGTCCGCCACAAGCAAGAAGAAGAGGATGAGTAGTTACCTGCTTGTATTCCTGGGTGGCGGACTAGGCAGCGTCGCCCGCTTCTTGGTCAGCAAGTGGATGGTAGTACAGCCCGGTCAGTTTCCGGTAGCCACTTTTACTGCCAATGCGATAAGTTCCCTGCTGCTGGGCATGCTGATGTGGTGGGTCACAGCAACAGGCAACCGCGAAGGCTGGCGGTTATTGCTCGCAATAGGTTTCTGCGGTGGCTTCAGCACCTTCAGCACTTTCAGTTTCGAGGCGTTCCGTTTGATGTCTGAGGGGCATCATGCGCTGGCATGGAGTTACATGGCCGTCAGTGTGGTGGTATCTTTGTTGCTGGCAGGCGCAGGATGGTGGCTCATGCGCATGGTTACCCTGTAGCATTGTATTCGCCGTATCTTTGCCGGCAAATGTAGCATGATGGCACAACGTTATACGGTAACATCTGCCCTGCCCTATGCCAACGGGCCCATCCATATCGGTCAGCTTGCCGGGGCCTATGTGCCGGCAGACATATTTGTACGATACCTACGAATGCAGGGCGCCGATGTAGCCTTTATCTGCGGATCCGATGAACATGGCGTAGCCATCACCCTGAAGGCACTGCGGGAGCAAACCACACCACAGGCCATCATCGACAAATACCACGAACTGAACAAGGAGAGTTTCCGACGCTTCGGCATCGACTTCGACATTTACCACCGTACCTCAGATCCGCTGCACCACGCCACCGCACAGGAATTCTTCACCCGACTGCACGATGAGGGCGCCTTTACCACACAGACTACAGAGCAGTTCTATGACGAAACTTTTAGCCAGTTTCTGGCCGATCGCTACATCATAGGCACCTGCCCGAAGTGCGGTTTCGACAATGCCTATGGCGATCAATGTGAGAAGTGTGGCTCTACCTTGAGCCCCGACGAACTCATCAATCCCCGCAGTACGCTCAGCGGTAACCCGCCCATTAAGAAGACCACCACGCACTGGTTTCTGCCCATGCAGCACTACGAGCAGTGGCTGCGTGAGTGGATCCTGGAGGGACATACCGACTGGAAGAAGAACGTATATGGTCAGGTGAAGAGCTGGCTCGATCAGGGACTACAGCCACGGGCTATGACCCGCGACCTCGACTGGGGCGTACAGGTGCCATTGCCCGATGCGGCAGGTAAGGTGCTGTATGTGTGGCTGGATGCACCCATCGGCTATATCTCAGCTACCAAAGCATGGGCAGCAGCGCAGGGTAAGGACTGGCGATCCTACTGGCAAGATAATGACACCAAGCTGATCCACTTCATCGGCAAGGACAACATCGTGTTCCACTGCATCATCTTCCCCATCATCCTGAAGGCGCATGGCTCGTATATCCTGCCGGACAACGTACCGGCCAACGAGTTCATGAACATGGAGGGTGACAAGATCAGCACTTCCAGGAACTGGGCTGTATGGTTGCATGAGTACCTGGATGAGTTTCCCGGCAAGGAAGATGTGCTGCGGTATGTGCTCACTGCCAACATGCCGGAGACCAAAGACAGCGAGTTTACCTGGAAGGACTTCCAGGAAAAGAACAATAGCGAGCTGGTTGGCATTCTGGGCAACTTCATCAACCGCGTGATGGTGCTGCAGCAGAAGTATTATGGGGGTGTCATTCAGCCTATCAACTGGGAGGAGTGGTATGTGGATGGCCGCATCAAGGGGCTGGAGTTGGTGTGGGGCGCTGATGGCTTTGCCGCAGAGCTCTCACAGGCGCTGGCACAATACCGTTTCCGCGAAGCGCAACAACTGATGATGCAGATAGCCCGTGCCGGGAATAAGTTCCTCACGGATATGGAGCCATGGAAGCTGTTCAAAACGGATGCGGGCAAGACCGGGGAGATCCTCCACGTCTGCCTGCAGGTGATTGCCAACCTGAGCATAGCCATGGAGCCGTTCCTGCCGAAGAGTGCCGCTAAGGTGCGCCGCATGATCGGCATACCCGACCACATGGTAGTGTGGAGTAGTCTGGGCTGCTATACCTTGGTGGAGACCGGAGTAACACTACCACCGGCGGAACTGCTGTTCGAAAAGGTAGAAGACGATGTGATTCAACAACAAATCGACAAACTAATGGCTACACGTACCCCCAAGCAGGAGGAGCAGGCTACTTATGAGCCGGTGAAGGACGCGATACAATACGAGGACTTTGCCAAGCTGGACCTGAGGATAGGCAGGATTGTGCAGGCAGAAAAAGTACCGAAGGCGGACAAGCTGTTGCACCTGAAAGTAGATATGGGTTGGGAGGTGCGAGATATCGTGTCTGGGATAGCCGAACACTTTACACCGGAGGAGATTACCGGTAAGCAGGTGGTGGTGGTAGCCAATCTGGCACCCCGCAAGCTCCGTGGCATCGAGAGCAACGGTATGATCCTGATGGCCAACGATGCCGATGGTAAACTCAGTTTCCTACAGCCCGACAGAGACTGGCCGGCCGGCATGACCATAAGTTGATGCAAAAAAGTAGGTAATCTGTATTTTTGCCCACCAATCGGCTCCGTAGTTCAATGGATAGAACGGAGGTTTCCTAAACCTTAAATGCAGGTTCGATTCCTGCCGGAGCTACAAAGGCTGATAACCAAACCTGTAGAGAGGGATTTTTTATCCCTCTCTTTGTTTTTTCTGATTGAATATCGATTAAATCTTACCTTTCGCTGAATTGTTGTAGCTACTATCGTAGCATCACCCTATATTAGCAGATATGTTATGGCGTGCACATGCGCCTTTGATGATAAAAAACTGATTAACAGGTATGTCCGGCAAAAAAGGCGATGTTACCTATAGATTCAACAGCGTAGTGCTGATTGATGATAATGAGGTGGACAATATGATTCATCAGAAGCTATTGGAGAACAGTGGATTCGCAAAGTACGTATATACCTATACGTCAGGAAAGAGTGCATTGGAATTCTTCAAGAATCTGGACAGAAACGAGGATTTTCCGGAAAACCTGATTCCCCGGGTGATTTTCCTCGACATCAACATGCCCATCATGAGCGGCTTCTCCTTCATCGAGGCACTGCAAAAGTTGTCGCCACGTGTTACCAAGGATATCAAGATCATCCTGCTCACACAATCGGCCAATCCGTTGGACATGCAGCAGGCCAAGAAGAGCAAGATGGTGCAGGATTATCTGGTGAAGCCATTGAGTGCAGCACTCATCGAAGCTGTACACCTCGGGTAAGCACCCATTACTTTTTTTATTTCCCGCATTTACAGGAGCGACCGGTTCCCCGAAGTCCTATCTATCGGTAGAGTAACGCTGCCGGTTATGATTTCATACGAAGCAGCCTCGGAATGAGCTCGTCGCTTAAGCCGATGGAAGTAAGCAGGTTGTAGCTGCCTCTGTTCACCAGGTTGAACTCGTTGATCAGAGCGGCCATTCGGCCTCTTCTTTCAGATGTAGGGTTCTTTAAGGATTGCTGCAACAGCTTCCGGTAGGCTTTCACATTGGGGTAGTCATAATAGTCCAGCGTAGCCATCTTTCTGCCAATACTTTTGATCAGCGAAACGCTCAATTCATGCTCATCGAGCAGCATATAATTGGTAGCCATCAGCAATTTCACTTCCAGTTCCGCATGTGGGTATGCCTTGAAGGATATCTGATTTCTCAGTTCGTTGAGGAACTGGTTGGACTGTTCGTATTTGCCGACCCGGAAATACAAGCTTGCCTGGAATATGTAGAAGTTGATGAAGTTAACAGGATCATCCTTGCTGATATCATATCGCTGCGTTAGTTCGTCACTGAGCTCCTGCAGCTGCGTTAGTTCCGATTCGGATAGTGGTTTGCGCAAGATGGACAGCAACAGCATGGATGGTATGGCGTAGTAGGTATAACTGTTTAGAAACCGAACGATTTCCGGTTCAAGCAGCTGATAGTATTCCTGTGACTTTTTCCGGATGCCATACTTGCTGTAGTATTCGAATCCCAGGTAATCGAACAAAAGCCGGAGGTTTCCGAAGAAGATGTCCTCTGCGTGCTCAGCAATGATCTGATTGGCACGTAGGAAGATGTCTTCCACCGATTCCAGGTCAACGGTTTGGTCTGCCTCGTCGAGGTAAACCTGGTAATAAATACTGGCAATTGCCCTGATGATGTAGAATCGGGCGGAATCCTGGTAGGATGAATTCAGTTCCTCAATCTGAGCCATGATGATGTGGAGTTTCTCCAACTCTATTGGTTCACGGCTCAGCAGGTGCATTCCTAAGGTCTGGAGCAACTCTGCCAGCAAGTCCTCATTCTTGTCGTAATCTATGATGTAGGTAAGGTGCTGGTTGAATAACTGCGAAAAGATGTACTCGTTGGGCGTGTTCCTGAATAATTTCTTCAGACTGGAATACACTTTCAGCAGGTAAATCGGCTGATCGAAACGCTTTACTTCCTCCTGTAATTTCTCAACGATGGAGGTAGCCTGTTTCTGTGGATAATGGAAAAGGATGTGGTCAAGGTTGTTGACTTTCTCGAGAATAGCCACCTTTGGCCCCTGCACTTTCTGTAGCAGGAAGTCCTGTAGCTTGTCGTTCAACCTGGATCGCAGGGTGTAGAAGGCCGTGGAGTTTACCTCCAGTGCTTCGATGATCTCCCTGTCTGATTTGGCGCCTTCACGGATATACTGCAACAAGCGATACGATTTCTCTGCCTTACTTTCCGACAGTGAGTCAAGTAGCGCATTGTAATCCTTGTCTGAAAGCTGACCTACTAAGTCCTTGATATCTAACATGGTACTCGGTCGTTATAAAGTGGGGGTTTTTTCCAAATATAGCAATA
>CAYYHM010000123.1:0-6530 GCA_964471795.1 uncultured Chitinophagales bacterium | reverse complement strand
CCCGGCAGCCTTTTTTTGTTCCATCTGTATTGCTTGGATCAGGGGAAGATGCCCATGCTCACATATGCGTCGGCGATCTTATTGATGGATGTTACGAAGGCTGCTGTTCGCATGTCTTCTACCTTCCGATACTTTTTCCATGTGTCCCTGATGCTGTGGTAAGCGCTCACCATGGTTTCCTCCAATCCGGAATCTACCAGGTCTATTTCTTCCGCACCACGGGTAACCAATGCTTTCTCTTGCTTGCCCATGCTCTTGTTGGTGAGGCGCTCTACAGCAGTGATGATGTTTTCATAGCTGTACTGGGTAAAGCGCTTGTCCATGCGGCCGAATCTTACGTGGCTCAGGTTTTTCAACCATTCGAAGTAAGAAACAGTAACACCACCGGCATTGAGGTACATGTCCGGTACGATGAGTACGTTCTTCTTCAGCAGGATTTCGGATGCTTCGGGAGTTACCGGGCCGTTGGCACCTTCACCGATAATCTTTGCCTGAATGCGTGCGGCGTTGTGGATGTTGATCTGATTCTCCAATGCTGCAGGTATCAACACATCACAAGGTTGCTCCAAACCTTCCAGTGAGTTTTCCATGAAGGTAGCACCGGGGAATCCTTTCAATGTGCCATGTTCCTTCCGGTAATTCATCACTTCTTCCAGATCGAGGCCTTTTGCATTGTAGATAGCACCTTCAATCTCGCACAGACCCACCAAGGTGGCACCTGCTTCCTGGAAGAACTTGGCTGAGTAGTAGCCTACATTACCCAAGCCTTGCACGATAACCCGCTTACCTTCTACACCCGGGGTGAGGCCGAGTGCCTTCATGTCGTCTTTCTGGTTCAGGGCTTCCCGCAGGCCAAAGAATACGCCACGGCCTGTTGCTTCGCGACGACCGCGGATACCGTTCAGGCTTACTGGCTTGCCGGTTACACAACCATACGCATCGATTTGCTCGGGATGGAAGGTTACGTAGGTGTCCAGGATCCATGACATCTCTCGTTCACCTGTTCCGTAATCCGGTGCAGGTACGTCGATGGCCGGTCCGATGAAATTCTTCTTGATCAATTCAGCAGTGTATCGGCGGGTGATTCGCTGCAACTGACTGACGCTGAAATTCTTGGGGTTGATCTTGATGCCTCCTTTGGCGCCACCAAAAGGAACATCTACGATAGCACACTTGTAGGTCATTAGTGCGGCCAAAGCCATCACCTCATCCTGATTCACGTGCTCGCTGTACCGGATGCCACCCTTGGTAGGTACCCGGTGGTGGCTGTGTTGTACCCGATAGGCTTCAATTACCTGATAATCATTACCCACTTTTACCGGAAACCGCATCTGGTACACGCTGTTGCAGACCTTGATCTGCTCCAGTAGTCCCTTCGGGATTTTGGTGTGCGTGGCGGCTTTATCGAAATAGTGTTGTACACCTTCGTAAAAGCTCAATTGTTTGCCAATTGCTTTACTCATGTTTGTCAGCGTTTATAGTATGTTCAATATTAGCCAGTTTTCGGTCCAGCATCAGCAGGTACACAACCATGCCCACAAAGATGATGGCCAGCACGCCCAGCACGATGTAGATCAAACCATTGCTCCGAATCCAGTCGGTTCTTTCCACAGTGTTCTGTCCATTGGCGGTGGTACTCAAAGTTATACAGACTACAGCAGCAAATATTCTGATTTTAGTCATCATAGGGGTTGATTTATAAACCTATAGTATTGTGGATAAACCGGATGCGGGTGCGGATCGACGCCAGCCATAATCCCATCAGTATCCAGCCTATGACGGCTGTGTAGAACACCGGACGCATGGTGTCGTCTACATCATAGATATTGAAGGCCGGATTACCCCCATTGCCGGGATGCAATGATTCCGTCATGCGAGGCAACACATAGATGAATACGATGAATAGGACAAAGGAAAATATGTTGTATACAGCGCTGATGCGTGCTTTCTTAGCTTCATCACGCAGCGATCCCCGCAGCACGAAATACGCCAGATAGATGAGCAAGGCGATCAACGCCCCCAGCACCTTGGTGTCCTTCAGCAGCCAGTCGCCCAGATTACCCCAGGTATAATGGCCCCACAACGAGCCGGTAGCAAAACCCAACACCCCGAAGAAGATGGCCACATTTACCAGTTCGGCAGACAATATGTCGTGTTTGGTTTGCATGCTGCTCAAATACCGGATGGCCTGCACAAATGACAGCAGCAACAAGAATGTCATCACAAACCACATCGGCACATGGAAAAACAGGTTGCGAATGGTTTCATACAGGATGATGCGATAGGGGAGGCTCAGGTAGGCGGGCTCATTCACCGACACTTCAGGCCGGCAACCTGCCTGAGCGCCTTCCGTTGTGCCTGTACCCAGAATAGTCACGGCTTTTCTCAGCGCAAAGGTGCCGTCAACATCATTGTTGATCACCAGATCGTACACCTTGTCGGTATGATTGGTCGGCAGGTTGTCCGGAATCACAAAATCAGCAACCAGATGGTCCTCTCCGGGAATTTCCCGCACCTGTCCGCACAGGTACAGCGTATCATGCCGCAACAATACCTGTAAGGAGGATTGACCAGTAGCGAAATGTGTGTTGTAACCTGTAATGTTTGTTGTAGCTGTTGATCCGGTCTGTAATTGGTCCACACTGATGGATACTATGCCAGGACCTATCGGTAAGGCTAGTCCCGCTACCAGGGAAATCAGTACCAGCAGGGCGCCTAATATCTTCCACCACTGCCTGTACATTTGCTTCAACATATGGGTAGCATTAGTCGCGCCAAAGATAGGGAAATAATAGCAAGCCCAACGCCACAATCAGTGCGTCGATCACCAGCAACAGCAGGTAGTTTCGATACAACAAGGCAAGGCTCAGCTCCTCGAATCCGGCCTGTGAAATGGCTATCAGCAGCACCAGCATGGGCAGCAATAAGGGCAACCCCAGCACCGCCATCAATGCCGTAGCATTGTCAGCGCGGGAGGCAATGGCAGCTACCATGGTGAGTGCTCCGGAGAGCCCCATGGCACCCAACAGCAGCGACACGGCATACTGAACGGGATAAGTAACCGGGAATCCCAGCACGAAGCTGTACGAGATGGTTGCCAGCAAGGTGATTACCAGCAGCAGCCCTGTGTTGTACAATGTCTTGGCTACCATCACCGCTCTGGGCGAGGCGATGAGGTAGTAATACAGATCGCGGTGATGGCTTTCGCCGATAAAACTCTTGGTGATGCTATTGACAGCTGTAAACACGAGCACGATCCACAGCAACGTGTTCCAGGTGCGGGTATCTACTTGCTGAAAGGACAGGAAGATGGTGAAGACGATCAGGATCACATACAACAACACACCGTTGAGCGCAAAGCGATTGCGCCACTCCAACATCATGTCTTTTCGTATAAGGGCAAAAACCTGTTGCCAAAATTGCATGATGCGAAGATAAGGGTATGATCTCAGCCTGCCGGGGCATTATGCGGTCTGGCAGTGCGATACAGATATACTTCCGGCCACAAAGGTGCTCCGTGGAGCAGGTGGTCCAGCAGCAGGTCGGCCAGCAGGGGGCCTTGTGATGACCCCTTGCTGCCCAGGCCGTTGAAGAGCCAAACGGAAGGATGGGTATGGTGTCTGCCCATCAGCGGTTTTCGATCAATTACCGTAGGTCGTACACCTGCCCGGTGATCTACTACCTCCCATGGAAGTTTCAACCAGGCAGAAAGTCCTTTTTCCATGGCTTGCCGCGCCTCCGCTGTAGGTGTGGCGGTCTTGTCTGTCCACTGATAGGTGGCCCCTACCCGGAACAGTTGGTTGCCTGTCGGCACTACAAAATGGTTGCCTACCAATATGTGGGTTTCCGGCAAATCCGGTATGTGCAGTGTCAGCAGTTCCCCTTTGGTAGTCGCCAGCGGCAGTTGCGGAAAAAACGGGTTCCACTCTGCCAGAAATCCGTCTGCCCACACCAGATGACGTGCCTCCACATCTTCCCACTGCACGCCGTTATCAAGCACCTGCACACTTTCCGGTGCTATTTGGTGTGGTCGCAGCAGTCCCGCAGATAGCCAGCGGTCCCTGCATGTATCCAGAAATGATGCGGTGTCCAGCCAGGCGGCTTCTTTTACCAGGGCTGCACCAAATGGTACTTCCAACGCTTCCGGCAGGTAGGATGGAGGCACACCTTCCAGATAGGGATGACCTGCGGCCATATGTTCCTCGAACCGGTTTCGCTCTTTCTCCCGCTGGAAAATTCGCCACATGGGCAGTTGGTGGTACACATTTGCCCCCGTGGACTCCTCCCAGGTCTGATAGAACTGCCTGGCATAGGATAAGAAACGCTCCGCCTGCCATGTAGTAGACAGGTTGCGTCCGGTAACAGGGTTGATGAGACCGGCAGCTACGCGACTGGCAGCGGCCGGATTCGGTTTGTCGACCAACAGGAAGGAACAGCCACGCTTTTCTGCCTGTAAGGCCAGTAAGGTGCCGGCTAATCCCTGTCCGGCTATCAGCAGGTCTACTGTCATGGCCGCGCTCCGGTAAACGATACCACAGCCAGTCGCTTTTGATCCGGACTAACCGCCAGCCGGTAGAATTCGCCCACGGATTTGCTGAGGTCAGCCACCGGCTTCCACTCCTTGTCTTGCCCGGGCCTCAGGTGATACAATTTGCCGCCACTACCCATCAGTAAGGAGCCATCCTGCAGCCACACATAGTCTTCTACGAAGGGTAGGGTAGTGGCAATGGCGCGCTGTGCCAACGTATTGGTGTGCAATCCCTTGATGGTCCAGATAGAATCCGATTCTCCCTTGTCAACGAATGACAACTCACCGGTGGTAGGATGAGTGGAGAGGCATCGCCCGATATGGGCAGCAACCACGGTGTCGATAGCTGTGGAAGGCTGATAGAGGTGGAGTGTGAAGGAATCGCCCAGCACAAATGCCGCCAACAGGTCGGGCGACACAAAGTGGAAGTATCCCACCTTGCTTTGTCCTTGCCATAGCACCGCCCTGTTCTCCCCGGGGAAGTCGTAGCCCACCAGTTGCTGTGTCGTGTCGTCAGCGGCAACCTCTACCACCGCAAAACGCGTTATGCCCGGGATGGTGCGTGGAGAGTATTCCGCTGTGCCTGAGGTGCCCAGGATCTTGTAGTTGGTGCTTTGGGCAAAATGATGCAGGAATATGTCGGTTTTGCCACCGGGGGCTGCGGCGCTGAAGAGGAATCCTTCGTTGCTGGGCAGAAACCATGGCTGGTTGTTGTATCCTCTGTCGGGGGTAGTGTTTACAGGCTCTCCCAGCTCAACCTGACCGTTCATGTAGGTCATGGGAATCAGGAATATCCTCGTCTCCGGCGCCGGTTGTGCCTGTAGCCTGCCGACCAGCAGCAGACCAATAAGTACGACAAGTTTGTGCATGATGCTTAGTTTGGTACAAGTACCTGCAAATATCGGGGTAACACGCCAAATGTGGCGGGGGTGGCGCCCAACGACTCACCGTCGGCTTCCAGCAGGATGCCGGGCGTGCTGATTTCCAGGGTGTTGCAATGAAATCCTGTAACCTTGGGGTGGGAGAGATGCGTGCCTAAAAACAAACGGTGGATATTGACCAGCACTTGTGGTACGGACATTTTGCCTACCCATGTCACGGCCAGCCGTCCATCATCGGGTACTGCCTGCGGGGTCTGTCGCATGCCGCCGCCATTGTATTGGCCCTTGCCAACAGCGGCGGTTAGCAGTGGGAGGGTGGTGGTTGTACCGTCAACGATCATGGTGGCCGACTGGGATCGATAGCCGATCAACTCCTGCAACATGGTAATCAGGTAGCCCGTTTTGTTCATCTTTCGGCCGGCCTGAATCTGCTTGTTCACTGTGGCCGCTACATGGGCGTCGAAGCCAAGTCCTGCCAGGTTGATGAAGTACCGTCGACCGGCAGCAGTCTGCGCCCAGCCCACATCTATCGGCATTCGCTTACCGGACAATATCAGGTTCAGTGCCTGCAGACCTTGGGGTATGTGCATGGTACGACGCCAGTCGTTGCCCTTTCCCACAGGCAGTAGTGCCAGCACGCACTCCTTCAGCCTCTCCGGATCTGCCGACGCAATGCCATGGATCACTTCGTTGAGACTGCCGTCGCCACCCATCACCAGAAAGTGGCGGTAGCCCTCGTCATAGGCATTGGCTGCCAGGTGGATGGCATCACGGAATTGTTGCGTCACCGCAATAGTACATGGGATGTTGTTCTGTGAAAACCAGTCTTCTACAGACGCCCTTAGCCGCAGCGCCGAGCCTTTTCCGGCCACCGGATTCAGCAGTATCCACCAGGTGTTGTTCGTCAAGCGGCAGGTATTGTGTTAAAACAACTTTGTAGCATGGTATTTGGCCACGTAGAACGTGTGGTTGCGTTTGCTGGTGACCCAGTTCTTTCCGAAAACGGCGTTGCCTTCAAAGTATCCGGACAAGTAGATATTGCCCTGATTATCAGCCAGTGTAGCCCTTCCTTCATCAGCTTTGGCACTGCCTGCCGTTTCAATCCATTCCACAGTGCCATC
>CAYYHM010000122.1:0-6568 GCA_964471795.1 uncultured Chitinophagales bacterium | reverse complement strand
GCCAGCACAGGCTTGCTGTCCAACAACTCAAGGCTCACAATTGGCGCAAGACCCAATTCGAAGGTGAACTCATAGGTGGTGTCCCCACTCAGGTCGATGTTCTGATCCATGTCGGTTTGTGGCAGGGGATCGCCGAGGATGGACAATTTATTGTCCTGGATGTAGTCGTGGATAGACTTGTTGACCAGTTTGTTCAGCTCCTCTGCCAGCAGGCTGGCACCGAACATCTTCTTCACAATGCCGGGTGGTACGTTGCCCGGACGAAAACCTTTGATGGTTACTTTGCGGGCATAGTTCTTTATTGACTTGTCTACTTCCGGCTTGTATTGATCAGGTGTCACCTGCACTTTCACCAGCAAGTTCAGGTCGGTAAGTTGTTCTGTTGTAATGGCCACGTTGGTATGGTTTTTTCAATCGGAATAGGAAGCCATATTGGTTGGACTCCCTGTTGTATGCCATGGCTTATCCATGGATGGAAACTAAAGTGCGGGTGGAGGGACTCGAACCCCCATGCCTCGCGGCACTAGATCCTAAGTCTAGCGCGTCTACCAATTTCGCCACACCCGCAGGATCAGAATTGATGCTCTTGTTTGCCGATTGGAAAATTCTCGGCAAATAAGGCGTGCAAAGTTAATAATAATCCCATTTTTCGCACACCTTTCGCGTCGTATTTGCAGCAATCCAATAGGGGAACGATTAGTAATTGTATCGGGAGATTGATTTCACCTGTATTCATGGATGTACCTGCAAACCCGGGGCCTGGGATTCACAGTATAGCGAAGGGCGATAAGGATGGGTTTTTGATGACAAACACAGTGTTAATGTTTGGCCCTGCTCCGGTTGATAGGCGAATATCCACATATTATACTGCACAATGAATCAGCCTGCCAAACGAATGGTGTGTGGTAAAGGCCTCATAACTGGCGGAGCTTGCCGTCTTTTTTCGTTTGCTCCAAATACCTTTATAGTGTTGTAACTTTATGGGTATGCAGTTGCTGAAATTCATAGATGCGGAGACGGACAGGAAACTCATTCTGAAGGAGTACCGCAGTTTGCTGAAGGCGTGTCATGTAAATCTTTCCGCTGAAGACCGCAAGCAGGTAAGGCTGGCTTTTGAGATGGCAGCCGAGGCGCACAAGGAGATGCGCCGCAAGTCGGGTGAGCCTTACATTTTGCATCCTATTGCCGTAGCCAGGATCGTATCCAAAGAGATCGGTCTGGGGGCTACTGCTGTGATTTGTGCCTTGCTGCACGATACCGTAGAAGACACCGAACTCACCATAGAAGAGGTAAAGATGACCTTTGGCGCCAAGGTGGCAGAGATCATCGACGGGCTTACTAAAATCAGTAGTGTCTTTGACTTGAAGAGTAGTTTTCAAGCAGAGAATTTCCGAAAGCTGTTGCTCACGTTGGCCAAGGATGTGCGGGTAATCCTGATAAAGATTGCGGATCGCCTGCACAATATGCGCACCATGGACAGCATGCCCCGCCAGAAGCAATTGAAGATTGCCTCTGAGACCATGTATTTGTATGCGCCGCTGGCACACCGATTGGGGTTATATGCCATCAAGAGTGAGCTGGAAGACCTCAGCCTGAAGTACACCGAGAAGGATGTGTACAAGGACATCGCCAAGAAATTGCAACAGACCAAGCGTGAGCGCAACAGGTACATCAACGAATTCATCAAGCCCATCACCACCGAAATAGAGCGCCAGGGATTCAAGGCCAGGGTTTTCGGCAGGCCCAAGTCGATATTCTCCATCTACAATAAGATGAAAACCAAGCAGGTGGAGTTTGAGGAGGTATATGACCTCTTTGCCATCCGCATCGTAGTGGACACACCACCACAGAAAGAGAAGGCTGATTGCTGGCGTGTATACTCCATCGTTACCGATTTCTATCAACCAAACCCGCAGCGTCTCCGCGATTGGATATCAACACCTAAGGCCAACGGCTATGAATCGCTCCATACAACGGTGATGGGGCCTAAGGGTCGTTGGGTAGAGGTACAGATCCGTACGGAAAGGATGGATGAAGTAGCCGAACGGGGCTATGCAGCACACTGGAAGTATAAAGAGGGGAGTGCAGATACGGGGCTAGACGGTTGGTTACGCCGTATCAGGGAGCTACTCAAGAATCCCGAGTCCAATGCGCTGGACTTCATGGATGACTTCAAGCTGAACCTCTTTACCAAGGAGATGTACGTGTTTACGCCTACCGGCGATCTGAAGATCATGCCGGCCAACGCTACAGCACTGGACTTTGCATATGAGATTCATACCGATGTAGGCAACCACTGTATCGGTGCCAAGGTGAACCACAAGCTGCTGCCCATCAGTCATACCCTCAACAATGGCGATCAGGTAGAAATCATCACCAGCAAGAAACAACGGCCGAGTGAAGATTGGCTGAACTTTGTGGTGACCAGCAGGGCGCGATCCAAAATAAAACAGGCGGTAAAGGAAGAGCGCCGGAAAGTTGCCCACATCGGGAAGGAGATATTGGAGCGTAAGTTCAAGTCGCTGCGGGTATCATTTACCCACGAGAACCTGCAGCAACTGGTAGATCATTATAAGCTGGAATCCACCATCGACCTATACTACAGGGTAGCCAACAAGAAGATCAACCTGACAGAGATCAGGGCGCTGAAAGGAGAGGGACATAACCTTACCCTGCCCAAGCCGGTGGACACTCCGGAGCAGCAAAGCAACAACATCGATAAGGTACGGCATACCATCAAGCAGAGTGATGAGTTGTTGATCTTCGGGGAGGAATCCAAGAGGATCAACTACCAGTTTGCCAAGTGTTGCAACCCCATCCCGGGCGATGATGTGTTTGGATTCATTACCGTGAATGGCGAAATCAAGATACACCGCACCAACTGTCCCAACGCGATATCGCTGATGAGCAATTTTGGATACCGCGTGGTAAAGGCAAGGTGGACAAAAAGCGAGAAGATTGCCTTCCTTACCGGCCTCACCATTACTGGGCTCGACGATGTAGGGGTCATGAATCGTATTACCAACATCATTTCCGGTGAGATGCGGATCAACATCAGGGCTATCAGTATCGACACCCGCGATGGTGTATTCGAAGGCAATCTGATGGTGTATGTGAATGATACGGAGCAGCTCAACCGCCTAATTGTCAGATTGAAAGACCTCAAGGGTATCAATTCAGTGTCTCGGTACGATGTGGAAGATGAGTAACCCGATGGAATAGGGATTCGTTACCTTTGTATCATATTCCGCAACCAATGTCCACCACAGTAGAAACCATAGAAGAGGTGAAGAAGATTTTCGCCGCCTACCTGGAAAACAACGGGCAGCGGAAAACACCGGAACGATTTACCATTCTGGAAGAAGTATACCGTCGCAATGACCACTTTGATGCGGAAACATTATATCTGCAGATGAAGACCGGCGATTATCAGGTGAGCAGGGCCACCGTTTACAATACCCTGGATCTGCTGGTGCAGTGCGACCTTGTGTCAAGGCATCAATTCGGTAAGAATCAGGCGCTGTATGAAAAAGCCTATGGGTATAGGCAGCATGATCACCTGATATGTGTAGATTGCAATAGAGTTTTGGAATTTTGTGACCCCCGTATTCAGCAAATTCAGACTACAATCGGTAATCTGTTTAATTTTAAAATCGATCATCATTCGCTTACCATGTATGGAAGTTGTACAAGGGATAATTGCGAATACATGCCGGCAACCAAAAAATGAATCGGGCTATGGATTACACTTTCAGTAAATACGATGGCGTAGATGTGTTGTCTGTTAAAGGCAACGTACTGACGGGGATCTACAATTCTGAGATAGTACATACAATCACAAAGCTTATAGAGCAGGGTTCTGGTAAAATGGTCATACAGCTGGGAGAGGTGAAGTTTATTAATTCCAACGGCCTCAACCTGTTGCTGAATATCCTTACCAAGTACCGTAAGGCCGGAGGTGAAGTTGCATTGAGCAATGTTCCTCAGGAATTGTCGAGGTTACTGGTAATGACCAAATTGAACTCGATTTTCATTGACCGACCTACGGTGGAGGAGGCGGTAGCATTGTTGAACAGTCAGGAATAGTCCTGTATTAGCTGAAAGTATACAATTATGGCAGTAGATGTGCTGCTTGGCCTTCAATGGGGTGATGAAGGCAAAGGTAAGATAGTTGACGTATTGGCGCCACGGTATGATGTGGTTGCACGGTTTCAGGGAGGCCCCAATGCCGGTCATACCCTCGTATTCGATGGTAAGAAGGTGGTGTTGCACACCATACCTTCCGGGATCTTTCACGAGCGACCGATGAATCTCATCGGTAATGGAGTTGTGTTGGATCCTGTGACCTTGAAGAAGGAGATTGAAACCGTTTCCGGGCATGGTGTTGATGTGCGGCGTAAGTTACTCATCGCCAAAAAGGCCCACTTGATACTCCCCACCCACAAGGTACTTGATGCGGCCTCTGAGGCTGCGAAGGGACAGGCGAAGATCGGATCCACCCTGCGCGGTATCGGTCCTACCTATATGGATAAGACCGGACGGAACGGACTGCGGGTAGGTAACATCTTGCAGCAGGATTTTGCGGCACAGTATCAGGCTCTGAAGGAAAAACACCTGCAGCTGTTGGAGATGTATGATTTTGCGTATGACCTGGCACCAATGGAAGAAGCCTGGTGGGAAGGCATTTCTTTCCTGCAACAGTTTCGCCTGGTTGACGGAGAATTCTATATGAACGACTCCTTGCAAAAAGGTCAGCAGATATTAGCGGAGGGTGCCCAGGGATCTATGCTGGACATCGACTTCGGCACCTATCCATATGTAACTTCTTCCAACACTATTACTGCCGGCGTGCTTACCGGCTTGGGGCTCGCACCCCGACACATCAAGGAAGTAATCGGTATCTCTAAGGCCTATTGCACTCGGGTGGGAAGCGGACCATTCCCCACGGAGTTGGACAATGAAGAGGGACAGCGGCTGCGTGACATCGGTGGCGAGTATGGTGCTACTACGGGACGCCCACGCCGTTGCGGGTGGATTGACCTGCCGGCACTTCGCTATACCATCATGTTGAATGGCGTGACACAGCTGGCCATTACCAAGAATGATGTGCTGGATGTATTCGAGGAGGTAAAAGCGGCAACAGCCTACACAATTGATGGCATCACCACCGACAGGTGGGTGTTCGACATTGGCAAGGCTTCCGTAGTGCCGGATTATACGTCCATACCCGGATGGCAGCAATCCTTGAGTGAGATGCGGTCAGCCGATGAGTTTCCCGCTGCTTTTATGCACTACATCGGATTCTTGTCCGAGGCACTTGGCACACGTATCAGTATGATCAGTACCGGACCCGGACGTGAGCAATTGGTTCACCTGTAATGAAGCAATTTTCCAGTACAATCCCTGAGGGGGTGGATTTGCTGGCGGCTGTCATGGCGTGGCTGCCACAGTTCAGCAAGTCTTTTGTGCTGGTAAATAATGAGCATACCCACGATGCATACCACCGCACCGACTTGTTGGTAGGTGCCGGTGCATGGCATGTCTGCCAACCCGAGACGAACCTGTTTGCGACTTGGAACAAGTGGACACAGGAGCATGAAGGATACTCATTTGGGTTTATTTCCTATGATGCGAAGAACGATATTGAAGCGCTGACCTCATCACATCCGGATGGGGTGGGTTTTCCTTTGCTGGGATGGATGATGCCGATGATAGTGATTGAGCAGGCATCGGATACGGTAACCATATCAGTACAGGAGGGAGATGCAGAAGCGGTGTGGCGCCAGCTGCTGGGTGTCTTGCCGGGCAAAGTTTGGCAAGCGCCAAAGGTTTCCCTTTCCTGCAATATGAGTAAGGACGACTACCTTGACACTGTCCGCCGATTGCAGGAACACATCGCTGCAGGCGATATCTATGAGGTGAATCTGTGTGTGGAATGGTGGGCCGACAAGGTTGACCTGGATCCGTATTTATGTTTTACTGCCTTCAACGGGATTGGCAAAGCCCCGTTTGCGGCATTTGTAAGGTGGGATGATTGCTACCTGTTGTCGCAAAGTCCGGAGCGATTCCTGGCATGCCGTGGTTGTGATCTGATTTCACAGCCGATAAAAGGCACAGTAAAGAGAGGCCGAACGGAAGAAGAAGATGAGGCATTGAAGACATGGCTGCAGGGCCACCCCAAGGAGCGGGCAGAGAATGTGATGATTGTAGACCTGGTGAGGAACGACCTGGCAAAATCTGCGGTAACCGGCAGTGTGCAGGTGCCGGAACTATTTGGTATCTATTCCTTTCAGACGGTGCATCAGATGATCAGTACGGTAACCGCCAGCAAACTCCCTTCGGTAACCATACCCGAAGCTGTGCGAGATGCATTCCCGATGGGCAGTATGACCGGAGCGCCTAAGGTGAAATCCATGGAACTGATAGAGCAATATGAACGTAGCCGACGTGGTTTGTTCAGCGGGACTATTGGTTATGTTGCACCGAATGGTGACTTCGACAGTAATGTGGTAATCCGGAGCATCGCCTATAACCGTACAACCGGGTATCTCTCCTATCAAACCGGAGG
>CAYYHM010000121.1:0-6612 GCA_964471795.1 uncultured Chitinophagales bacterium | reverse complement strand
ACACCCAACACTCGAAGGTATAATCAACGCCCTGCAGGTCGAAGGCTACATCATCCGGCACACTTACATAATCCCCACTTCCATCAAAATACCCGCTGCCACCGGTATTGCAAAAGGGCGTAAAGGTTCCTTGTGTGGTATTGCCGAAACGCGTTACCGTAAAATTGTTGCTGCTGCTATCGATGAAAGTATTGTTCTGCGCACCGTTGCTGCCGTCGCCGTCAAGCAGTAGCGTGGTGGCAATCAGGTTGTAGGGAATGGTATCCACTTCGAAGGTACCCTGCGGCACATAGGTCATTTCAACAGCAAACACCTGCACTTGCACGATGTCATCGTCCTTGAGGCCCTGTGCCGCATAGTTCCACCGTAGCTGTGCGCCATTGGTGGTGAATGTGCCGGTTCCGTTGGTAGCCCGGTAGAAATAGGCACCCAACGCCGGGTTGGAGGTGGCATTGAAGGCAGAGGCCTCGTCCTGCAGACCCACCTGTATACTGGCGCCTGCCCCGATGCTGCCTTTTTGATGGCCGCCGTCATGCAGCCAGCAGTGCTCCCAGATGCGCTCAGCACGCACCACCGCTTTACCACTAAGCGCCGTAGTCAACGCAGTACTTACCTCAAAGGTGGTGGCATTGGTGATGCTGGTGATCACCGTACCGGCGGCAAATGTACCCGTGCCACTTTGTACAAATACAGGCATACCCGGCCGAAGCCCCACCGTACTGTGCACCGTGATGGTAGTGCCACTGTTGGTAGCACCCGGCGCCGACAGGTAGTCGGTGTCTCCCACGCGGAACTTGGCAAACACCCACGCCGCATCCCAGTTGGCCGGTGAGCTGCTCCGCCAGGAGTTTTCCCAAGTGAGGTTGAATTGTATCATGGTGTAGTTGGCGGTACTGTTGCTGCCCGCAGACGTGTTGCGTCCGGTGAGGCTAACATTATTGACCTGTATGTCGTTGGCTTGTACAGCGCTACTGCTGCCCCACATGAGGCAACACCACAACACCAGCTTCACTACCCTACCGGAAAGAAAATACATTACTGATGGCACAAACGTACCTGCTGTAAACATTAGTTTTCTGTTCTCTCCTATGATGGGTGTATCCAATGTCTGTACAAACTTATGTGAGGTAATCATTGCTGTGCCTGGTGTTTACAGTACGGGTGAGGTGGGTAATGATCGGACTGCCCGGTAGCCGGTTTTGTTATCACGGGCAGACACGGCGGTGTTGGCTTCGAACCTGTTGGAAATCCGTAACAGATTTTCGGTATCGGCCCAGCTTCCGCCCCGCCTGCCGGTGCCTGTGGCACCCGTTACTGCCGAGGTAACATACCCCGGCCAGCTGCTGACATCCGCATATCCCTGTTTGGTTAGCGTACCATTACCGTGTGCCCCGGTGTAGAGCCTGCCGGCGGAGTTACCGAAAGTGACTACCTGCTCCGATACGTTGCCACCCAGCTCCATTACTCCCCAGAACCCGGCTCCCGAAGAGGCACGGGTAGAGGTGGCCGTGGCCAGACTGCCCGTACGCAGCGGACCACCGGTGCGGTTGTCGAATATGGCATTGGCAGTTCCCGCCGATCCTTCATTCCCCGCACCACTGTTGCTGATTGCAGTTACCGGCACAAGGCCTGAACCGCCACACGCGCCGCCAGACACCGGACTGCCCCCTACTGCCACATCATTACCGCGGGCAGCCTTCTCGTATTCCAGTTCTGTCATCGGACGCAACCCCGCCCAATCGGTGTAAGCCATAGCATCCACCCAACTCAGGTAGTTGCAGGCTACGTTGCCATGCGTACCCCCATTCAATATAGCATCACCTGTTGTCCAGCTGATGTTGTTGCGGAACATGATGGCATCACTGTTCTTGCCGGTTGCCGAGGTGATGTCCAAGGCAGGCTTTTGAATAGATGTCAGTACGTTGAAGAAGTTCATCCACTGCTCCTGACTTACCTCGTATTTCATGATGTAGAAGCCATTATATCCCTTAGGATAAGCAGCAGGCAATGTCTGAGGGGTGGCAGCAGAAAAGTCGTTGGCAACTGATGTGCCCGGCACCGGGTACTTGAGGTTAGCTGCTGCCGTACCACCCAGGGTGAGCTGATTTTCCGAACTGATGGCAAAGCCGGAGGGAGGAGCACTACCACTGAATGGTGCTGTTGGCGGGGTAAAATTGGATGTGTAGAGGGCGACACCTTTGGTGATGCGAAGATCATCAATGTAGCCGTTCAAAGCATTTGCAGCCCCCACCTCACCTCCAATATACAAGTTGCTGGCATTGACAGCCGGTGGTGTAGCTGAGGGAAGGGATGCTACTTGTGTACCACCTTGGAAAATCCTGTAGGTACTACCATCCCAGGTAACTGCTACATGCACCCAGCTATCCAGTGGTAGCGTAGTACTGGCCGTCAAATTATTGATACTCCAACTACTATTATTGAAAGTTTCATACAGCGCAAGTCTGTTGCCTGTGTTTATGTATAGAATAGGCCCATTAACCCAACCAGTTGAATTCCTTTTTGAGTAAATGGCTCTCCACACACCTGTTTGCGCACTGTTGGCATAGACCCAACATTCCCAGGTAAAAGGATTGTTACCCATATCGAGCGCATTATCGTCAGCAATGGTCAACACATCCCCACTCCCATCAAAAGCCATACTCGCTCCCCCGAATTTGCTCTGCATGGTACTAATCTGTGCGTTGCCAAACGTCTCTACATTGTGCCGACGCTGGCTGTCATCCAACGGGCCATTTTCGAACTTCAGCAACAACGAAGTGCCGGAAACTGCTGTGAGGGGATTATTGGGAGGGGTGAAATTTGTATTTGAAGGATTATATATTGATGTACCTTTTACAACCCTTGCATTACTAATAAATCCGTTCAATGGAGTAGAACCTGCTCCGTATGCCCCTATCCTAAATCCATTATTTAAACTAAAGTTTGAAGAATTAGTATAATTGGATACTCTATTACCATTTACCCATACAGAGGTATTTGTACCGGAACGACACCATGCAACATGAAACCAATTATCATTTGATACAACATTACTTGCAGAGGTTGAAAGAGCAGTAAACCAAGTACTTGTAACTATTGCATTATTGGCATTGACATATAACCATACAGTACTATTCCCATCACTACTAGAATTGAGGTTGCTCATTATAGTTTGTAGGGTGTTTGCCCTCTTATAAACCCATGCTTCTATGGTGAAATCTCCTGTGCCAAAAGCAAAATTATTATCATTTGGAAATAATAGATAGTCCCCACTCCCATCAAAGAACCCACTACCCCCTGTATTACAGAACGGCGAAAAGGTTCCTTGGGTGGTATTTCCAAAACGCGTTACCGTAAAGGTGTTGCTGCTACCGTCGATGAAGGTGTTGTTCTGCGCACCATTGCTGCCATTACCATCCAGCAGCAGCACCGGACTGCCCATATGTGGCATGGTGTCCAACTGAAAACCACCCTGCGGCACGTAAGTCATCTCTACAGCAAATACCTGTACTTCCACAACATCATTATCGCGCACACCCTGTGCCCCATAGTTCCAGCGCAATTGCGCCCCAGTAGTGCTGAACGTGCCGGCACCCGTGGCCGCCCGATAGAAGTACGCACCCAACGCCGGGTTGTTGCTTACATCAAAGGCCGCAGTTTCATCCTGCAGTCCCGCTTGTACACTGGCGCCTGCGCCGATGCTGCCCTTTTGATGGCCGCTGTCATGCAACCAGCAGTGCTCCCAGATCCGCTCAGCACGCACCACAGCCTTGCCGCTGAGCGGCGTGGTCAATGGATCGCTTACCTCAAAGGTGGTGGCATTGGTGATGCTGCTGATGGTGGTGCCGGCAGCAAAAGCACCCGTACCACTCTCCACAAACACCGGCATGCCCGGCCGAAGTCCTACTGTACTGTGCACGGTGATGGTAGTACCACTGTTGGTAGCACCCGGCGCCGATAAATAGTCGGTGGCACCCAACCGGAACTTTGCGAACACCCAGGCCGCATCCCAACTCACCGGTACGGATGCACGCCAGGAATTCTCCCAAGTGAGGTCGAACTGCACCATGGTAAAGTTGGCCGGATCATCCGCTCCGGCAGATATATCACGGCCGGTCATGGTTACTTTATCCACCCGTATGTCGTTGGCATGGACAATTCCTGCGCAGATCATCAACATCAGAACTACGATGATCTCTCTAGCCAGCGTGCTATCGCGAAAGGTTTTTTTTCTATCCGTGAACGCAGTTCGATTCCCATAATCTACTGACTGTTCGGATATTGGGTTCGAGCTGGACAATGATGAGCTGATAAAGTGGAAATTACCTGTCATAATTACGTCTTAAAGAACTGTAGAGGTGGGTAATGATCGGACTGCCCGGTAGCCGGTTTTGTTATCACGGGCAGACACGGCGGTGTTGGCTTCGAACCTGTTGGAAATCCGTAACAGATTTTCGGTATCGGCCCAGCTTCCGCCCCGCCTGCCGGTGCCGGTAGCTCCTGTTACTGCCGAGGTAACATACCCGGGCCAGCTGCTGACGTCCGCATATCCCTGTTTGGTTATTGCGCCATTACCATGTACACCAGTATAGGCTCTTCCATCGGCGTTGCCAAAGGTGACAACCTGCTCCGATACATTGCCTCCCAGCTCCATTACTCCCCAAAAACCGGCTCCCGAAGAGGCACGGGTAGAGTTGGACGTAGCCAGACTGCCCGTACGCAGCGGACCACCGGTACGGTTGTCGAATATGGCATTGGCAGTTCCCGCCGATCCTTCATTCCCCGCACCACTGTTGCTGATTGCAGTTACCGGCACAAGGCCTGAACCGCCACACGCGCCGCCAGACACCGGACTGCCCCCTACTGCCACATCATTACCGCGGGCAGCCTTCTCGTATTCCAGTTCTGTCATCGGACGCAACCCCGCCCAATCGGTGTAAGCCATAGCATCCACCCAACTCAGGTAGTTGCAGGCTACGTTGCCATGCGTACCCCCATTCAATATAGCATCACCTGTTGTCCAGCTGATGTTGTTGCGGAACATGATGGCATCACTGTTCTTGCCGGTTGCCGAGGTGATGTCCAAGGCAGGCTTTTGAATAGATGTCAGTACGTTGAAGAAGTTCATCCACTGCTCCTGACTTACCTCGTATTTCATGATGTAGAAGCCATTATATCCCTTAGGATAAGCAGCAGGCAATGTCTGAGGGGTGGCAGCAGAAAAGTCGTTGGCAACTGATGTGCCCGGCACCGGGTACTTGAGGTTAGCTGCTGCCGTACCACCCAGGGTGAGCTGATTTTCCGAACTGATGGCAAAGCCGGAGGGAGGAGCACTACCACTGAATGGTGCTGTTGGCGGGGTAAAATTGGATGTGTAGAGGGCGACGCCTTTGGTGATGCGTAGATCATCGATGTAGCCATTTACAGGAAAGCCTCCATCCCATCTATTGCCAATATGAATGGAATTTTGCACATAATTCGTGGCACTTACCCAAGTTGCTCCAATTTGATTGCCATCAATAAATAATCGATGATCGTTGCCTGAACGGCATAATGTAATGTGATACCATTGACCAGGGCTTAGAACACCACCGGTGATGCGATCAGCTCCACTAACATAATACCTCAAACCTGTACCACTCGAATAGATTGTTGGTACTGCTTGGGAGGTGGCAGTTCGAAAGTCAAGTTGAACTTGAGTTCCAGAGGCACCGTTCAAATATAACCAATACTCAAGCGTAAAGTCATTGGTGCCAAAGGCAAAATCGATACTAGACGGTGCTGTTACTCTGGCTCCACTTACCCCGCCAAAGGCCATACTTGCTCCCCCGAATTTACTTTCCACCGTGCTGATTTGTGCGTTCCCTACCGTTTCTAAAACATGCCTACGCCGGCTGTCATCCAACGGGCCATTCTCAAACTTCAGCAACAACGATGTGCCGGAAACAGCCGTGAGGGGATTATTGGAAGGAGTGAAGTTGGATGTGTAGAGGGCGGTGCCTTTCACTATGCGGAAGTTGGATATGTAGCCATGCCAAATTTCATTACTTGCATGAACAGATCTCCCGACCTGCAAAGCTGCCGGTGGAATAATGTTAGCTGTGCTTGTAACCGACAACTTACTCTCACCATTTACATATACTTGAACATTGGTACCACTGCGAACTAATGCAATGTGTACCCATGTGTTCAAGGGCACATCTGCCGGAGTACCCCAAGCGCCAAGTGCTGCATTGTTGATCCATAGGCCGTGACCTGATGTGCCGGTGCGTAGTAGTATACCGGAAGTAAATGAGCCATTTGAGAAAAGGGTTCTAAATCCAGCACTGCTCGATTGATAATACCAGCCCTCAATCGTGAAATCACCGGTACCAAATTGAAGAGCTGCATTCGGGGCAACTTCAAGATAATCTCCATTCCCATCAAAATACCCACTACCCCCGGTATTGCAGAAGGGCGAAAAGGTTCCTTGCGTAGTATTGCCTACACGGGTTACTGTAAAATTGTTGCTGCTACCGTCGATGAACGTGTTGTTTTGCGCACCATCGTTGCCATTTCCATCCAGCAGCAGCACCGTACTACCCATATGGGGCATGGTGTCTACCTGAAATC
>CAYYHM010000120.1:0-6617 GCA_964471795.1 uncultured Chitinophagales bacterium | reverse complement strand
GTGACCATCCCTAAATAGCGTTGACCGTTTTGGTTCAACAATTGGTTACTTCTATCGGGCAAATATGAGCCTGAGGTTCTTTTTCCGGGGAAACTTCTGAGGGGCTAAATGCCCCTGAGAAGTTTTTCCTTCCTTCGGTAGCCAAGCAATTTCTAATCATCTAATTCAACCCAACGCTACAGCGGCTGTTTGGCCAGCTCGTTCTTCAGGAAGTCGATGGCGGCAATTTCCATGGCATCATGGTGTCGCAGCTCGGCCATATACCAGGTAGACCAATCTGTGAGGTGAATCAGGTACAACGCTTTCTCGATGTCGCTATCGCCAACAGACCAAAGTTCGCGGACATGAGGGGTGTACTTACCAATCACGTGCTTGGTTAATTCAATCCTTTGCTGATTGCGCTCGAAATCATCCTGATGCCGCAAAAACAGCACCGCCAGCGTGTCGTTTTCATCGCGCCAGCCCATGAGCTCGTTGTGGTTCAATTCCGGTAGCACATGGTGCCAGCACAGCATCTTGGCGTTCTCATTGATCTGCTGGCGGAATCGAACCGCTACGCTACCCAGCCTGTCCGTCGTGTAGAGCACCGGCAGTTTCCCGACAAGATAGGCGGCCAGCGATTCGGCATCTGTGCGGATTTGATCCTGCTGCTCTTGCAGCATCACGATGGCCCTGGCAACTCCGTTGAGGATGCTGTCGCCGATGTATCCATATTGCTGCAGGATCACCAACTGCTGTACCAGTGAATAACCGAGGCACGCCCGTGGTGGGTTGCCACCGGGGATGATGATGTGATCCAGGTCTCTGTCGATTGCGATGTCGCCCACCTTACCGCCCGACGTGATGCACACTACATAGGCACCTTTGTCCAGCGCATCCTGCATGGCCATCAGCGTCTCTTCCGTATTGCCGGAATACGAAGAAATGATCACCAGCGAGTGGCTGTCCACATATGCCGGCAACGAATATCCTTTGTTGACTGCAAACGGCAACGGGCATTCTCCGGCGATCAACTCCGCTACCAGACTGGCGCCGATACCCGAACCACCCAAACCACTGACCAGTATGTTGGTGATTTCTCTGTCCGGCCGCCGGAGTCTGGCGGATTGTCCAATCGTCAGTGCTTCTTGCAGTTGTGCCGGAAATCCGGCTATCAATTCTTTCATCATGGTTGCTGTCTTTTTGTGACAAATCCATCACAGACTTGTGATCCCGAAATTAGCCAAGGTGACTAAATTTACCGGTATAAATGCGGAATCAATCAGACATATTGCCAATCAGTAACCGGAATTGCTGTATTTTCCAGAAACACAAAAGTGAGACAGGTCTGTCACTCCAACGGCCATACAACCTGCCACTGACTTACCCATGCTTATGCCTGTGATCAAACACCTCCTCTTCATATGTTGCCTTACCGGGTTGTCATTAGCAGCCCAGCACACGGGCAGGCTGCTGATAGTGGCGCCGGACGGCTGGGAGAATGTGGCGACCGATATAGCCCACCGGAAGGCTACGCTGGGGATTCCCGCAACCATCCTGCCGGTGTCTTCTCTGGGCACCTGGCCCGATGCCGAAGACATCCGTGATGCCATTCGGGAACTTCATGATCAGTCGCCCGTAACACATGTTTGGCTGCTGGGTGATGAGTGGTTGATACCGCCATTTCTGGGATTGCAGCAAACCATCCACGACTACGGATACAGCCTGTACGACGACCGTGATTTCGCACCAGATTGGGTAGTTGGGCGACTGCCCATGAATAACCCTACCTCTGCCCTCGCCTGGTTGCAGCAGCAGGAACAACATCAACAACAATCTAATCTTATGCCTCCGCAGGCTCTGGTGAGTGCCAGCACCCTGCATTTCGATGATTGGCAGGGACAACAAGTGGCAGATTCATTGCAGACCTATGGGCTGTCTACTCTCTTGCTGCAACAATCCACGGGCACCAACAATGGCGACAGGATACTGACAGCCCTGGCCGACGGATTGCAGTGGCTTGTATACTTTGGCCATGGTGATGCTGTAGGGTTCAATAGTCTGCAACCGGGGATTCAAGCGGACGACATTGTACAAATGACGCTTCCTGTTCCCACAGTGGTGTCCAGCGCTGCCTGCAATGTAGCCGACTTTACCCTACCAAACGGGCTGAGCATGGGTGAAGCCTTTGTTACAAGTGGCGGTGTGGCCTTTGTGGGCTGCACAGGGCCCTGCCACTACGACTACAGCGACACCATGGCCAAGCACCTCCTGTTTTCCTACCTACAGCATCCCCATTTTACCATTGGCGAGGCCTTTCTGAAAGCACAGCATCAGCTCATCCGGTCTTTCCCGGACAACTACCTGCAACTCACAGAACTCACCCTGCAGCAATTCATCCTGCTGGGAGACCCCACTGCCTTGCCGCCTGTGGCGCCATCAGCGCAGTTGTCACACGATTCCTCTGCCACCACCTATCACTGGTCTTGGCCGCAAGGAGAATGGGTACATATCGGATTCCAGCTTGGTGATCAGCAAGTAGGCTACCATACTGACGCAGGCAGCTTTTCCCTAGACCGACAGGACTTGCAACAGCCCACAGAGGTTACCATCATGGGCAGGCATATCCCCTTGACTACCTTCCTGCTGCCCCCATCAACAGACCATCCCGTGTTCTCACCCAATCCGGTGCATGCAGGGAGCAGATCGACCTGGGGAGGCAACAGTGAATTTACCTACCGAATCACCAATGTATTGGGACAGATATGGCATGGCGCAAGCCATGATGGCACGATCAGGTGGATCGATCTACCCACCGGTATATATATGTATGAAGTAGTCGAGCCGGGTAACAACCGTAGCTATCAGGGTCAGGTAGTAGTAACTGAGCCATGAAGACGCCTCAACAGACCACCGGAAATACAGGCGAGGAGATTGCCATCAAGCATCTGCAGGAGAAAGGTATGCAGGTGCTGGCTACCAACTGGCGATGGAGTCGTGCTGAAGTGGACATCATTGCCCGTGATGGCGAGCAGGTGGTATTCGTTGAGGTAAAAACCCGAAATACCCATTATTTTGGTCATCCGGAGGAATTTGTGTCGGTACGGCAACAGGAATGGCTGTCTAAGGCAGCCGGTGCCTGGCTGGAAACACAACCCGACAACCCGGAAATCCGGTTCGATGTGGTGAGTATCATCCTGCAACAAGGGGTCTGCCGGGAGGTCTTACACATCACCGATGCCTTCTTTTTGACAGGCGATTAATTTTTTTTTGCCTGTTTTTCAATGCTTTTATGCATTGAAAGGAACAAAAACCGCTGGCTACCACTTGGCAGACTCGGCAGTAAACCCGTTACTTTGCATCATCTCCACTCATTGAAATCGCTGCTGTATGTCGAAAAACCTCCTCATTGTAGAGTCGCCTGCCAAGGCCAAAACCATTGAAAAATACCTCGGAGACGACTTCAAGGTGGTTTCCTCGTATGGTCATATCCGTGATCTGCCTTCCGGTGACATGAATGTTGATGTGGAGCATGGCTATGCACCCAAGTATGTGATACCTGCCGACAAGTCCAAGCAAGTGCAGGAGCTCAAGAAGCTGGCCAAATCGGCCGAAGAGGTATGGCTGGCGACTGATGAAGACCGTGAAGGAGAGGCCATCAGCTGGCACCTGTGCGAAGTGTTGGGCCTGAGTCCGGCCAGCACCAAGCGTATCGTATTCCACGAAATCACCAAACCTGCCATACAGAAAGCCGTGCTGCAGCCCCGCACGGTGGATATGAACCTGGTATATGCACAGCAGGCCCGCCGCATCCTCGACCGTCTGGTGGGATATAAGATATCACCCATCCTGTGGCGTAAGATCAGCGTAAAGGGCAACCTGAGCGCCGGCCGTGTGCAGTCGGTGGCGGTGCGTCTGATTGTAGAGCGGGAACGGGAAATCCAACATTTTCAGGCTACCTCTTCTTTCAAAGTAGTAGCCTTGTTTGATGTTACCGGCAAGGATGGCAAGAAAGGCAAGCTGAAGGCTGAACTGGCCACCAACCTGCCTAATGAAGCTGCCGCCCAGGCTTATCTGGAGGCCTGCAACGGCGCTACCTTCCGCATTGGATCCATCGACGTAAAACCGGGCAAGAAATCACCGGCACCGCCGTTTACTACCTCCACCCTGCAGCAGGAAGCCAGCCGCAAGCTGAGCTACAGTGTATCTCGTACCATGACCATCGCACAGAAGTTGTACGAAAATGGTCACATTACATATATGCGTACCGACTCGGTAAACCTGTCGGAGACAGCCCTGCAAAGTGCCCGTGAGGCCATTGTGGATCAGTTTGGTGCCGACTACCACCAGCGCCGCACCTATGCCAACAAGAACGCCAACGCACAGGAGGCCCACGAGGCCATCCGTCCTACAGACATGAACCTGCGGAAGGTGAGCAGCAACCGCGATGAACAACGCCTCTATGAGCTGATCTGGAAGCGCACACTGGCCTCACAGATGGCCGATGCACAGCTGGAGCGGACCAATGTGGTGATTGAAGTAGAGCCGATTAGTGGCAAGGCACCCCATCCACTGACAGCCAAAGGCGAGGTGGTGAAGTTCGATGGTTTCCTCAAGGTGTATTTTGAGAGTTCGGATGAGGAGAGCGATGAGGATACCGAGGGCATGTTGCCTCCTATCCACGAAGGTCAGGTACTGGACCTGACGCAAATGAACGCTACAGAGCGATTCAGCAGGCATGCCCCGCGCTTTACGGAAGCCAGCCTGGTAAAGCAGCTGGAAGAACTGGGAATCGGACGACCTTCTACCTACGCCCCTACTATTTCCACGATACAGAAACGCGGCTATGTGGTGAAGGAAGACCGGCAAGGTGTGGAGCGTAAATATGCAGACCTGGAGTTGAAGAACCGCCAGATCAGCCGCTCGCAACTGAGCGAGATGGCCGGCAGTGAAAAAGCGAAACTGTTCCCGACTGATATAGGTATGCTGGTAAGTGATTTCCTGCTGGAACACTTCCCCGACATCATGGATTACCACTTCACGGCACAGATGGAGAAAGACTTCGACATCATAGCACACGGCAACAAACAGTGGGAGAAGGTAATTGATGAATTCTATCAACCGTTTGTAAAGACGGTGAAGGAAGCAGGTGAGGCAGACCGCATTACCGGAGAGCGAGAACTGGGCATACACCCGGAAAACGGCAAGCCCGTTATTGCCCGGATGGGCAAGTTCGGCCCTATGGTACAGATTGGTGCTGCCGATGATGAAAACAAGCAATACGCCAAGCTGAAGCCGCAGCAGAGTCTGGAAACCATCACGATGGAAGATGCGCTGGAACTGTTCAAGCTGCCGCGTCAACTGGGTGATTATGAGGGCGACCCCATAGTAGCCAACGCAGGAAGATACGGCCCATACGTGCAGTACCAGAAGAAATACTACTCGCTGAAAGAACATGACCCGATGAGCATCACCCTGGAGGAGGCCATCGCTGTGATCAAAGATCAGCTGGAGTCTGCGAAGAAGAAGGAAATCCTGGTCTTCGAAGATGCAGGTATTTCCGTCTTGAATGGCCCCTATGGCGCATATATCAAGAAGGGCAGCAGTAATTACAAGATTCCGAAGGATAAGAAGGCGGAATACCTGACGCTGGATGAATGTCTGGAGATCATCGAGAAGGCACCTGCCAAGAAGCCCGGTGGTCGTCGTTTCCCGCCACGCAAACGCTCCTGATGACGTATGCAAACCCTCTCCCCTACCGAAATATGGGCGCTGATACGGCTGTTGGATGATGAAGATCCACAGGTACATCAGCATGTAGTGGAGCGCCTGCAACAAGAGGGAAGCCACATCGTACCAACACTGATGAAGGCATGGGAAAGTGCCACCGAAGAAGCACTACAGCAACAGATCGAGCGGCTCATACAACAAATACAGCGCGACGAAGTGTTGGCTTCGTTCCAGGAATGGCTGCATGGCCCGGAGAAAGACTTGCTCACCGGCGCCTTGTTGCTGGCGCGCATCCGCTACCCGGACTTCAACGAGCATCTGGTCTGGAACCGCATAGAACAAATGAAGCGGGACATCTGGATGGAGATGCGTGGGTTCTTGTCGCCCATCGAAAAGATCAACCTCTTCAACCACGTTTTCTATCGCCACTATGAGTATGGTTTGCGGCAACCGGAAGAGGACCCGGAAGGGACATCCCTGTTCATGAATAAAGTGGTGGAAAGCAGGAAAGGGAATGGTTTGTTGCTGGGGATACTGTATTTATCGCTGGCCAGACAACTGGGTATGCACGTATATGCCGTGCAATTGCCACACTACTTCTGCCTGGCTTATTTGAAAGATGACATTCCGGATACCGACATCCGGTATACAGACATGGACATCCGTAAAGGCATCCTGTTCTACATCAATCCGGCCAACAACGGCCTAATCTTCACCAAGCAGGAAATCCGTGAATACCTGGAGAAAGAAGGCATTGAGCCGCAGCCATCACATTTCAATCCCATATCTACCAATGCTGTCATTAAGCTGCTGTTGCAGACCATGCAACAATACTACCGAGACCAGCAGCAATATGACCGGGAAAGTGATCTGAACCAGTTTCTGGAGTTGGTGGAGGGGGTGTAGTG
>CAYYHM010000119.1:0-6689 GCA_964471795.1 uncultured Chitinophagales bacterium | reverse complement strand
TTGAGCCGGCTCTGCACGATCTTGATGGTGTTGAGCAATTTGCCCAAGCCTTCCAGCGCAAAGTACTCGCATTGCACGGGTACAATCACCGAATCGGCAGCCGTCAGCGCATTCACCGTGATCAAGCCCAGGGAGGGCGAGCAATCTATCAGGATGTAATCATACTGATCGCGGATCTCGTTGATCACCTGTAGCATGATGCGTTCGCGGTTGGGATGGTTGATCAACTCGATTTCTGCCCCTACCAGATCGAGGTGGGACGGCATGAGGTAAAGGTTCGGTGTTTCTGTTTCCAGGATCACATCTGCCGGGCGGGCTTCGTTGATCATGCACTCGTACACGCTGGCCTTCACGTTCTTAGGGTCGAAGCCTACACCGGAGGTGGTGTTGGCCTGCGGGTCAGCATCGATCACGAGTGTACGGTGTTCCAGTACAGCCAGACTGGCAGCCAGGTTGATGGCTGTAGTGGTCTTTCCGACACCTCCCTTTTGGTTGGCAATTGCTATTACTTTACCCATGTTGGTTGTTTCAAATCGTTTTGGTTTCTCCGATGCCGAAGAAAATCAGTTCTACCTCGGCATTCCTGAACTTACGTAAAGCCTCTTCCTTATCGATGGTGATGGGTGGGAAGGTATCGTAGTGCATAGCGATGATGTGCTTGCATTTGATGAAGTTGGCCGCTGTCACCGCATCATCTATCCCCATGGTGAAGTTGTCTCCGATGGGTAGGAAGGCAAAGGCCAACTCTTTGCGGCCATATAGTTGCATGTCCATGGTGAGTGCCGTGTCGCCGGCGAAGTAGAAGTTACCCTCTTCTGTTTCTATGATGAAACCACCCGGGTTGCCACCATAGGTGCCATCAGGCAATCCTGAGGAATGTACGGCCTGCACATACTTTACTTTGCCGAAATCGAAGGCCACTGCTCCGCCGAAGTTCATACCATGGCCATTGGTGATGCCTTTCCCGGCCAGCCACGATACCACTTCATAGTTGGACACGATGAGCGCCCCACTCTGACGGGCAATAGCTTCGGCATCAGCGATGTGGTCGCCGTGCCCATGGGAAATCAGGATGTAATCTGGTTGGATAGTAGCTATGTCGATGTCTTTCGCCAGCGGATTGTGGCTGATGAAAGGGTCGAACAGTAATGATTTGCCGCCGACTTCTACCCCGAAACAGGAATGTCCGTAGTAGGTGATCTGCATGATTGCCTCGTTTTTGTATAAACAGAAAACAGCCTTTCGGCTGCAGAGATAAAGGTAAAACTTTGCCTGTGAACAGAAGTGGGGGCAATGGGTTTACTTTTGCACAAAACTTCCACTATTTACCCACCTTCAGGCAACCTTCAACAGCAACAAATGATCACTATTGTTTCAGGAACCAATCGAATAGGCAATAAATCCATCCTTTTGGCTCGCTACTACCGGCAGTACCTGCAAGATAAGGGGCTGGAGGCCAACTTGTTCAATCTGGAAGACCTTCCTGATGATTTCCTGCTGGCCAGTCGATATGCCGACTACCGCAAATCGGAGGCATTCCTGCAGATACAGGAAACGTACTTCTTTCCGGCAGAGCGGTTCTTTTTCATCTTGCCGGAATACAATGGCAGCATACCGGGTATCCTGAAGCTGGTTATCGATAGCTGCGAGATTGAACGTGCCTTCTACCACAAGAAGGTATGCCTCACAGGCCTCAGTTCCGGCCGCGCCGGCAATCTGCGGGGGCTGGACCACCTCACCAATATCCTGCACTATCTGAAGATGCAGGTGTATCACCACAAGCAACCGATCAGTCGCATCAGCACTGAAATGGGCCCCAATGGCGACATCCTGCAGGAGGCCACCCGCCGATCCGTGTCGGATCAGATTGAAGGGTTTCTCCGCTTTTGATGTTACTTTGCAGTATGCGTAGTATACTTTGCAGCATACTGCTGATCGGCATCATCTCCTGCGGGCAACAAGAACGGGCTGATTCGCAGCAGGTGTTCCGGTATAACATCGCTGCAGGTCTTACCAGCCTCGATCCGGCTTTTGCCCGGAATCAGGCCAACACGTGGGTTACCCAACACCTGTATCAAGGGCTTGTGCAACTCGACAGCCAGCTGATGGTGCAGCCAGCCATTGCGCACAGATGGGAGATCGATTCCTCAGGAACAATGTACACCTTCCACCTGCGTAGCGGCGTCAGGTTCCATGATGACGATTGTTTCCCCAATGGCATAGGTCGCGAGGTTACGGCACATGATGTGGCATATAGCTTCCTCCGCATACTGGATCCGGAGGTCGCCTCCCCGGGGTCGTGGATCTTCCGTGGCAAGGTAGATACCATACAACCCTTTGAAGCACTTGACGATACGACATTCCGACTACGGTTACTTCGGCCGTTCCGTCCCATGTTGGGTATTCTCACCATGCCATATTGCGCTGTGGTGCCACAGGAAGCGGTGGCATCGTACGGGACTGCTTTTCGCCGGCATCCGGTGGGTACAGGGCCATTCCGGCTGGTGTCGTGGGTGGAGGATGAAGGGTTGATATTGGAGAGGAATCCACACTATTGGGAGGATGGATTGCCCAGGATACAAAGGGTGGAAATCCAGCACATCGACAACAAGATGATGGAGTTCCTCAGCTTTCTGGATGGATCGCTGGATTTTGTCTCCGATATCGACGCAGGCATGAAAGACAGGGTACTCACGCTGGAGGGAAATCTGGCACCCGGCTTCATCGATAAGATGCAATTGCTACGGTCACCCTACCTGAACACAGAGTACCTGGGTTTTCGCATCAACGATACTGCTGCCGGTCCTGAGCAGCTACAAGCCATCCGACAGGCTGTCAATTACGGATTCAATCGAAAGGATATGCTGCGGTTTCTGCGCAACAACAAGGGTATACCGGCCACACAGGGCATGATACCTGCCGGCATGCCGGGCTATGCTGCCGATGCAGACTATGGCTACAGCTATGATCCGGCGAAGGCCTCTTCGCTGCTGGCAGATGCAGGTTATCCGAATGGGGAAGGCTTGTCTCCCATCACCTTGTATGCGCCGCCTTCGTACATGGACCTATGCGAGTTCATGCAAAGCCAGCTGGCGCAAATCGGCATTCGACTGCAGCTGGAGGTAACACAGCCGGCACTGCTGCGGAGCCGGATGGAAAAGGGGGAAGCACCCTTCTTCCGGGGGTCATGGATTGCCGACTATCCCGATCCGGAGAGCTATATGGCGTTGTTTTTCAGTGGATATGGGTCTCCGCCTAACTATACGGCCTTTGCCGATGCGGTAGTCGACAGTCTGTATGTGAGCTTGGTGGCGGCCACCAGCGATCGTGAAGCGTATCACATTGCCCGTGTCATGGATAGTCTGGTGATGATTAGTGCGCCGGTGGTGCCGTTGTACTATGATGAGGTGTACCGGTTTACGCGTCCCGGGGTTAAAAATCTGGGTGTGAACGCCATGAATCTGCTTGATCTTCGTTATGTAACCAAAGAGTAGGCCATGGATGAGGCACTGGTAGTTTTAGGAGTATTGTTGCAGCTGACCGGCATTGTAGGATGTGTATTACCGGTAATTCCGGGACCGATAATAAGCTATCTTGGCTTGTTGGCCATCCATTTTACCCGTTTTGCCGACTATTCTCCCGGCTTTCTGATCTTGTTTGCGGGTATCTCAATCGGTGTGCAAGTGATAGATGCCATTATTCCTGTGTGGGGCACCAAGAAATATGGCGGCACCAAAGCCGGTATTTGGGGATCTACCATTGGTCTTATCATCGGGTTGTTCTTCTTTCCGCCTTTTGGCATCATCATCGGTCCATTTGTGGGTGCGGTGATTGCCGAGCTGGTGCAGGGGAAGAGCCGATCACAGAGCCTGCGGGCAGGGTGGGGGGCACTGGTAGGATTCATGCTGGGCATCGGCCTGAAGCTCATCGCCAGCTTCGTGATGGCATATTACTTCGTGGTAGCCTTGCTCTGAAAGGACTCAATCAGCAGGGTAGCCACATGCTTGTCGATGGGGAAGGTAAGGTGATCCGGCGACAGGTCGTGCAATGAGATGAGCCGAAACGCCTCTGCTCTTTCTTTCTCTTCCGGGAAGTCGAACGGTTTTTCGCGCAAGGCTATTGGCAGTGGATGCAGGGGTTCAACCTCAAAATACAAGCTCAGCACCTGACTGCCGTCATTCATGAAGCTGGCCACCGGGAAGTCGGTGAAATACAGCTGCCGGATGATGCGGATGTCAGTAGCCAGTTCCTCTTTCCATTCCCTGATGATCGCATCTGCCGGACCCTCGCCGAACTCCAGCCCGCCACCGGGAAACTTGGTGATCTTTCGCCCCCACACGATCTCATCAGCTACCAGCACCGTATTCCCCTGCGGCATCCAGATGCCATATACCCGTACGTTGAATCTGTTGATGGCCATGATAAAAAAGGCCGGACTAGCCGGCCTGTATATCGGGTTATAACTGACTTAGCGCCTCTTTGATAGCGTCGAAATTGGGCAGATCGCCGGCACTTTCCAGCACCTCAGCATAGCGGATGGTGCCATTGCTGTCTACAACGAAGGCAGACCGCTTAGCTACGCCCTCCATACCGAACACAAAGGTGTCGTACAGTGCGCCGTAGGCAGCAGCCGTCGTTTTATTGAAATCAGAGAGCAAGTCGAAGTTCAGGTTTTGCTCCTTCTTGAACTTATCCAGCGTAAACAGTGAATCCACAGAAATGCCGAATACAGTGGCATTCAGGCTGTTGTAGCTGCTGTAGTCGTCACGGATGGTACACAATTCGGTAGTACATACTCCTGTGAATGCCAGCGGAAAAAACAGGAGAACCACCGCTCCTTGCTGCTGTGAAAGGGTAACTTCCTGTTTGTCGGTGTTGAACAGGGTGAAATCAGGTGCGGCTTGACCTACTTGAACTGACATATGCTAATTTTTAGGATGATTAATTGTTGTGGTGAACATCAATCCTGCCAAAAAGATCGATGGAGATGCGAAACTAA
Organism: uncultured Chitinophagales bacterium; assembly: GCA_964471795.1. Classification (GTDB taxonomy): domain Bacteria; phylum Bacteroidota; class Bacteroidia; order Chitinophagales; family S012-47; genus CAJXXO01. The sequence continues at coordinate 1,690 of CAYYHM010000119.1, read as the reverse complement.
TGGAGGTATAGGCATTATTAACAGGCAGTGCCCTGAAATTGTAGTAATTTCGAGTAAAATTTAACCGAATGCGTTCATTGCTACTCTTGTTGAGCCTGATTACCCTGACTGCTCCACTTACAGCACAAATCAATAATCCCAGCTTTGAAAGCTGGACGCAGGTGTTCACCTTCGAGAACCCTGACGGCTGGACCACCGGCAATCAGCTGTTGTCATTGGCAGGTACGTTCACCACGCTGAAAGATACGAGCGCCACAGATGGCAACTTTGCTGCCCTTCTGCATACCAAGTTCGTGTCACTGGCAGGTGCCAATGTGCCGGGTGTGCTCACTACGGGTGTTATCGATTTCAACTTTGCCACCGGGGAAGTTGGATTCATCAGCGGTACGCCTTTCCCATACCGACCCGATAAGCTCACCTTCGACTTCAAATACATTCCTGCAGGTGCAGCAACGCTGGACACGGCAGGTGTATTCATCGTGCTGACAGCCTGGGATGCTACCAACTCAGTGCGAGATACAGTTGGGCTCGGCGGTGTTTTCATCACGGATACTACGGCTGCATACACGACACAGGATATGCCCATCACTTACCTGAATGGGGGCACTCCGGATTCCATGTTGCTGGTGTTCAGCTCCAGCGCCACGTTGACAAGTCCGCAGGATGGATCCCGGTTTTGGGTAGACAATGTACAGGTAGCCTTTCCGGTAGGCAATCAGCCGCTACAGACCATCAGGTCGGTGAATGTGTTTCCAAATCCTGCAACAGCGTATGTGTCCATCAGCAATCCGGGACAGTCCGCGTTGCAACTGCGTCTCTTCGATGTGATGGGGCGCGAAGTACGCAACCGCAGCATTCAGCCGGGGCTCACAACATTGCAGGTACAGCAGTTGGACAGGGGCATGTACTTCTATCAGTTGTCTGATGAATCTGGCAAGTTGGTGAAGACGGGCAAGATATCCCTGGTGCACTAATCCACGGTTATGTCAGCCGACCTCATCATCAGTCTGGTTACCCTCACCTTCATGGAGATCGTGTTGGGTATCGACAACATCATCTTCATTTCCATTACTGCCGACAAGCTACCCAAGCAGCAGCAAGCGAGAGCACGGTTTATAGGTATTACACTTGCATTATTGGTGCGGGTAGCACTGCTGTTCAGCATTGCATGGATTGTAGGACTGAAGGATCCTGTTGTAACCCTGCAGCTGCCCGACTGGATGACAGCGGAGCCCTATGCCCTCAGTTGGCGGGACATCATCTTGTTCGTAGGGGGATTGTTCTTGCTGGCGAAGAGCACCACAGAGATCCATGGTAAGATTGAGGGCCACGACGAATCGAAGCAGTCCAAAGGTCAGGCCACCTTCAGTAATGTGATCATGCAGATCATCCTGCTGGACATCGTCTTCTCCTTCGACTCTATCCTGACAGCGGTGGGGCTGGTACAGGAGATTTGGGTGATGGTGGTAGCTGTGATCATCTCGTTGGTAGTGATGCTGATTTTTGCCGGAAAGATCGCAGCGTTTATCAATCAACACCCTACCATCAAGATACTGGCATTGGCATTCCTGCTGCTGATTGGCTTTATGCTGGTGCTGGAGGGTCTGCATCTACATGTTCCGAAAGGGTACATCTACTTTGCCATTTTCTTCTCGCTGATCGTGGAGTTGATAAATATGCGGGTGCGGAA
>CAYYHM010000118.1:0-6718 GCA_964471795.1 uncultured Chitinophagales bacterium | reverse complement strand
AGATAATGGCGGTAGGTGACCAGACTGATCTCGCGTACCGGTGCCGGAGCATGAAACGGTCGGACACATTGCCCCTGCTCATGGGAGAGTTCACGTAGCGCCAGTTGTGGCAGTATCGTAATACCCTGATTGGCATCTACCATACGGATGAGGGTGTCGATGCTGCCGGCAGCAAATTCCAGCTGCTGCAGTGACTTGTCCCGGTTGCGCAGCTCACACAAATTCACCACCTGTGAACGCAGGCAATGGCCTTCTTCCAGCAGCCACAGGCGGTTGATGTCGATATCGCCCGGCAGGATGTATTCCTTCTCGATAATGCCTTCCCGTGGCGAAGCGTACACCGCAAATTCCTCATAGAACAGGGGCGTTTCCCGCAAGGTAGCGCGGTTGAGGGGCGTGGCCAGTATCGCTACATCCAACTGCTGTTGCTCTAGTTTCTCCACGATTTGCCCGGTGGTGAGTTCGAATACCTGTAGCCGGAGTTGCGGGTATTTGGCCAGGAAGGACGACAGGAACAAGGGCAACAGGTAGGGTGCCAGCGTAGGGATGATGCCCAGCCGAAGCTCTCCGGCAATCTCCTCTTGGCTATCACGCGCCATAGTTTGCAACCGATTGGATTCCTGTACAACTACTCTGGCCTGCTCAATGATCTTTCTACCGATGTCTGTCGGCAAGACAGGATGTTTGCTCCTGTCAAAGATGACCACATCCAACTCCTGTTCCAACTTCTTAATCATCATGCTCAGCGTAGCCTGCGTAACGAAACAATGTTCCGCAGCCACACTAAAATGCCGGTGCTTATCAACAGCGAGTATGTATTGGAGTTGCTGAAGGTTCAATGTTCACGAATTTATAGGACCTGAGTGTCCTGGTCAATCCGCCAAAGTACGCTTATTTTGTTATTATTCTTGAGTTGCCGAAGCATATCTACGGTTACGGGCTTGGTAATGTGGTCGATTACATAGGCAAATTTAGAACCATAGATACGCTCATACATGCTGTCAGTGCCGGTAACGATTACGATCTTCAGCTGTCCCTGTAGGGTAAGCTTGTTGATCTTTTCCATGAAGTCCCACCCATTCAGCGGCTGCATGTGAATATCCAGCAGCACCAGGAACACCAATCCCGGTCTATCTTCTTTTTCAATGTATGATAGGGCTACATTCGCATCATTAAAGGGCACCGGTTTGGGGTGCAGTCCGGCCTGTATACACAACTGTTCCTGTAGCATCAGCATCAACGGATCATCATCTACCATCAGCAATTGCATCTCTTCAAAATCATCCAGCGGCATGGAGTCGCGGTGCAGATAGATGCCTTCATGTTCTATGTTGCTCACAAGTGCGGTTTTGTCTGTGATGTCTTTGATGATGAAGTCGAGCTCTTTGCCCGATTTGACGATGTTATCCAGGATGATGCGCAACTGATCCTCTGATAATGAACCGGTGAGGATGCTGTCGGTATTGATGAGTGAGATCAATCCCATCATCCGCGACAGGGGAGCCCTAACCAGGTGCGACTGACTCCAGGCGATGTCTTGCAGGATCTTGTTCTTGATCTCGGTAGCGTGGATATATCTGTTGCGGTCGGTAACGTCGATGATGATTTCCATCACCATCTCTTCTTTCCCTTGCTTGATCAGGCTCGCATAGATTTCTACGTCACGGATGGAGCCATCGGCACGTTTGTGTGTGACCTGTAAGATCTGGTTTTGTGATTCAAATTTGAGCTTTTCCAGGTTTTGCAGCGCATCCAGTGGTTGAACATTGAACTCAGAGACTTTCTTTGCCAGTAACTCCTGCTTGTTCCAGCCATAGAAGTTTTCCGCTGCCAGGTTGGCATCGATGATGGTTTGCATGCCCACATCCACCAGCAGCATCGGTGATGCACTGTTGTTGAAGATGGACTGGAAGCGTTCATTGCTCTCAAGTAATGCCTTGCGTGCCAGCTCTTCGTTGGTAAGGTCGCGGCTGAAGATAACAGCCCCATTGATTTGATCCTGTTGCTGCAGGGGTACAATGCTAACTTCTATGAAGAACTCATGATTTCCGGCAACCACATGATCTACAGCGTGGATGGTTTGTCCTTCCTTTACCTGATTCAAGCGGCTCATCCATTGCTGATATACCGGATCTGGTAGTATTTCTATCAGCCTGTGGCCTTTTTCTACCGTCACGTTATACACTGCCTGGAAGTCATTGGCAAAGGTGCGGTTAAAGAACAGCACCTGTTGGTTGTTGTCAACCGCGAAGATGCTTTCCTTGGAGCTGTTCAGGATGGAATTGAGTACACTTTCTGATTCCTGCAGCAGTTGCAGGGTCTCCATTCGCTCAGAAATGTCTATGAATGAGGTAAACACCCGGTAAGGCTCCAATTCCCCTTCTTTGAACTCAGGGTCGGCATTTACCAGTATCCACACGTTGGCATCCTTCTCGGGATGGTAGATGCCCATGATGACTTCCCGCACCGGTTTGCCGGTACGAAGTGCCTCCATTGCAGGATGTTCTTCGCCGGGGAAAGGGCTCCCGTCCTGCCGCATGGCCCGCCATGCCGGATGCATAGACTGACGTCCGACCATTTGACCCCATGTTAGACCGAGGAGGGTGGAGGCAGCTTCATTCGCCCGTGTAATCTGGCCATTCCGCTCCTGATATACAATGCCAACGGGAAGTCTGTCAAACAGTTCTTTGAATTCCCGTTCACTCTGCAGCACCTGATCTTCAAGCGCTGTTGTACCGGTGAGGTCCATCATCACACCAATGGAACGTATAGGCGTACCGGCACTATCCATTTCGGTGTAGCAATACTCTCGTACCGTCTTGATCTGTCCTTTTCCGGACACAATCCGATGGATGATATTGTAGGGTTTTCTACTGCTCAGATGCTCCTGATAGGCCTGATGCACCATTTGCCTGTCGGCAGGGTGGACAAACCCAAAGAACAGGTCGTACGTAAGTTCGACTTGCTTGGGGTCTGTACCCAATAATGTATGGATGAAATCGGACCAAAACAACTTGTCCGACTTGATGTCATATTCCCAGAACCCAACGTGCGCAATGCTCTGCACCTCTTCCAACAGATTTTCGTGCCGCTGCATGTCTACAAGATGAGCATCGCGTCCGGCATTGGTATGTGAAAAGGTGGGTAACAGCTCCGGCAGTAGGGTATATCCACTATCACTGCTATGTAGATGCCACCGGATCCATTCGCCATTCTTGAAAGGCAGCTCCAGTGTAGGTATGCGCTTGTGAAATGCTTCTTCGAATGCAGCGCGCCAGGTCGTAATGTCCTTGAAACAACTACAATCCCAGATCAATGGCTGATCCTCCTCGGGTAATGAAATACCCAATAATGTTAGTGCATTCGCTGAAACGTACAATACACGCCAGTCAGATGAAAGCAAGATTGCCCCACCTTGGATCCGCTCGAGAGCCTGTATGAGAATTTCCGCATCCGGTTGATGCATGCCGCTGACTGGTGTGTTCATACAAATGTAAAATAGCCGGAATGCAGGTGTTTCCCTGGATAATATGACTATTTATTCTTTCAAAAATACTGTTTTTTGGCAAGTACTTTCAGCAGGCAATTATAGTGTTTTCCCAGTTTCCATGGCTATGATGGACAAAGCGGATTGTAAGTTTTTCAATTGTTTACCCGAAAGTATTACTGTGTAAGATGTTTGTGGGTATACAATAGATAATTGAGGTTTAGAAAGTAAGGAAAAAGCCTGGGGTTGATGCCATTCAGCACGAATCCTCGAATGCCAGCGGTTGCGATTCCGCTCTACATACAGTAAGGATAGGCTATCGGCTGCTAATGACCGGTCATCAACCAAGGAAACAGCATTCGGCAATCCACCATGTTCCTTATCAAGGATGGACAAATTACACACGACCGTCAGCGAGTCGTTTTCTTCCCACACCAATATGGTGATGTCGGCTTCCACCCGAAGTTGGTCGGCCTGCCACGTCATAGGTTTGATGAAGTAGAGTTTTCCTTCGGGTGTCAATCTGGAAATCATGTATTTGGCAGAAGTTTGACCACTTACATGAAATAGGCAAATCAACAGCAATAAAAGGGTGGTAATCAATCGCATATAGCTATGAATGCTGGTGATGGATGGGTGGTGAGATAGGCTGTGGCGGCTTCTTTGGACTCAAAGATAGCATCCAATTGCAACAGATTAGGCGTACGCTGTTGAGGTATCAGGTAGCTCACCCGGTGGATAGCTTGTTGTGTGGTTGCCAATACCAATCCTTCCATATCGGGTATGGTGGCTTTGCGCCAGACAGTATCAGCGATGTTGCCTATTTCTCCGGCCACCTGCCGATAGTCGTTATGGAGGTGAACGGAAGCAATCCAGACAAGTTGCTGATCGGAAAGTTGAGCATGCATGTAGTGCCCAGCAGAATCCAGGCAAATAATGCTCAGGAAGGTAGTTCTGGCCGTTTCCGAGGGTGTGGATTTCTCCATGGTACTATCGATGAGGCAAAACTCAGAGCCGACAAGCGTCTGGCTGGGTTCAACCTGACAAGCATACAGGAAGAAAAAAAGAAACCCGGCTAGGAGTCCGGGTTTCCATGATTGATTCATTTTCAGCCGGTTATTCGCCGTACACATAGATCTCCCAGGTAGCAACGATTCCAAGAATGTTCTTGCTCACGTAATCCACGTGGCTGATCTTGGTAATGCCGGCTTTCTTTGCAGCTGTGTTGATGCTGGCGTCGCCCATGGCAATCAGGCCAAGGTAGGAAGTAGCCTTTCCGGTGCCTACTTTATTGCCTACAGTGTTGTCGGTAGCGGTAAAGGGTGCCTCCACTTCCATGTACAATCCTCCGTACACAGGAGCTCCTGCAAATGCGCCACAGCTGGAAAGCAACACGGTTGCGATGCCTGCCATTACTAGAAGTTTCAGATTCTTCATAAGGGTTGTTTTGATGAATAGATCAGAAAAATGTTCTTTAAAACTACTGTAGAGAATCTAATCTAAAGACCCTATACATATGGTCGTTCTGCTGGTACGTGTAAATAATGAGTAGTATTCAGCTTTTTTTTAGCGTTTGGCAGAAGAAGAATGGGGCATGCCTACAGTAAAGGCCTGCTTAAAATCAGTCAATTCATCAAAAAACGATTTTTCGGGGAGCAGAATTTGCGATGTAATATTCACAGGTAAATCAATACTTATTTCTCGCATATGCAGATGCTGATTGATGTGTAACCGTTCCAAATCAGGATATAGATCCTTTAGTTGATCGGCAATATCGTTGATGCTGAGGTTGTGTTCTGCCAGATTGTAGATACCGGGCTGTACCGCCTGGTCAGATAGCCGACTCAAGACATAGGCCAATTTGTCGACATGGATGAATGCCCGCTGCTGATGTCCACTACCGTTGATGGTTATACGACCTTGGGTATGGGCATGAAACACAAACTTGTTGATGACTGCATCAAATCGGATACAGGGGTTGAAGCCATATACATTGCCGCTGCGAATGATGTAGGTGTCTACACCGGCATCGGTGAGTCTTTTTACATGGTCTTCCGCTCTCGCCTTGGATACACCGTAGAATGATTCAGGATGTGTGGCAGAAGCTTCTTTTACCGGGTTGTCGGAGCGACCATATACGCCGGTAGAACTCAGGTAGATAAAGCGCTGTACCGGGTTGGCCTCAACCAGTGTGACCAGTCCTGCCGTACCCCAATGGTTTACCTGTTCGAATATGTGCCCGTCATGGTCAGCGAATGGGGTAGTGACCTTAGCGGCCAGGTGGAAGATGACGTCTGCGTTGGAGACTTCCTTAGCCAGCAGTCTGGCATCCAGCAATTCTCCCCGCACGAATCGCACTCGTTGCTGTGGTTGACCGGAAAAGAAGAAGTGATAGCTACCCCTCGTAAGGTTGTCATACACCGTAATAGTGGTGGTTTCCGGATAGTCCCGCAGTAGTTGCTGCACAAGCGAATAGCCGATATATCCGGCGCCACCGGTGATCAATATGTTCATGAGGGTTGAATTAGGTCTGTATGCAATCCACACTCCGTCTTGTTGAGGCCGAACCATCTGCCGGTCCTGTCAGTGTCCAGCATGGCGGCCAGTTTCATCGTACAAGGTTCACAGCCTATGCTTTGGTAGCCTTGTGTTTCCAGCGGATGCGGCGGTAACTCATGATCTTTCATGTACTGATGGATGAGCTTGCTGGTCCAGTCCAGCATCGGATGAAACCTAAGAACGCCGTGCTTGCCGGGTTGTTCGTGTTGCATGGCAGCACGCACCTTGCTTTGGTCGCGTCGTACACCGTTGATCCACACATCGTATTGCGCCAGGATGGGCTCCATAGGGAGTGTCTTGTTCAGGTAGCAGCAATAATCTGGATCTGAGGTGAAATACAATTGTCCGTACTGATCACGCTGATTGATCTTTGGAACCGGCGACACGACATCAACCACCTGCATCTTCAGCAGATCGGCGATCTGGTTTTTGTAGGTGATGGTCTCGGAAAAGTGATACCCTGTATTGAGGAAGTAGATGGGGATACTGTTGTCGATGGTGCTGAGGATGTGCAGCATGGGTATGCTGTGCGTCTGGAAAGAAGAGCCGGCAAACATCCGCAAACCTTCCCGTTGGTAATGGAATATCCGGGAACGAAAGAAATCAACCAACGGCTCGTAGCCTGTTTTTGCTGTTTCCATGGTGCAAAGGTAGTTATGGATGTGCGATTTG
>CAYYHM010000117.1:0-6813 GCA_964471795.1 uncultured Chitinophagales bacterium | reverse complement strand
ACTTCATTGGCAGCGTTGAGGATACAAGGCATATTACCCCCCTTGTCCAGTGCATCAAAGGCAAATTGCAGATTCCGGAAGGTGTCCTTATCTGGTTGCTCGAAGGTCAATTGCGGATAGTCCAGGAAGTTGAACCGGGGAAAGCTGCTTTTCCGTCGTTGTGGATAACCCAGCGCAAACTGAATGGGCACGCGCATATCCGGGAGTCCCAACTGTGCTTTCATGCTGCTGTCCTGAAACTGCACGATGGAGTGGATGATACTTTGCGGGTGCACTACCACATCAATTTGATCGGGGTTCAGCCCAAACAACCACTTCGCTTCAATCACCTCCAACCCTTTGTTCATCAGGCTGGCACTGTCGATGGTGATCTTGGCGCCCATGTCCCAGTTGGGATGCTTCAGGGCCTGTGCTTTGGTAACCGTTGCCAGCTCCGCACGCTTGCGGCCTCTGAATGGCCCACCGGAGGCGGTAAGGATGATTTTTTCTATCGGGTTGTGCCACTCTCCTACCAGGCATTGGAAGATAGCGGAGTGTTCGCTGTCTACCGGGTAGATGTTGACACCCTTCTCTCTTGCCAATTGTGTGATGATATCGCCGGCTACTACCAGCGTCTCCTTATTGGCAAGGGCTATGTCTTTACCAGCCTCAATCGCTCGTACTGTGCTCTTCAAACCGGCAAAACCCACCAGTGCTGTCAGCACGATTTCTATGGAATCGAACTGCACTACCTGCTCCAGCGCGTCATGGCCGGCAAACACCTTGATATCGTGTGGCAACAAGGCATCCCTGACCTCCTGCCATTTGGACTCATCACAGATAACCACCGCATTGGGCTGAAAGGCTATGGCCTGCTCGATCAGCAGGGAAGCATTGCTGTTGGCGGTGAGCACTTCTACCACAAAAGAATCCCTGTGCTCGGCAATTACCTGCAGCGCTTGTGTACCGATACTACCGGTAGATCCTATAATGGCGACGTGGCGTTTGGCAGATTCCATGGATTCACTTTTGCGGAATGACAACCACAAATGTCGGGAAAAGGTTGTTGGTGGTGGCTGATAAACGCCCTTGAAATCGTAATTTGCAAACTGCTTATTCAATTTTGATCATACCACATGCAAGATTCATTACAATCCCTGATTGCAAAATCAGACAACAGAGTATCATTTTGGTCGAACTTCATTGCGCATCGGCCCATCCACAGCATGGCCGAAATCGGCGTTTACAAGGGTGACTTTGCCGCACACATGTTGCAAACTTGTCCCTCAATTACCCAATATTACCTGCTGGATCCCTGGCGGCATCTGGATGAATGGAACAAGCCTGCTAATCAGCCCGATGACATATTCGAGTCCTTTCTGAGCGAAACACGCACCAAAACGGACTTTGCCGGCGAAAAACGTATCTTTTTACGAGGCACTACAACCGAGGTGATCGATCAGATTCCGGATAACTCCCTGGACTTCGCCTACATCGACGGTGACCATACATTGAAAGGCATTACCATCGATCTGATCAACATCTGGCCAAAGATCAAGACCGGAGGATTTGTGGGTGGTGATGATTTCTCCCCGTCCATCTGGCAGCATAGCACAAAGTATGAACCCACGCTGGTGTTTCCCTACACCAGCTACTTTGCTGAGGCGATGAATTGCCCGGTGTACGGTTTACCCTACGAGCAGTTCCTGCTGCAAAAGACCTTCACCGGATATGCCTTTACCGACCTGGCCAAAGGTGTGTACAAGCGCAAAGGCATCAAAGATCAAATCGATTACAGCCGCTGGCGTTACCTCATGGGGAAAGCCCTCAAAAAGCGAATGAAGTAGCTATTACAGCTTCACGATCTTTTGGGTTACCACCCCATCTTCCGAAATCATACGTACCAGATACATCCCGGCAGGCTGATCGGATAGATCTACGCTCCACACCTGTGCTCCTTGCAGTCCGGCTGTTTGCGCAACTACCCTACCCTGCCTGTCCATCACCTCTAACCGGGTGTCTGCATCCAACATATCGCAGGAGATATGGAATATACCCGCAGATGGATTGGGATACACTTCAAAGCTTGATTGCTCAGGTGACTCTACAGACAGGGGATGTAACACACGGAACTGATGCAGGATCTTCGTGCCGAAGTCAGGCCCGAAGTTTTCGCTGCCGGCGTTGGACAACAGGCGCAATGTGCCCGTACCATCGTTGGAGTTTGCCCACCAGCCGAGGCCATCTTCGTTTAACGGATAGTTGGCTGGTGGATTGCCATCATCGTAGAACTCAAACTGATAGCAGCCGCCTTCGTTGAGGTATACAGTATCCCTGTACAGGGTGCTGTTGGCCAGATTGGTCTTCGCATATACGATTGAATCGTTGCGCAGATCACGCACATAGTAGTAGTTTTCAGAAGCCGCCTTGTTGGTAAACAGGAATACAATCAGCATATCGCCCATTACAGGCACCTCTTGTACAGGCACTACCCGGCTGTTGTTGGCAGGAAACTGATCTTCCTTGCCATTCGGATTGCGCAAATGGAATTCCAGCGCATCAGCACCTCCACCCCACCAAATAGGCTCGGTAAGGGTAACGGTGTCGCGCTCGTCAAAGGCCAGATTGCCGGTCCACTGCATGGTACGGCTGCCATTGCCCGGCACACCGTACTCGATGTCCAGACTGGTTAGCGCCTCACTGCCGTTGTTGTGGATTACGATTACCGGCTGATCGCAGATGGGATTGTATCGCTCATACACGAACTCGGTGCTTGGAGCAATCACCGTTTCCAGTTCTACATCCACCTGCCTGTTCAACTCGCCATATTCTACGAGATAGGTAGTAAACACATAGTTACCGAAATTACCACTGCTGGTATACGACTGCATGTCAATATCGAACGTATGCTGCGAGCCGCCTGTGAGGTTGAGCAATTGCAGATCGTGGGCAGGAACAGGTTCTCCAGGACACCAGTTGGTGCGGTCATACAGCCAGGTGCCTGCCTGCGGGAACAACGAGTTGAAGCCGCAGTCTTCCTTCCAGATGAATCGTTGGTCGAGTACGCTGTTGTTCCACTTGACAGTTCGCTGCTTGGGGCAGAACTCGGCACAGTTCTCTGTAGCATCCATACCGTGCCCCGTTTGAATGATCTTGAGGTTAGCTGTACGGGTATCGCTGTGCAGGGTTACTGTTTGCGGTTGCAAGTTGGCATCGATGGGATTATTGGGGTTGCCATACTGGAAAGAGCCACTCCACAAACGAGAGATCTGCACAGGGTCACGCACCGGCTCACCTTCCACAACGAAGAACGACAAGTTGATCTTCCAGCCACGGTCATTGTTGGCTTCATAACCGGTATGTTGGTAGATGATCTCCACGGAATCCCTGAGGATGCCCGCATAGTCCGTCATGTCGAAATACCATCCATGCTTCCACTTCATGGAGCTGTCCCAATAGAAACCGTAGGGGGTAATATAGCGAGCCAATTCCCAGTTCCAATTGTTGCCATTTACACCACCGGTACGACCCAGCTTCAGGTAGTTGAGGTAGTCCCACTCACCACAACGCAGTCCATCGGCACATTCAAAGGTCAGGTATGCATAGACTTTATAGTAAGGCGTGTTGGCATCCGGGAAGCTAGCCCACACCGGATACGAGGTAGATCCAACAGAAGGATTGGTGCGGATTTCCACATCTTGATGGGCCTTCACCACAATGGTGTCACCAGATGCTGCTTGCGCCACATATACACTTGCCAACCAACAACAAACCAGGGTAAACAATATCCTCATACGTCAATTTTGCCTATAAAACTATAGAATTCACTGCAGAGCGTAACACTATTTAACAACATCGGCAAAATCCAAAAGTCAACTCTGTTGCGGGCTGCTTGTTTGGTTACAAACACTACATATGAAATACATACTCTCACTTTTCGCCCTTGTCTGGCTCACCGGCTGTGTCGTTGTTCGCCAGGATGAAGTAGCCGTAAAACGGCGGTTTGGTAAACTGGTAGGCAACACCGTTTCTGAAGGTGCTGCCATCTACAACCCACTGTTATCTCAGTACCTGCGTGTGCCTATCCGCAACATCAACATGGAGATTGACCTGGACATACCGTCCAAGGAGGGATTGACCATCCGGTCGGAGATGTCCATTCTATACCGGATAGACCCCAAGATGGTAAAACAGATCCTCCGTGAGGTAGGCACTGAGTACGAAAAAGACTTGATTTCCCCTGTATTCCGGTCGGCACTGGCAGATGTAAGTGCACGCTTCATGGCTAAGGACATGCACACCGGCGAGCGGGCTGTCATTGAGAATGAGGTGAAGGCTCAGATGATGGAAATCTTGGGGCCAAAGGGTTTCTTCATCGAAGCGGTATTGATGAAGCGCATTGTGTTGCCCACATCGCTGAGCAGAGCCATTGAAGAGAAACTGGCTGCCGAGCAAGATGCTCAGCGGATGGAGTTCGTGCTACAGCGCGAGCGGCAGGAAGCTGAACGGAAAAAGATTGAAGCGCAAGGTATCTCCGAATCTCAGAAGATATTGAGTGAAGGACTTACTGATGAGGTGTTGCGGTTCAACATGATTGAGGCATTCCGGGATTTGTCGTTGAGTCCGAATGCCAAGGTGATTGTAACCGACGGCAAGTCGCCACTGATGATCGAAAACTGACCACTGCAATCGGTCAACGGAGCAAAGGGTTATCCACTGTGGATGACCCTTTTATTGTTGCACCATAAGCGAAGCCGCCGCACCCAATATGGAGGCCTGATTATCCGGTAGTCCGGAGAGGGTCAATGGGATCTTGTTGCGATAGGTAAACAATACCTGTTCTTCCATGTACTGCTTGGCTGGCTTCAGCAGCAGGTCGCCGGCGTTGGCAAGGCCTCCCAGGAAATAGACCACTTCAGGACTGAAATAGGCAGCCACCTCGGCCATCTTGGCGCCAATGATTTTGGCCGTATAGTCGAAGGCTTTCAGGGCAATGGCATCGCCCGCCTCTGCAGCGTCGAAGACTTGTCTGGACGTGAGGGTTTCGTGGTCTATGTGTTGCAACACGGAGGTGGTGCCCGGTACTGCCAGCATCTCGTAGATGGTTTCCTTGAGGCCAGTGGCTGACGCATATCGTTCAAAACAACCTTTCCGGCCACAGTTGCAGAGGCGCCCTTCCGGCACGGACAGGGTGTGACCGATTTCTCCTGCCATGCCATCGTGTCCGATGAGCAACTGTCCATTCACGATGAAACCACTGCCTATGCCTGTACCGAGCGTGATCACGACAAAATCACGCTTCCCCTTACCGGATCCGAAGTACAGCTCGCCCAATGCCGACGCGTTGGCATCATTGTGCAGAACGGCAGGGGCACCAAACTGAGCTTCAGCCATCTCCTTGATGGGCACCTTACCTTTCCACAGCAAGTTGGGCGCATCCTCTATGCAACCGGTAAAGTGATTGGCATTAGGGGCACCAATTCCGACACCTATCAGTGTCTCATTCTTTATCACCTTTTTTACCGCTGCATCAATTGCCTGCAGCAATACATCCACATCGGGATACCGCCGGGTAGGAAGCCGATCCTGCCAGATAACCCGGCCCTGCTCACTCACCAATCCAAAGTCGGTATTCGTACCACCAATGTCGATGCCCAATATCAAGTTGGCCATTCCAGTCTACTTCGTTTATCACGCAAAGGTAGGGCAAGGCGTCTATGTTCCGCCAATCATTTTCCACCAAACCGATCACCCATGAATGGGTGCTAGCACCGTAGGCACTAAACTTAACTGTGTTGCATGCTCTACCTTTGCAGTATGAAAAGACTCTGCTGGGACTATCGGGGTCCTGATGCTGCGGGAACAGCGCATCATTTCGACGCACATCTTACCACCTTTCTGCAACGCCAAAACCTGTCGCACTTGTCGCATGGGGTGGACAACCTATCGCCTGTGCTCTCTACCGTATGGCTGATGGCAACAGAGGAGGAATCGCAGCGGATACAAGTCTTGCGACCACACCGCACCGTGCCGGTTGCACCTCACTGACGTAATTATTGGAGGGAGTTCCTATATCTTTGCGGCTGTTATGTTCAGGGGAAAGAAGGTAATCGTTGTACTGCCGGCTTACAATGCCGAGAAAACGCTCCGGCAAACCTATGCCGAGATTCCATTCGATATAGTGGACGAGGTGGTATTGGTAGATGATGCCAGCCGCGACAAGACGGTAGAGGTAGCCAAGGAGCTTGGGATCAATCACATCGTCGTTCACGAAAAGAACAAAGGCTACGGCGGTAACCAGAAGAGCTGCTACAACAAAGCCCTGGATTTGGGGGGTGATATTGTCATCATGCTGCACCCGGATTACCAATACACGCCTTTGTTGATCCCCTCTATTGTCAACATCATAGCGCAGGATCTGTATCCGGTAGTGCTGGCAAGTCGAATACTGGGAAATGGAGCCCTCAAGGGAGGTATGCCCATCTACAAGTACATTGCCAACCGATTCCTGACATTCTCCCAGAACCTATTGGTCGGTCAAAAGCTGAGCGAGTACCATACCGGATATCGTGCATTCAGCCGCGAGGTGTTGGAAAACATCAACTTCATGGCCAACTCGGACGACTTTGTGTTTGACAACCAAATGCTCAGCCAGATTATCTATTTCGGCTATCCCATCGCTGAGGTTACCTGCCCTACCAAGTACTTCGAGGAAGCGTCGTCGATCAATTTCAAGCGTAGCACCAAGTATGGACTCGGCGTGCTGGCCACGTCGCTGAACCATAGGCTCCACAAATGGGGTATCGGCAACTCCCCCATCTACCAGCGGCCTGT
>CAYYHM010000116.1:0-6821 GCA_964471795.1 uncultured Chitinophagales bacterium | reverse complement strand
CATTATCGGCATCGGTCATCGGATTACAAGACCCGCACCAACCGTTGAAGTTGCCGTTCACAAAGGCACTAGTGAAGCTGCCTGTGTATTGAGATAGGTCCACACGGAAAGTAACTTGCTTAACTGCAGGTGGTGTGGAGCATGCACTGCAAGATTCCCAGCAAACTGCCTGCAATACCGTGTCGCCTGTAATAATCAGGAATCGGTTGGTGAAGGCACCCGTGGTTTTAGTACATGAGCTACCGGGTGTAAGGTTCTCCTGCATGTTCCAGCCATCCAACGTAAACTTATACTCGATAGAGTCGGCAGTAAGTGGCAGCTGCACTTCCCAAATACCATCATTATCGGCATCGGTCATCGGATTACAAGACCCGCACCAACCGTTGAAGTTGCCATTCACAAAGGCACCGGTAAAGCTACCTGTGTATTGTGACAGATCTACCCGGAAGGTAACCTGACTGGCAGCAGGGGGAAGTGCAGGGCACAAAGGATAAGGACAAGAGGAAGACTGAGTAGTAGTTGTGCCATCTGTACAATTGGGTCCGCCATATGTCCACATGCCACTTGCATCCTTGAATGCCCATGAGTCGGTATACTCCCATGTCAGCGGTAAACCGGTGTGTACCAGGTCACCAAATACTTCAACCTGCACACTATCCTTGAATAATTCAATGGCATCATCCCCATTCTGGCTGATGCTGTTGTTGGATAACAATACCACTTCAAACTCACTGAAGCAGCTGTTGAAGTAGGCACTCATGGCGCCTGTATCGCGCGCTACCAGGATGTCATCACCAGCATTTACGGCAATTGCGGGGAAGGTATATTCCACCCCATCGGTGCCACCGCCATTGTTCGCTACTCCTAATCCGAAGATGCTTAGATCAGCAATGGACGTAACTGCTGTAACATGTATGGCTTTGCCGGCTGTACTGCCTAAGTCAAAGTCCATTACGCCGGTCAAGGACAATGTCTCTGCAACCGGTGCCACACAAAGTGGATATGGACAAGTCGATGTCTGCGTTGTGGTAGAGTTGTCACTGCAGTCTATACCACCATACATCCACATGCCACCGGCATCCTTGTAGGCCCAGGAATCCGTGTAGTTCCAGGAAAGCGGCGTTCCGGCAGCATAGGTCAGATCACCGAAAACTTCTATCTGTACACTATCTTGAAACAGCTCGATGGCATCATCTCCATTCTGGCTGATGTTGCTATTGGCCAACAACACTACCTCGAATTCGGATAGGCAGGTGTTCAAATATGTGCGCATGACAGCAGTGTCACGTGCTACCAGAATATCATCCCCGGCATTTACCGCAATGGCCGGAAAGGTGTACTCCACACCATCAGTGCCACCACCATTATTGGCAACACCTATACCGAAATCACTCAAATCTGCTATGGCCCCCGTGGCCTTCACATGAATGGCCTTTCCTGAATTGGAACTTAGACCGAAATCAATGATTCCTTGTAAGGATAACTGTGCCTGAGCACTCATTGACAGACCTGCAATTAATAGAATCGCGTACAATTGCTTCATAATGCTTGTAATTTTTCGAGTGAAATGGTGTGGGTGGGGAGACGAATGTCAAATAACCGATTTTACTGCCTATCTTGACCAATCCATTTTTTCAGAAAAAAGAATACCAATTATGGATGCCGTAGCGAGGAAAATAAGCAGCAGCTACAGTAGGTTGACAGAAAAGCATAGCAGAAACAACAAGCGGATGCCAATCTATCAACGTCTTTTCACGGTCATGAAAGCCGGCATCCGCGACCATGAACTGCCTGCAGGCATACTGCTACCTCCCTCCCGCGAACTGGCGTCGTTATTGTCAGTATCCAGGAGCAGTGTCATCAAGTCTTATGACATGCTGGTGTTGGAAGGCTACGTGGAGGCAAGGCAGGGATCCGGGTACAGGGTTTCCGACAAAGGTGTGGTGAATCCAAGCCCGGAACAGCATACAACTACCGTCGGTAAGGTTCCCGACATATCAGCACTTGGACAATCATTCACGCAAAATGTGAACCTAATCAACAGCACCGACAACAAGAACATAGCTTTTCGGCCAGGCTTGCCACCGTTAGACCTATTTCCCGTTAACCGATGGAAATCACTTGCGAATCAATATTGGCGGTTTATCAAATTATCAGCACTCACTTATTCTCCCTCATCGGGTTTAGATCGACTGAAAAGTAACCTCGCAAAATACCTGCAGGTCAGCAGAAATATGCATTGTGATCCACAGCAGGTAATCATCGTCTCCGGCTCTCTGCAATCATTGTTCTTATGCGGCATGGCACTATTAAATCCGGGTGATGGTGTGGTAATGGAAAACCCCACCTTTCCGAACGTCATCTCCATCTTCAAGGGATTACAGGCCGACCTACTACCCATGCCGGTTGATCAGCATGGTGGTAGGCCTGCGGACATTGTAACCAATGGCAATAAGCCCGTCAAATTGATCCACACTACCCCATCCTGCCACTACCCATATGGATACAGGATGAGTTTGCAGCGGAAAGTTGACTTATTGCAATGGGCTAGTGCACAGGGCAGTTTCATCATTGAGAATGATTACGAGCATGAAGTCAATAATGCCAGCAGCTTTGCACCTACTTTATTCAGCATGGACAAAGAAAACAGAACCATCTACCTCAGTACCTTCAACCGATTGCTGCATCCTTCTATCCGAATCGGATTCATGGTAGTACCGCATTACCTGTTACAAACCATCGAAGCATTACTGAAACATTCACACCGCTTTGTGCCACCATCAGTCCAAATTGTACTCAATGATTTCATAGAACGTTCTTTCCTGCACCAACATATAAAAGAGGTATTGGCGGCAGCTACACACAGGCAGCATCTATTCGAGCAGGCCTGGGCATCACAGCATGTCCCATCCATCACACTGCAACGTACAGCACAGACCAGTCTGCATACGGTTGCACCTCTGCCGGACAATTGGAACGACAGGTTACTGATACAGCAACTGGAACAAAATGGGGTGGTTTGTCACTCGCTGAGTAAATGTTTTGTGACAGAATACGCTCATCAAGGCATGATATTCGGTTATGCAGCAGCACGCGAAAACTCTATTCCCCAGAAGATTTCCATTGTGGCCGATACACTCCGATCTTGCCGGCCGGACTTATTGGATTGACTATTTTAACGAAATTGGTATGCCTGTAATGGCTGATGAACTACCTATTTTCGAACTTACTTACCAGCAATCATGCAGCCTTTGATGCTTTCATCCTGTACTATACTATCCCGCAATCAATGCAGCGTGCTCCTCATGATCGTGTCCCTGTTTATGGGTGTTTCCTGCAAGCGGAACATCCCGCCGACAGACACTACTCCACTGATTACCAGCACGTTTTCAGGTACGGGATCCTACACGTTCACAGGATATGCACCGTTGGCAAACAAGCCTGTAGACGTATATTACCACATTCCCGAGTTGGCTCACAGTGCCTCCCCGATCCTGATGGTGTTTCATGGAGCCGGTCGCGACGGAGAATATAGTCGGAATGCACTGATCGATAAAGCCGATCAATACGGTGTCATACTGATCGCACCTACCTTTTCCAGCAAGTACTATAGTACCAATGCTTATCATCTGGGCAATGTGTTTGATAATGGGGAAGAGCCCTCAGCCGCAACCCTGCACCCTGACTCGTTGTGGACCTATGCCTTGATAGAGCCATTGTTCCGTGACTTTGCTGCTGCCATAGGTTCGGAGGAGCCCTACTTTGATGCCTTCGGCTTTTCAGCGGGTGGGCAGTTTGTACACCGGATGGTAACCTTTATGCCTGTGATGCCCTATCACCGGGCTGTGGCAGCATCTTCAGGATGGTTTACCCTGCCCGATAGTAGCATAGACTATCCATACGGAACCGGACAAACAGGTATTCCGGATCTACAATGGACAGATCTGTTCCAACGGAAAGTATTCATCTCTGTCGGAGATAAGGACACTGATTACAATTCTGCGGGTTTGCGGCACACCACGGAAGCAGACGCACAAGGATTGAATCGGTACGACAGATCCCTGTTCTATTTTCAGCAATGCCAGCAGGTTGCAGCGCGTCTTTCTGCCACTTTCAACTGGAAGTGGTTGTCGGTGCCCAATGCCAATCATGATTTTGCGGCGAATGCGCGCCATGTTGCCGACCTATTGTATCAGCCATGATGAATTTCCTGTCCAATAAGCAGATTCGCTCTATCAACTGGGGACTTCCGGCAGGACCGTTGCTATTCCTGCTCACCTACTGGCTCTTCCGGCCGGAGGGTCTCCCACTGGCAGGCGTGGCTGTGTTGTCGGTAACGCTATGGATAGCGATGTGGTGGATCACCGAGGCTGTGCAGATCGAGGTCACCAGCCTGCTGCCAATAGTGCTGTTTCCTTTGACAGGCGCCTTGAATCTTTCTGCCACCACCGCTTCCTACGGCCACAAGTTCATCTTCCTGTTCGTGGGCGGTTTCATAATGGCCATGGCGATTGAAAAGTGGCATCTGCACACGCGCATTGCACTTACCATCATACGGCTGGCGGGGACAGGTCGGAAAAAGGTACTACTTGGATTCATGTTGAGTAGTGCCTTTATCTCCATGTGGATCAGTAATACAGCCACTACCATCATGATGCTGCCCATTGCCATGGCGGTGATCCCGAAACTGACCCGACACGACAAAGGCTCTTCCTTTGGCAAGAAACTCATTTTGGCCATTGCCTACAGCGCTTCCATCGGGGGCATCTCTACCCTGATCGGAACGCCGCCCAACGTTATCATGGCCGGCATTGTCGAGAAAACCTACGGTGTAGCCATCACGTTTCCGCAATGGATGCTCATCGGGCTGCCATTTACCATCATTATGCTTTTGTTAACGTGGCTATACCTGTCTGCAGGACTTCCTGCCGATAATGCCACTACAGCCGATGACGCTAAAAGAACCTTGCACGAAGAATGGAAGTCATTGGGCCCCATGAGTAAAGAGGAGAAGCGGGTAGGCCTGGTGTTCCTGATTACTGCGGCTTCATGGATCACCAGTTCTTACCTGCTGGCTCCGTTGATACCGGCCATTGATGACACCATCATCGCCATGACAGCCGCTTTGATCCTGTTTGTCGTACCCGCAGGTAAACAGGGAGAACGGCTGCTGACGTGGCAGGAAGCTGTGAAACTGCCGTGGGGTGTACTGATGCTATTTGGTGGAGGCATCGCCATTGCCAATGGTTTCGACAGCAGTGGGCTGGCTGCATGGATCGGACATCAACTCACCGGCCTGCAGCATATCCACCTGTTCTTGTTGCTGCTGCTGATTATTGCGGCCGTCAATTTTCTCACTGAGATTACCTCCAATCTGGCCACTACCGCTGTATTATTGCCCATCTTGATTCCCATGGCAGAAGTGATGGATATTCATCCATTTCTGCTGATTGTAGGCGCTACCATGGCCGCCTCTTGTGCCTTCATGCTGCCGGTGGCTACCGCGCCAAACGCCATAATTTTCGGTTCGGGAATGGTTGACATGCGGGACATGATAAAGGCCGGCCTGCGGCTCAATCTATTGTCTATCGTGTTGCTCACCATACTGATCTATCTGCTATTACCGCTCGTTTGGCAGATTGAGCTCGCTCCATTTCCATTCTGATCAGCCCATGCTGCTGAGGATACAGATAATCGAAACAATAATCCGACATGATATGGCGTATATGTAATAGTTTGCTAAACTTTACATCTACAAACCAACCTTTTTAACTACCAATCAGAACCCTTATGAGAAAGCTGTTTTTTGTTGCATTGATTTTTGGATCTTTCCAGTTGCTGTCTGTCGGCGTACAAGCCCAAAACTGGACAGAAAGTAAGCTGCAGAAACTGTATACCGGTTATCTGTCCGATATGGATTTGAATAACTGGGTTGACGATGATGGAGATGTGCAATTCGAATACAATGACCACACCTACTTCATTGACGTAAGTGAAAGCGATCCGGAGTTCTTCCGTGTGGTACTGTTCAACATCTGGCCTATTGAGAGTATCTCTGAAAATGTGCAGGTGCTTATGGCCGTTGATGCTGTGAACCGCCAACAAAAGGTTTGCAAAGCCTATACCATCAATGATAATGTGTGGATCGCCACGGAATTGTTCGTTGCGGATCCTGCCGATTTCAAACCGGTATTCCAGCGGTCACTCGATGTTATCGAGTCATCCGTAGAAGTATTTGTGGAGAACATGTGATTTTACGCATGACCTCTACTAGCAAAAGCACCTCATTTCGGGGTGCTTTTTTGTTTTATTGACTGTCAACATGGTAGATCAATCACCAAAAATAGCTGCCGGACATGTATGATTTGAAACCACTAACCGCTAGTCTATCAATGATTTATGACACAGTTTATTAAACATACCCTCTACTTCGGTAATAGATTATGTAACGCTGACACAGTTGAATAAACGATTCCGACTAAAAACTCCCAACCAAAACGGACAACGCTATTTAGGGAACCTCTTTTTCTCTGCCTACCGGCAGGCAGGCCTCCTTCCCTCCTTCCCTTCTTCCCTTATTCCCTTCTTCCCCAATAGATTCACTAGCTTTTCGAAACGCAAAGTACAGCATGTTACCCGACAAACGATTCAGACTGACATCCAAATGTCCAAAATCTAATATCCAACGTCACATATCCCCTTTCTAACATCCAATATCCAACATCTCCTATCTAAATTCCCATAGCCAACATCTATTCCCTCATCGTATTTTCCCGTACTTTCACACCTGATTTTCTGCTGATATGAATGGATTGTATGCA
>CAYYHM010000115.1:1946-6836 GCA_964471795.1 uncultured Chitinophagales bacterium | reverse complement strand
GTATTCCTTGATGGGTGTCCACTGGAACTGACTCATGCAATCTGCTTTAACTGTTGAAAATATTGCCGCAAAAGTAAGGCGTTTGCCTCGCGCGGAGTAAAAATCTCGAGGAGGCTGCACCCCTGTCCGTCGCCATACAGCCAATGTAATCCGGCGGCCAGTTGTGTAGCATCGCTAACAGAACGATAGTCTACCCCAAAAGTTTCAGCTAGTTTGCCTGCAGTGAGGCACTGGTGTGTTTCAAAGAACTCCGCCAGCGCCTCGGTTGTATCCGGACCGGGGATATAACGGAAGATGTTGCCACCGCCATTGTTGATGAGGATGATACGCAGGTTGGCGGGCAGATGCTTGTTCCACAGCGCATTGCTGTCGTACCAGAAGCCGATATCTCCCGTGATGTAGGTGGTAAGTCTGCCGGTGGCAATAGCTGCACCCACCGCTGTAGAACCGGATCCATCAATGCCACTCACCCCTCTATTGCTCCAATATCGGATATCAGCGCGGGGATCAAAAAGCTGCGCATACCGCACAGGCGTGCTGCTGGCCAATTGCAGGTCGGAGTCGGAGGGAACGGCTTCCAGCACCTGCCGGAATACCGCCAAATCTGTCCACTGAGCCGAATCGATGATGGTATTGTGGATGGTGCGGGTCTGTTGTTCCCGCTCCTGCCACCGACGCTTGAAGTCAGCAGGCTCATTGGTGACAGGCAGCTGCTGCAACACAGACAAGGGGCTGGCTACCAGGGTATCAGTCAGGCACCCGAACATATCATAGTGCAGGTGGCCGGGGGTAATGTTGTACTGCCTGCCGGGTGCATGCTGGCGCCACCACTGCTTGATCATCTTGCTGACCACCATATCGCCGATTGTCAGCAGCAGATCCGGCTTGAAAGCTTCTTTATCAGCTGCCGAAAAGCTGCCGATCAGCCTGTCTACACAACCATGAAAGTCGGGATGTGCCAGATTGGACAGGTTTTCTGTAAGGATAACTACGGATGGATCATTTGCCAGGCGCTCCAGTTCGGCCTGCAGCGCAGGGTTGGGCGGCAGAGACCCACAGAATATGAGCTTTCGAGGCGCAGTCTGCCAGTCGGCGAGCAGTGCAGTCAGATCTGGCGTGGTGGCAACTTCCTGTGCCATCTCCGGCATAGCTAGGGTATCATATGCCTCCTGCCCGTAGAGCGGCTCTTCAAAGGCAAGATTCAGGTGTACCGGACCGCCATCCGGAAACTGCGATTGTGCCAGCAGGGTTGTCAGTTGAGGCAAATGCTGCACACGGGCATACTCCTCATCACCCAAATGCAGGCTGGCACGGATGTAATTGGCAAAGATCTGTTGCTGCCGGATGGTCTGACCATCGCCCTGATCGATAAATCGCTCCGGCCTGTCGGCCGTGATGGCCACCAACGGGACCTTCTGATAATATGCCTCCGCAAGTGCAGGAGCCAGGTTCAGTACGGCACTACCGGAGGTACAGCATACACCCACCGGCTCACCCAGTTGCTGTGCCATGCCCAGTGCCACAAAGGCAGCACTGCGCTCATCAGGTACAGGCCAACAAGTAAAGGCCGGATGCTGTGTAAACGTGATGATCAGGGGTGCATTCCGCGACCCGGGGGCGATTACCACGTGCCTCATGCCCACAGCGGCACAGGCCTGAACCGTGTCTTGCACCAAAACTTTATCCGACCCTTTCATCATGCCTGCCCATTGTGGAGTACTGATAACAATGTGGTAGCTTTTTGGTTGGTCTCCTCCCACTCTTTTGCCGGGTCGCTGCCTGCAACGATGCCTCCACCTACATAGAGCGTAGCACCGTTGGACCACAATTGGCCACATCGCAGGTTCACATACAGACAACTGTTACCTTGTACATCTACAGGCCCCAGAAATCCGGTGTACCAGCTCCTGTCGTATTGCTCGGTGTTCCCGATCAGCGACCTTGCCTCAGCCACGGGTAACCCGCAGACTGCCGGCGTAGGATGGAGCAGACGAGCCAGCTTGAGCGTATCTTGCGCTGTACCGTTTCCCTCGATGGTTATGGGCGTCACCAGGTGTTTCACCTTGCCGGCCACCACTTCATACCGCTGTCCTACACTATGGTCGTAGCCATGCAGTTGCAGTTGGTAGGATATGTAGACAGACACCATCCGTTGCTCACGGTACTCTTTATCCGTCCAACTCTGATTACCGTGTGCCGGAAGGGTGCCGGCCAATGCTACGGTAGTCCAGGCATCACCATCCCGGGTAACGAGTTTCTCCGGCGTAGCACCAATCCAACAGCCGGTTTGTGGCGTCCACAACACGTAGCAAAAGGTCTCAGGATACCTGTCGCACAAGGCGCGGAATGCCTCCAATGCCTCTATCTGTGGCAAGTCCACGCACACATATCTGCTTAGGACTACCTTTTCTGTCTTTCCGGCTTCGATAGCCTGCAGCAGGGAAACCACCCTTGCTTCGTAGTCGCCTTTGGTGATGGCTGGCATTTTCGGCATACCTGTCAACGGGAAGGTAAAGCCTTCTCCGGAATCAGAGACATGATCAGGGTGAATACAGAGCGTTGGATGTGCTGCACCATCAAAAGGCGACACATAGAAACCACTTTCCTCCGCTTCGGGATTGTCGATAACAGCACCTGCCATCCATACCACATCCTTGCCGGGAATACGGTAAGCCACTTTACCCCATGATGGCGGGAGGGTCATCGCTGCAATGGAATTATCATCACGGTAAGTCTGGATACACATACCAGCTTTCCGGCCTCATCGGTGATCTCAATGTTCCACACGTGTGTACTTCTGCCCTTATGGAGCAGGGTGGCCTTTCCGGTAACCACACCGCTGCGGACAGACTTCAGGTGGTTGGCGTTGATCTCCAGCCCGGTAACTGCATGTGTGGTCAAATCTACCAACAGACTGGATCCTACGCTGCCCAGGGTTTCTGCCAATGCCGCTGAGGCTCCGCCGTGCAGCAGGCCCATCGGCTGATGGGTGCGGTGATCTACGGGCATGGTAGCCTTGATGTAGTCGTCCCCAATCTCAGTGAACACAATACCCAGATGCGCCACCAACGTATTGGCGTTGAGCGCATTCAGCGTATCGAGTGGAACCTGAGGCAACATGTTACTCCTCCGGATTTTCTACCCAGTCGGCTATGAAGATGTTTGTGTCCCGTGTGTCACCATTGTTGCGGTTGCTGCACCACACCAACTTGCTGCCATCGGGACTGAACATCGGGAAGGCATCGAACTCACCGTCAAAAGTGATTTGCTTGAGTCCTGTGCCGTCTATGTTGATCATATACAAATTGAACAGCCTGCCGGTTTCTGATGCATGATTGCTGGCAAACAGGATGCGCTTACCGTCGGGATGGAAGAATGGGGCCCAGTTGGCCTTACCCAGATTGGTTACCTGTGTCAGCTCGCTACCATCGGTGCGGCATACGTATACTTCCATGTCACTTGGTGCTACCATGCCCTGTGCCAGCAGGTCCTTGTATTCCTGCTGCGCTTCTGCAGTAGCCGGTCTGCTGGCTCGGAACACCAGCCATTGGCCATCGGGGCTGAAGAAGGCGCCACCATCATACCCCAGTCCATCGGTAATCTGCTGCACGTCGCTACCATCCAGATTCATGGTATATAATTCCAGATCACCACTGCGGTCACTGGTAAACACCACTTTATCACCTGTGGGGCTCACGGTTGCTTCAGCATCATAGAATGCATTATCGGTCAACTGCGTGTGTTCGCCGGTAGCCGGATTGTACACGAACAGCTCGTACGAGTTATAGATAGGCCATACATACTTGCGCACCTTGGCACGATCGATCTCCGGCGGGCAGGCGCTGTCACCCTTGTGGGTAGAGGCATAGATAACCTGCTGATTGTCGGGATAGAAGTAAGCGCAGGTAGTTCTTCCAATACCCGTGCTCACCATGCTGAATGCAAAAGGTTCGCCTGCAGCCGGTATAGCTCCCATGAAGATTTGATCGCAGGGAACCACACTGTCGCGAGTGGTGCGTTGAAATACCAGTGCTTTCCCGTCGAAGCTGAAGTAAGCTTCCGCATTATCGCCGCCGAAGGTTAGCTGCTGCACATTACGCAAGTGTACCTCTTCCGCATACCGCAGCGTATCTGTTGTAGGTGTTTCTACAACTGCCGCTTCGTCGCTGCTGCCACCATTACAGGCCATCAGTGCCAATAGTCCGGTTATCACCCAATATTTCATCAGTCTCAATTTTGCTGCAAAGGTAAGGGGGATAATGCTTTCGCACTATGGGAAGTTGGAAAGAAAGCTGACTTTATGGCTTGCCGGCAGTCAATCGCTCCTCCCGGTTGATGATTTCACTGAGCGTGGCACCCTTCAGGATCTCCACGGTTGCATCACGCACTTCGCGGAATACGTCACGAATACCACACGTAGCTTCATCACGGCACTCCTCACATCGCTCATAATACTTGTAGGTTACGCACGGCAGGAAGGCAATTGCCCCGTCGAATAGCCGCATCACATCGGCCATGTTGACTTCCTCCGGTGGCTTGATGAGGTAGTAGCCTCCACCCTTACCCTTCTTACTGCTGAGGATGCCGGCATTGCGGAGATCCAGCAGGATGCTCTCCAGGAATTTCTGCGGAATGTGCTGTGCTTCTGCTATCTGCGCAATCAGGATAGGCCCTTGCTCATACCTGCGTCCCAGGTATACCAATGCGTTGATGGCATATTTCGTCTTCTTGCTCAGCACCCATCAAAGATACCAACAAAAGACTGTAGGGGAAGGTGGCCTCTTGGCAGCCATCGACCCGGCAGTAGCGGTGCTGCAACCTACTGGATTAAAAAACGAAAGGGAGCACCTTGCGGAACTCCCTTTCGATATACCAAAAACCAGAGACTAG
>CAYYHM010000115.1:0-1846 GCA_964471795.1 uncultured Chitinophagales bacterium | reverse complement strand
AGTTTCTCACCCAAGTAAGTAGTACTTCTAATTCGATACTTCAAATAATCCGGCAGAAATACCTCCTGCAATCCGATGGCTATCGCTTCCATATCACGACCCGACAAACCGCCATAGGTTGTATATCCTTCTGTATTGATGAGCATGTTTTTGCAGGCATCCGACAAGTATCCATCACGGAGTGCCAGAAACCCGCCCATGTTCACCATGGCATCCTTTTTAGCACTCATGATGATTGCATCGGCCAGCCGGCACATTTCCTGAGCAATCGATCGGTAATCAGCGCCGGCATAGCCATCTTCCCGCCAATGGATGAAATAAGCATTCTCTGCAATCCGACAGGCATCCAACACGAACAACACACCGTATTGTTTACAGATACGCGCAACTTCTCGTGCATTGGCCATACTTACCGGCTGACCACCTCCGCTGTTGTTGGTAACCGTAAGGATAACCGCCCCCACCTTATCTGCGCCATACTTGATGATACTTTCCTCCAACCTT
The DNA here is from genome assembly GCA_964471795.1 of uncultured Chitinophagales bacterium. Classification (GTDB taxonomy): domain Bacteria; phylum Bacteroidota; class Bacteroidia; order Chitinophagales; family S012-47; genus CAJXXO01. The sequence continues at coordinate 1,342 of CAYYHM010000115.1, read as the reverse complement.
ATGGTGTCCATATTCCCCTTGAAGGGATGAAACAACGCCGGGTGCAATGCCTCCTCAATGGGTAAGTCAACAGCCTCCGCGCCACTGTATTCTATGTTGGCACGTGTTGTATCGAAGTGGGTATTGCTGAAGAACACCTTGCCCGATCCTCCCAGGTGACTGTAGAGGATACGCTCAGCAGCGCGACCCTGATGGATGGGCAAAATATGCGGACAGCCTGTCAGATCCTGTACCTCGGCTTCCATCCGCAGCCAGCTTCTGGCACCGGCATAGCTTTCATCGCCCCGCATGATACCGGCCCACTGTTCGGCACTCATGGCAGACGTGCCCGAGTCAGTCAGCAAGTCGATTAACACATCATCGGAATGGAGCAGAAACAGATTATGGTGGGCTTTTACCAACACTTCTTCCCGCTCTTGGCGTGTGGTCATCCGGATAGGCTCCACACTTTTGATGCGAAACGGTTCTATGATTGTCTTGTGATGCATGACACGAATAACGCACTTTCCACACCTGTCACAAATGATATCAGTCACTTACAATTGCTTGTAGTAATTTGGCAGCCTTAATGTATTAACGCAAGTATGAAGAATACCATCATAACAGGCACCGGCAGCTACATACCGGACAACACCATTTCCAATACCGCCTTCGAGGAGGCTCAGTTCTATGACAAGGACCATACGCCCATCGACCAACCCGGTGCTGTGGTTACCCGCAAGTTTCAGGCCATCACCGGCATTGAGGAACGCCGCTATGCCAACCCGGAGCAACGCACCAGCGATATTGCAGCTATTGCAGCGCAGCGTGCCATAGAAGATGCCGGATGCGACCCGGAAACCATCGATCAGATCATTGTAGCGCATAATTTCGGCGACGTTATCCACGATACCATACAAAGCGACATCATGCCCAGCCTGGCGGCGAGGGTAAAGCACCTGCTGAAGATTCAGAACCCCGCCTGCGTAGCCTACGACATCTTGTTCGGTTGTCCCGGCTGGGTGCAGGGCGTCATCATTGCCCACAGTTTCCTGCAAAGTGGCATGGCCAAGCGCATCCTGGTCATCGGTGCTGAAACGCTCAGTCGCGTGGTTGACCCCAACGACCGTGACTCTATGATCTTCGCCGACGGTGCCGGCGCCAGCTTGCTGGAGATTGCCGAAGAAGACACACCTCGAGGCATCCTCAGCACGGCATCACAGAGCTTTACCACCGAAGAAGCATACTACCTGTATATGGGGCCATCCAACCGCCCGGGCCGCGACCCCAAGGTGCGGTACATCAAGATGCATGGCCGGAAGATCTACGAATTTGCCCTCACCAACGTGCCACTGGCCATGAA
>CAYYHM010000114.1:0-6855 GCA_964471795.1 uncultured Chitinophagales bacterium | reverse complement strand
GCCGGTGGATTTGTTCCGGATGTGGAAGTCCGGCATGATGCAGTCTGGATTGATATTTTTGGCTGATTCAACCGCCTGGTCAGCTGATGTAACGATTGCGGCTATCTTGTAACCTGCGTGGGACAAGTGAGTGCGGAGTAATGCAGCATCGCATGCACCACAGTCCACAAGTAGTAACTCTTCCATCTTGGGGTATTTACAGTGTACATAATTAGATTACGCCCAGCTAATCCAGTGGGCTGAAACCACTCTATTAATTATACAAAAGGGTAAAAGTTGCATAAGTAATAAAAAAAGGACAAAAATATTCTAAAAGTGTTAAAATAAGGATTTAAAGGTCAAAATAAGGGAAAAGTAAAGCAAGAAAAACGATATAAAAAAGATTTAAATAGTGTAAGGTATGCCAAAAGGAGAAAAATAAGCAGAACAGTAAATATGTCAAAAGCCTATTCTAAGATTGTTATAGGCAAATAGTGAATGAATCCATACACAAGCACGATATGAAGGAAAAAAGGTTGATAATTTGGTGATGATGCCATACCGCCTTCCATGTAAGATGTAATACATACTATATACGGTTTACGTTTGGCTGGGCTGAACGCTGATTTACGCCATTCTGACTCGTCTTACTTCCTTCATCCCATTTTCGTCCACCGTCTTGCCAATCATCACGATACAGCGATTTACATCTTTTAACGGGTGAAACAAGGTAATCGGTGTATCTTCGGTCATTCGTTTTTTTACAAACTGACTGGTATGAATAGACTCAGTACCCTATTTATGGTCACCTTACTGTGGCTAGCTCCCACCCGCACCTTGAAAGCCGATGAAGGCATGTGGCTTCTGATGAACCTGTATCAGAACTACGAAGACATGAAAGAGCTCGGATTCAAGTTGACACCGGATGATATCTACAACATCAACCAATCGAGCCTCAAAGATGCCGTTGTATCGCTCCGCTTCTGTACGGCTGAGTTGGTGTCTGCTGAAGGCCTCATGTTCACCAATCACCACTGTGCCTATGGCGCCATACAAGCCAACAGCTCGGTAGATCATGACTACCTTACAGATGGTTTCTGGGCAGCCTCCAAGGGGGAAGAGCTTCCTACCGACATCACTGCTTCTATCCTCATCAGGATGGATGACGTAACCAACCGTGTGTTGGCAGGTGTAACAGCCGATATGTCTGAGTCTGAGAGAAATGCGCTGATCCGCAAGAATATCAATGCCATTCAGACCGAAGAGAAAGGGGATACCTGGTACGATGTGCAGATTCGTCCGATGTTGGAAGGTAATCAGTACGTCATGTTCGTGTATGAAACGTTCACCGATGTTCGTCTGGTTGGTGCGCCCCCATCAGCTATCGGTAAGTTCGGTGGTGACGCAGACAACTGGGAATGGCCACGCCATACTGGCGACTTCTCCATCCTGCGTGTATACACGGCACCTGATGGTACGCCTGCAACTTACAGTGAAGAGAATGTGCCCTACCGCCCAAGGAAGTATTTTCCGATCAGCCTCAAGGGCATTCAGCAAGACGATTTTGCCATGGTGATGGGATTCCCGGGCCGGACGCAACGATATCTGACCTCACATGGTATCCGTTTGGCGAAGGAAGTGTCCAACCCGATCCGCATCAAGGTGCGCACCGAACTGCTCAATATCATGAAAGCCGAAATGAGTCAGCAAGATGCGGTTCGCATACAGTATGCCTCCAAGTACAGCCGCATGGCCAACTACTGGAAGTACTTCATCGGACAGAACGAAGGTCTGGAGCGCCTTGGCACCATTGCCCAAAAAGAGCAGCAGGAAGCGGCCTTCCAAAACTGGGCAACACAAAACAACCGTGAGGAATATACAGGACTGCTGGATGAACTCTCTGAGATCTATGCTGAGATGGCCACCTATGACCCCTTCATGCAATACATCAACGAGGCAGCATTGAGCAGCGAAGCCATGTTGCTGGCCTATCGCTTCTCCGGACTAGCCAGCCTGCTATCGGCAGATGAGCCGGATCAGCAAGCCATTGATGAGGCAGCAGCGAAGTTGCAGTCCTCACTGGATGGGATGTTCAAGGACTATTACGAGCCGCTGGATAAGCAATTGTTCGCAGCTTCCATGCGATTGTTCTATGACGGCATATCCACATCCATGCGCCCGACAGCACTCACTGAAGCCCATGATAATTTCAAAGGCGACTGGTCTGCCATGGCTGAGAAATATTTTGCCAAGTCCATCTTCAACGATCGTGGTGCTGTAGAGGCATTCTTGCAGAAACCCAGCGCCAAGGTATTGGCAAAAGATCCCGTATTCCAGTTGGCAGACAACATCATCAGCACCTATCGGGCACAGATAGCACCGGCATTCCGCACCGCTTCAGAACGTAAGAGTATTCTGGATCGTCAGTTGGTTGCCGGCATGATGGAGATGGAGAAGGATCGACTTTTCTATCCCGATGCCAATAGCACCATCCGCCTTACCTACGGTTCTGTTGGTGGATACACACCGCGTGACGCCGTTTCCTATACCTATCTCACCACCATTGAAGGAATCATGGATAAGATGGATCCCAATGATGAGGAGTTCATCGTTCCCGACAAGCTGGTAGAACTGTACGAACAGCGGGACTACGGTCGCTATGCCTGGAACGGCACCCTGCCGGTGAATTTCATCACCAATAATGACATCACCGGGGGTAATTCCGGCAGTCCTGTCATCGATGGAGAGGGGAACCTGATCGGTATCGCTTTTGACGGCAACTGGGAGGCTATGACAGGTGATCTGGTGTTTGACAAGGCGTTGAAGAAATGTATCAATGTCGATATCCGCTATGTGTTGTTCATCATGGACAAGTATGCAGGGGCAGACAACCTGCTGCGGGAGTTGGACATCAGGATGTGATCAACAAGTAATATTGTGAGTGGATTGGCGGCCTTTCGGGGCCGCTTTCCATTTACATCCCTATCAAACAAACTATTTCGTTGTATGGCTGACATCCTGAACGAAGCCTCCTTCTGGAAATCATCTGCCCTGTATCCTACACCGTCTTCATAAGCAGGTGCTTGTCACTACAACAGCTCCACTACCTTATCGCCCGGGGCGGTTAGTCTGCCAATGGGCTGATGTGGCAGTCCTGCTGCCTGCAATACCCCTTGTACCATACTCGCCGCTGTAGGATCTACCGCTATCAGCAGTCCGCCATTGGTTTGCGGGTCGCAGTACACATGCAGCTGATCGGTAGTCATCTCACTTACCTTATGGCCGTAGCTGTTGAAGTTGCGGTAGGTGTTATCCGGTATGGTGTACTGATCCAGATAGAGCCGGAGTACCTCTTCCGGCAATGTCGGTATGCTGGCTACCTGTAGTTGTGCGGTCAGCTGAGCGTTTTCACACACTTCAATCAGGTGCCCCAGTAGTCCGAAACCGGTAATGTCTGTCATAGCATGCACGCCCGACAAGGCAGAGAGGTCTTTTCCGACAGTATTCAATTGTTTCATCAGTGCTACGGCCATTGCCGTGTGCGCCGGATCGGCCTTTCCTCTTTTTTGCGCTGTGGATAGCAAGCCGGTGCCCAATGGCTTGGTGAGGAACAACAGGTCGCCTTCTTTGGCGGTAGCATTTGTCTTTACACAAGCAGTATCTATCAACCCGTTGACAGCAAGTCCGAAGAACGGTTCAGGGCTATCGATGGAGTGGCCACCGGCGAGGGGGATGCCGGCCTGTTGGCATGCCTGCTGACCACCATTCATCACCTGACCTGCAACCTCTGCCGGCAGTTTCTCCACCGGCCACCCCAGTATGGCAATGGCCATCACCGGCGTACCACCCATGGCATAGATGTCGCTGATGGCATTGGCTGCGGCGATGTACCCAAAGTCGAACGGATCATCTACGATAGGCGTGAAGAAGTCCGTAGTGGCGATAAGAGCCTTGCCATCGCCAAGATCATACACGGCAGCATCATCGCGGGTGGCATTGCCTACCAGCAAAGAGGAAGGTGGAAGTACCGGCTGTACCTGACGTATGATGGATTCCAACACGGCAGGAGCTATCTTGCAGCCACAACCGGAGCCGTGGCTTAGGGTAGTTAATCGTATCGTTTCCATGGTCGAAATGTGATTGTATTGGCAAGGTTGATCAACTGCTCGGTCATCTGATCGATGTCAAAGTCAGCAAATGCTAATTCATGTAATGGCCCCTTGTTGTTGGCCGCCATACTTTGATCATATGCCTTGTCATAATAATGAAGGGCAATAGCTGCAGCAGTCGGGAGATCATCATTGGCGAGGGCTTCCCGCGCTGTTGTTACCCTGTCGCCGCCCAGTCGTTTGTGGATGTTTCTGAAGCTGTTGCTCAGGATGTCCCTGTCGATATTACCATATTCTTTTACCAGGTAGGCAGTGCGTACCTCTTGCGGCAGGCGCAAGAATACAAGTGGACTTCTGCGCTTTGCCTCTACAAAGTCGTCGGGCAGATAGATCCTGCCGATGGATCTGCTCTCATCCTCTATCCATATCCACTTCTTGTGGTCCAAGGCTTGCAGTTCCTGATGCAACAGGTTGGCGAACTGTTCCGTAGTCGGTTGCTCTCCTCGATGCCCAAAAGCCGATCCACGGTGGTTGGCCAGTTGCTCCAGGTCGATTACCTGCTCACCTCGCTCATGTAATGCCTGCAGCAGCTGTGTTTTGCCGCTGCCCGTATATCCGCCGAGTACGATGTAAGGAATTGGTTTGGATAAATCTGTGAGTACTTTTTGCCGATAGGCTTTGTAGCCCCCTTTCAGGGTGAAGGTGACCAGCCCGGCGGTATCCAGCAGCCATGCCATGCTACTGCTGCGCATGCCACCGCGCCAGCAATGGACATACAAGGGCTTTTTGCCAAACTGTTGCGTGGCATCGGCTACAAATCCGGCCATCTTGGGACCAACGATTTCCAATCCGCGGTGGATGGCCTTCTGTTGCCCCTGTTGTTTGTATAAGGTGCCTATTTCAGCCCGTTCTTCGTTGGTGAACAATGGCAGGTTGACAGCGCCGGGGATATGGCCTTGCAGGTATTCCGCTGGTGTACGTACATCAATGATGACCCCCGATCCACTGGATCGCAGGAACTGTTCAGTATCTAAGGGACGTACGGGCATATGAATCGCCGCAAGTTACAACAACCGATACGTTCTTACAGGGTAAGCAAGTAGATGATGCCGAAGGCTATCAGAAAAATGATGCCGCCAATACTCCACCAGGTCATGGTTCGGCTTGGCTTGTAGTCAGCAGGCATGTGCTTACCGGTAACCACCAGATAATTCATGATGGCTATCAGGGGTGCCGTAAGGAACGATAATATGGTGGCCAGGGTCACCATTTGCTGCATGGATGTGGCAAACACCGATAGCAGCAGCAAGGCACCGGCAATCAGTATTGCCAGTACAATGCGGTAAGCAAGTCGGCTTTTGGTTTGGAGCTGTGGCCATAGCTGAACAGACCCTTCTACCATCACCCGTGGGATGGCATCCAGACAGGTAAGGGTGGTGCTGATCATGGTGGTGAGCGCTGCCAGCCCGATTACCGGATACATCCAGCTGCCGATGCTCTGCGCATACATGTCGATAAGCTGTCCCGCAAAGGCTGCGCCATTGGGAGATAGGACGATGTCTGAGTCATAGAAGACGAATGCCCCCAGCGCCAGGAAGAACACTGCGATGAGCGCAGTACCCACATACCCGCTGTTGAAGTCGGCCATCATGATCCGCCTGCTGATTGGGCTGCCGCTTTCCCGGTTCTTGGCCTGATTCCACATAGACATCCACACACTCAGGTCGAGGGGCGAGGGCATCCATCCCATAAAGGCAATCAGGAAGGCGATGCCTGCCGTGTCCCACCGGAAGGTGCTGGTATTAGTGTTAACTGTCGATGAGGAGGAGGCCATGATAACAGCCAGAATCGTGCTAACAGTGAGCAACAGAATGATGATCTTCATGGCCTTGTCGAGCCAGCTGAACCGTTCGGCCACCAGCCACGATGCCAGTACAAGCAGGATGATGCCACTCATTTGCCAGGCGGCCAAATCCCAACCGGTAAGGTGCAACACGATGCCCGCCGTAACCAAGGTTACCGTTGCCTGAATGGTAAAGATGGTGGACAGCGAAAGCAGGAGGAACAGGAAGACTGCCCATCGACCCAGTTTACGATATCCCTCAATCAGGTTTTCACCGGTAGCAGCTACATAACGCGTGCCGAATTCGAAGAATGGATATTTTACCAGGTGAATCAGGGGAATTACCCACAGTAATTCGAACCCGTAGATTGCACCTGCTCGTGTGCTTTGCACCAGATGGGACACGCCAATGGCTGCCCCCGCAAACAACAGTCCCGGTCCAAACTGCTTCCACCAAGCTTGCTTCATCATGCGATAAAGCTACTAATGTGTTGACAATTTTGGTGAGCCGTATGTATGGATCAAGTATGCAGGTCTGCTCAAAGAATTTGGGGCCTTTGCATTATTGTGATTGTAGGGGTATTGCTGAAAGCATTACTGACAAAGAAAAATACATACTGGTCTGTTTGGATGAGGTTACCTAATTGGATAACTTTATTCCTGGTAATTAGACTGTAATGGCCGAAAAACATGTACGGGAGATATTCTACTACAAGGATTATTACCTGGATTTCTTTCATTCTTTGCAGCCAGATGTTCAGCAGAAACTGAACTGGACTTTACAGTTAATTGCCACAGTAGAAAAGGTCCCTAAAAAATATTTTGACCACATTACAAACTCGTCAGGCATTTTTGAGATTAGAGTAGCTGTAGGGACAAATATTTACAGAGTTTTCAGCTTCTTTGATAAGGGAAAGTTGATCA
>CAYYHM010000113.1:0-6906 GCA_964471795.1 uncultured Chitinophagales bacterium | reverse complement strand
GCTTCAGCCGAGCGAATGCCTGCCTGCCGGTAGGCAGGGATCTTACGCTTAGGATCCCGTAACTCATCATAAGATACTTCGGTCGGTTGAGTAAGCACCGTATGTAGTGTACTGGTTTTCCCTTCCCTCAGTATGACGGTAAGAAGGGGGATTCCGTTCCTCAGGATGACGGTAGGTTGAGGGTTTGGCACTTTATATGGGCAAGGCATTCCCTGTAATCTTTTAATCAAGTAAATCCTGGTTCAGACAAATGGCGGTGTGTTTATGAATGATTGCAATAACCAGAAAATCCTCCCCCTGCACCCCCTCGGAGAGGGGGAATGTCCCCAAGAGGCATCTACCTATAGTAGTAATATTCTGCATCTTTAGACCAATCCTTCCTGGGAACTCGTCGCTATACGAATATCGCTATACGCACATCGAAAATCGCACATCGAAATACGCAATAAAAAAACCTCCAAGGTTTTTGACACCTTGGAGGTTTGTTGTATCGGATCTACTATTCCTGTCAGAACTGTGCAGAGGGGCAGCCATAACCCCTGCCATACCGTGCCGGACGCTTCACGTTGCGGCCGAGGCGCTTGGTGAGGACGATGCCGCCGGTAAGGTAGGTGTCCATCATGAGTGGATTGCCGCGCTTGCTGCCAATACCGGGTTGACCAGCATTGGGATTAACCTCATCACCACGGAAGCTCAACTCTGCAGCCAGTGCGCCATTCTCTTCGGCCAATACAGCCAGATCAGGATAGGCGATGCTGACATCGTCGAGGTAGTCGGTGAAGGTCTTGCGGTAGGTAGCTTCTACTCCCAGCTGCCAGTCGCGGCCCAGGTCGAAGCGGATACCGGCACCTACCGGCAGGGCAAACTGATACAGGGCATAGGGCTTACGGTTCGGGTGGGCTGAGGTGCCTTGTCCTTCGGTGCCCAGCGGCTGCAGGTCTACCCACTCACCATTGTACAGTGCCTGTGGGTTGAAGTGGAAACCGGCCACGCCACCAAACAGGTAGGGGTGCACGGCAGTGCGTGTCCAGCCGGTAAGGTCGATCTCGGCCATCAGCGCCACCTCATAGATGTCGCTGCGGAAGTGCAGGTTGCGGGCACGGAGACCGGCAACCGGTGACAGAGCGTCGTCGCCACTGACATGCGCAGTAGTAAATGAGGCACGCAGTCCGATGATGTCTTTGAAATAGTAGGCAGCAGATAAGGAAATTGAAGGCGCCATATCAGGCTGATTCCAGATATCTTCCTGCAAATCACCCAGGTAGGCAGCAGTACCTCCCATGGCACTGATCTTGAATCCCTGTGCGTGCATGCTCAGTCCGGAAATCAGGAGAACGATGGTCAACAAAAGCGTTTTCATAATATGGCAGTTTGTGTTGTTGTGATTATCTACCCTCCTGTTACGCAAGTTCTGCCATAAGGTTGGCTTTTTATCGTTGTTTTTTGGCTGATGTATGTTTTTAGTGTTTTTGTGCATTTATTTTAACCAGCTGCGCACATCGCGTCATTGCCTCGGATTGACCCCTCATGGCCATTGCCCACCTGCTCTGTTTTCGCTCCTTCAATGGTGTAAACAAAATTATCTCCCTTCCTCAGGATATAATCCCGGACTTAGGCTACCTGAATGAATGCGTATTCCCATCCACTATTGATGTGTAAGCTATAGTCTGTTTACTTTCCTATTTTATTATCAAGGATAGATATTGTCACAAACAAACATAGAATGATCATGTTGCCTGATCTTGATTTTCGGTGGTGGTAACCCTGCCGGGTGCTTTTTAATGTAACTTAGGCTACCGTCCCTGAAATGCGTACCCCAGCCGACCCCTTCCACAAGTTACCCCCACAGGGAAGCAGCCCCTTACGCCGTCGTGGCAGGAAGAAGTTGCTTCCCTGGCTTCTGGAATGGGCTGACGATTTCATCTCGCTTTTCTATCCCAACCTGTGTGCTGCCTGCAGACGCGCCCTCGTAAAGGGGGAATCCGACATCTGCCTCATGTGTCAGTTTGAACTGCCGGAAACGGGATTCCATACCGACCCGAACAATCATGTGGTCATCATCTTCCGGGGGCGGGTACAGCTGGAACATGCTACGGCCCTCTACTTCTTCGGCCATAAGTCCAAGGTGCAGCAGCTGATGCATCAGTTGAAATACAAAGACAGGCCACAGATCGGTCTGGCCATCGGTCGCTACTATGGCCGCAAGCTAAAGAATACCCCACCCTACAACACGGTGGACTGCATCATGCCGGTGCCCTTACACCCCCGCAAGGAACACCGCCGCGGCTACAACCAGAGCGCCCTCTTCGCCAGAGGACTCAGCGAGTCCATGGGTGTACCTGCCTACTCCAGGGGGCTCATCCGCCTTACCGACACCGACACACAGACCCGCAAGACCCGCATCGCCCGGTGGGACAACGTGGACAAGGTGTTTGCCGTGAGTCGCCCCCGTGCGCTGGAGGGCAAGCATGTGCTGCTGGTGGACGACGTCATCACCACCGGTGCCACCCTGGAAGCCTGTGCACAGCGGCTGCTGGCCATCCCCGGCGTGCAGGTGTCGGTGGCTACAATCGCCACAGCATTTCGGTTTTAGGGTTCCTGTGTATCTTCACGTCATGAGTTGGTACACACAGTTGCAGCAGGGTCCTTTTTTCATCGCCGGACCCTGTGTCATTGAATCGGAACAACTGCTGATGACGGTAGCGGAAACGCTGGCCACCCTGCAGCAGCGCTGGCAGGTGCCGGTCATCTTCAAGTCGAGCTTCGACAAGGCCAACCGCACCTCCCTCACCAGCTTCCGGGGTCCCGGCCTCGACGAAGGGCTGCGCTTGTTGCAACGGGTGAAGGAGCAGTTTGGCCTGCCCTTGACCACGGACATCCACGAGCCATACCAGGCCGCTGCAGCAGCCGACGTGGTGGACATCTTGCAGATACCCGCCTTCCTGTGCCGGCAGACGGACCTGCTGGTGGCAGCAGCACAGACGGGCAAGGTGGTCAACATCAAGAAGGCGCAGTTCCTGAGCGGTGCCGACATGCGGTATCCGGCAGAGAAGGTGCGCGATAGTGGCAACACACAGATCCTGCTGACTGAGCGGGGCACCACCTTCGGGTACAACAACCTGGTGGTGGACTTCCGCAACATCCCCGATATGCAGCGGATGGGCTACCCGGTGGTGATGGACTGCACCCACAGTGTGCAACGCCCCGGATCGGCCGGCGGCGCTACGGGTGGCAACAGGGACTTCGTGCCCTTCATGGCGAAGGCGGCGAAGGCCTGGGGGGCTGACGGCTACTTCCTGGAGGTACATCCCAACCCTGATCAAGCCTTGAGCGACGGCCCCAATCAGCTGCACCTGCGTGACCTCCCCGCCTTGATGGAGGAACTGTTGACCCAATAATCCACCCATACGCCATGACTATACCCACTACTATCAAGGCTTTGCTGCTGGACACAGACGGCGTACTCACCGACGGCTCCATCTGGTATGATGACGCCGGCCATGAGTGGAAGGGCTTCCACACCCGTGATGGCCTCATCCTGAAGGCGCTGGTCCGCCAGGGCATACCCGTCGGCATCATCACCGGTCGGCAGAGCCCCATGGTAGCGCGCCGTGCCAGCGAGTTGGGCATACCCTTTTTGCTGCAGGGGCAGGCAGACAAGTCGGTGGGCTTCCGGCAGTTTTGCGAGCAGTATGGGCTGCAGCCTGCGGAGATCGCCTACATCGGCGATGACTGGAACGACTGGCCGGCGATGCAGTTGGCAGGGTTCAAGGTGTGTCCACACGATGCCGCTGCCGGCATACGCTCCCGCGTGGATCTGGTACTGGACGTAGCCGGCGGCAAGGGCGCAGTGCGCGCCTTTGTGGATCTGTGGAAGGGGGTGGATTTTGGGAAAGGATAGGGATGAAGTGGAAGAGTTGAAAAGTTTAAAAGGTGCTGCGCTGAAAAGGATAATGCTGCTGCTATTACAATATTCCTCTTGGGGACGCTTCCCCTCTTGAGAGGGGTTAGGGGTGTGTTTTTGCTAATTACTTCAAATATTCATAAACACACCCCCACCGCCAACGGTATGTTTGCCTTAATTGAGTATACCTTCAATTGGCGGCCACCCCTCTCAATACTGACGATGCTGCGCATATCTGCATCCTTCGGAGAGGGGAATTTGATCCACCTACAAAGGCTGCGCTCGGAAGCAGAATCTCGCTTTTGTAAGTGAATGCATCTTGGGTACGACTTCCCCCTTTGGAGGGGGCTAGGGGGAGGTTTTTGCTTTATTGCACTACCATTCATAAACACACCCCATCCGCCAATAGAAAAATCTATGGGCTTTGAATGCCACTACAATTGGCGGCCACCCCTCTCAAGAGGGGAATTTGATCCACCTACACAGGCTGCGCTCAAAAGCAGCATCCTAATTCAGTAGACAAATTTCTCTTGAGAACTAGTCGCAAATCGCTGTACGCATATCGCTACACGCACATCGCTATACGCACATCGCATATCGCAATACGAATAAACCCCATTTATTCCAGTAGAAACTGCCGCAGACCGGTATGTTCTATGCCTGCATACGTATTCTTTGAGGGTGGATCAAGGGTAACCACCAGCTTGCGGTAATTGTCGGGGATCTTCTGCAGGTTCCCGAATTCCCGAGTCACTGTTTTTTCATCGTCCAGCCGCAAGGCCACCTGCACATACATGGTTTCATTGTCTTTGTTGGCTACAAAATCGACTTCCAGTGCATCGAGCCAACCCAATTTCACGTCATATCCTTTGTATCTCAGATGATTATACACGGCATTTTCTGCCAGCTTACCCAAATCGGCTGACCGGTAGCCTATGATGGCATTCCTGACACCCAGGTTTTCGAAATAGTATTTCTCCCCTGTTTCAAACAGTCTTTTCCCCTTGATATCATACCGAGGCACACTATGAATCAGGAATGCATTGGCGAGGTAGCCGACAAAGGCCTGTACCTGATTGTGGGATATGTTCGTTTTTTGGGCTTTCAGATAATCACTGATGCTCTTGGCAGAAAACATACTGCCCACAGAATCCGCCAGGAACTGCACCAGCTTCTCCAGGAAGTGCAGGCTCCGGATGTGATATCGGGCTACAACATCTCGGTACAGGATACTGGTGTAGATGTTCTTCAGGTAATCGAATATCACCTCATCGGTGAGGGTAAGGTTGCTGAGGTAGGGCAACCCACCATACCGCAGGTAACGATCCAGTGCTGCCGGCTCATCTTGCAGTGAATGGAATTGCAAGAACTCCGGATAAGAGAGGCTATGCACCTCTATTTCAATGGTTCTGCCGCTGAGCAGGGTGGCCAGTTCGCCCGATAACAACTGGGCATTGCTGCCGGTGATGTAGATATCATTTTGCGGACGAAGCAGCAGTGACCTCACCGCCTTCTCGAAGTCCTTAATCTCCTGTATTTCATCAATAAAGATGTAGTTGTAGCCGTCTGCCTGCAGCCTGTCGGATACATGTTTATACAGTTGGTCAGCCTCCTGAATGGCATCAAAAGCCATGTCCTCCTTGTTGATGTAGATGATGTTGGCAGTAGCATCTGCAGCCAACAACTGCTGCATGAGCTGGTATAACAGGTAGCTTTTACCCACCCTTCGCTGGCCGGTAAAGACCTTCACCAGCCCTTGCCGCATGAACGGTCGTACACGTTCAAGGTATACGGGCCTGGGGATGATATGGGCAGGAATGGTCAAGCTATTTGTGTAAGTACGATTTCAAAAATACGCTTTTTAGGATACTATTGTAAGTGTGTTTACATCTTTTTGGATGCATGGGGGATAGATTGGGGACCGTGAGTGATGGCGCTAAGAAGTGGCATCCTACTGCTGTAAGGCAATTCCGCTTGGGGACTGTCCCCAAGAAGCATTAGCCAAAAGCAGCCGAATTACAGACAATCATGGTTCAGACGATTGGCGAAGGCCACTCTCGTGTCGTCATTCTGAGGGTAGGCTATGGAATTATTCAACCGACGATAATCATACAGCCGACCGAAGAATCTTATACTTAGGATTCCGTTCCTTATATAAAGATCCTTCGGTCGCTTGCAGGTTATTACTATACCTATGCATTCGTTTGCTTCCCTCAGGATGACGGTAAGAAGTGGGCATCCGTTCCTTAGGATGTCGGTAAGTAGGGGGCCTTGCTCGCCCTGTTGAAGAATCTGCATTAGGCTATGGAACAACTCGTGAGCAAAGCGAACCAAATCTGCGAGATAATAGAACATTCCATTTGTAGTATTGGTGAGGTACTGTATCTGATGAATCTGTGAGATCTGCGAGATCTGCGAGAAAGAATTGCAGCATAGGCGGGGGTGTGTCTATGAATGATCGTAAAACCAGAAAATCCTCCCCCTAGCCCCCTCTTGAGTGCTGACGATGCTCCGCATGTCAGCATTTTCAAGGGGAATGTCCCTAAGAGAGTTTCACAAACAGTAATAAGATTCCGCTTCTTAGCGTAAGCCAAGGCAGGGAGTTCTATTTCCCCTTTCCGAAGGATGCAGACCTGTGCTGACCTGTGCTGACCGTAGCGTCAGTACCGTAGCGTCAGTACCGCAGCGTCAGTACCGCAGCGTCATTGATCCATGCAATAAAGGAGACGCAAAAATTTGCGTCTCTACAATCCTCCATATCACACTTGATAACCGGTCGCACATCGCTATACGCATATCGCTATACGAAAAATTCCCTCACGACAGATACTTCCCCACAATCGGCATCCGTCGTCCCATGCCGAAGGCCTTGGGAGATACCCGCAGGATGGGCGGCGTTTGATAGCGCTTGTATTCGGAGGTGTTCACCAACTTCAGCACCCTGTCTACCAGCGCCTTGTCGAAGCCCAGCTCTACCAGCTCGCGTGGGCCCTTGCGGTGCT
>CAYYHM010000112.1:0-6991 GCA_964471795.1 uncultured Chitinophagales bacterium | reverse complement strand
CATAGAATGGTTGCAGCAGGGTGTCTTTGCCGGCGGGGAATTCCAGTTTTTGGCGTGCGATGATGGCAGCTGCCGGCGGAATGAATGTGGTATCTTTTTTGGGGAACGAGTCTGTTGCTCTGGAGATCGCTGGGGTGAGTACCGTATCGATGGTGGTGTCTTTTTCGGCAGCGATTAGGATGTCGCTGATGTCCACGGTGGCATCTGGCCCCGGATGGGTTAGCTTGTTCCACGAAAAAAAGCGGAGGGTAAAGCTGTCATGTTGCCAAACTACACCGTGGGGAAACAGTGCCATCACACCAACAAGTATGGCCGCTGCAATCAGTAAAATCAGGAGAATACGGGATGGATGTACCGATTGCATGGCCACAAAATTAGCCGAATTCATCACTCGTGGGAGAGGCATTTTAATCACTTTCACCCACATCGTTTACTCCTGACTACATTTGCAGAAATGAGTGGAATGAAACACTGGTTTACTGCCATTATAGCTGTTATTCTTTTCGGGTGTGGTGCGCACCAAACTGAGAGGCCCTCACCGGCAGAAGCCTATCCGTGGAAGGTAGGCTACGATCCGGAAGAAACCCTTTTTGGACGTATTCCGGAGCCCTTCGCCTTTGAGCGGCAGCCACTTGAGGCCGGTTCTTTTGCTGCCTGGCTTCGCTATCTTCCGCTGCTGCCGGGTAAGCCGGATCTCCTTAGATTCAATGGGGCGCTGTCCAGCCATCAGCAGGCATACTATGCAATACTGGATGTGCCGATCGGAAATCAGGATGCTGTGCATGGCGTAGAGGCTGCACTGCTGCTGAAATCGCTGTATATGCTCAGCCACGGCGACGAGTCAGCTATCAGCATATTGCTCAACTCCGGTGCTGCTGTCAGCTATGCGCAGTGGCAGCAGGGCTACCGCTTTGTCAGCAGGGGCAATGAGGTGTTTTGGGAGCAGGGCCCCCGTCGCGGCACAGGCTGGCAGGATGTGCTCGACTTTCTGGTCAGTGCCTTTCCCCTCACCAATACAGGTGCCTTGCGGGAAGTGACGGTAAAGATTCCTCCTGCAGAACTTACGAATGGTTCCATGTTGTTTCATGATGCGGCCAGTGGACACGTGGTGATTGTATTGGATGTGGCTATCCATCCCCAGACCGGCGACAAGCTGTTCTTGCTGGCCCAAGGATTTACACCGGCGCATCAGTTGCATGTATTGGTAAATCCCAAGGATCCTACCATCTCTCCGTGGTATCGGTTATATCCCGATCAAACGCTGGAAACACCGTTATACATCTTCCACTATGGCCTGTTGCGGCACTGGCGCGATCTTACTCCGCAGCCATAAGCATGGCCTTGCGGATGGCGCTGACCGGCGCTGAACCGTAACTTAGGAACTGATCGTGGAAGTTGCGCAGGTCAAAATTGTCGCCCTGCCTGGCCATCATCTCATCACGCAAATCCAGGATTTCCATCAAGCCGTTGAAATAGCTGCACAGCTGCACGTTGGTGCGCTCTATCCGCAGCCACTTGTTTTCTGCCTCCGCTTTTTCCTGAAAGGCCTCATCCACCAGCAGTTGCATCACCTGCTCACGAGTCCACCCTTTGGTTTGTACGGAGATGTCGCAGATGGTGTTGCTGATGATGCGCAGATACCACTTGTAATACAGTAGCCACAGCTCGTCAGCATCATTGCCCCAGCCATTTTCCAGCATCATGCGCTCCGCATAGCAGGCCCAACCTTCCACCATGGTGTTGCTGCCGAAGATGGTGGCAATCGTGCTGGGACTCTTGTTGGCATATACCAGTTGCGTATAGTGACCGGGTATGGCCTCGTGTATGTTCAGGATTTGCAGCATCCAGTCATTGTATTCGCGCAGCCAGCTCTCTGCTGTGGCCGTATCGTACTGCAGCAAGTTATTCACGTTGTAATAGGTAGGCGCATCCGGGTCTCCGGGGCCGGGGGCTGAAATGCTTACCAGCGAGATGCCCTTCAGGTAGCCTGGCGCTTCTCGCACAATCAGTGGCTTGGTGGAGTCGAGGTGCACCAGTCCCTTTTCGTTTACGAAATCCACCAGTGAATCCAACTGTGTGCGTATGGCGTTCTGGAAGTCTTGTGGGCGTGCATGGTCATTGGACAACCTGTCGATAAGCTGCTTTACATGTGAGAAGTCCACCGTCGTGAGGGTTTCATCAAAGTAGCTGCTCCACAGCTTCTGGGTGAGCCGCAGCATCTGCGTGTGCGCCTCCTCTTTTTGTGCCAATGCTATCGATAGCAGGCTATCGGGGCTGAAGGAAGACACCAGCTCGTACTGAAACGCCTGTTCATACAAGTCGGCTCCCAGCGGGAACGGGCGTAAAGAGCCTTTCCGCTTAAGAGATTCCAGATAATCCATGTATTCGAGGGTGGCAACTGCTGCCGTGTTGATGTCGACCATCAACAGTCTCCGTGCGCTATCGGGTATGCCGGCCTTGTCCAACGAATCGGGTAGCTCGTGCCGCAGCAGTTGCATGGTGCCGAAATGTTGCTCAATGGCCAGTGTAATGTGTTCACGGGTCGGATCGCTGATCGATTCAATAGCTGCTTTGTAGTAAGCCGGAGCCTGTGCCAGTCGTTTCATTACCACCGTAATCCGCTCTGAAAGGGGCGCATGTGTACCCTTCAGAATCATGCCAACGGTTGGGCCGATATTGAAATACGTCGGATTCCACGTATAGGCACGCAAGGTGTCTATCTCCCACAGCAGTCGCCGGGCGGTATTGGTCAGCAGTAAGTGATCGAGTTGTTCCCGCGGGGAGAGCGAATCTAGTTCATACCTTGCCAGGGTGCGTAATTGCTTGTTGGCGAATGTGCGCACCTCATTGCGATGTGCTTCGGACATGATAGGCACGATGGTGTCATATTCCCGGTATCCATTGTAAGTGGCTGCCTCTGGAAACAGCTCCCAGTATTCAGTAAGGAACTCCTCCCCGTATTGTGTAAAGGAGGGCAATGGTGCACGTGTACAAGAGGTAAGGAGTATGAACAGTATGGCTACTGTGTAGATGCTCCGCATAATTTTTTATTTCCTGTAAAAGTAGGAGAAATGCTAAAAGGGATATAGCATCGGAATCAGTATTGAGGCCAACAGCCAGAAAAGCAGGTTCAATGGACCTCCCGACCGGATGAAATCCACAAACCGATATTGTCCGGCGCCATACACCATCATGTTGGTCTGGTAGCCGATCGGGGTCATAAAGGAGGCTGAAGCCGCAAAGGTGACAGCTACCAGAAAGGGCACGGGACTGAGGCCCAGGCTCTCTGCAACTACGAGAGCAATAGGCGCACACAAGGCGGCAGCAGCATTGTTGGATATCACGTTGGTAAGCAAGGAAGTGGCCAGATACAGTGTGCTTACGATTAGCCATGGCCCCCAGGTGCCCATTTGTCCGGTTAGTGCAGCGGCAAAGGCTTCCGCCAGACCGCTCTTTTCCATGGCCAGCCCCAGGCTCAAAGCACCGGCCAGCAGGAAAATCACTTTCCAGTCAATACTTTCGTACACATCCCGCATGTCCAATGTCTTGGTGAGTACGAGCGTGGCTGCGCCAATCAGTGCGGCAGTCATAATCGGCAATATATGCAGGGTAGCCAGTGCTACCACACCGGCCAGTACCAGCAGGGTAATCGCAAAGTTGCGGGGATGGAAGTCGCCTACACTGTCTTCCGATACGATGATGAACGGCACCTCCTGCTTGCTCTCCAATCGTTTGAAGGTAGCCAGTCGGTGTGTCTTCACCTCAGCCAGCAGCACATCTCCGGCCTGCAGGGGGTAGGTGTTCAGGTCTTCGTGGAGGATGGCTTCGCGGTGCCTGATGGCCAGCGGTACGGCTCTGTACTTGCGCTTGAACTCTACCTCTTCCAAAGTCTTTCCCTCCAGCTCCGAGTTGGCTACTACCACCAATTCCACCAGCGTAGTATCGCGGTCCTGCAGGTGGTCAGTACCTACCAGCAGTTGCGGGTGTACCTGGATTTTCTCAATATCTTTCAGCGCCTTGATCTTTTCTGCATTGCACCTCACCTTCAACACATCCTCTGCCTGTAATACAAAGTCTACCGGTGGTACAATGAATTTATCGCCATTGCGCCGTACCTCTATGATCTCCATGTCCAGCTCCCGAACCAAAGGGATGTCCAAAATGCGCTGTCCTACCATGGACGAATCCCGCAGCAGCGAAAACTCTACCAGGTAATTGTGCATGCCGAACTTGCGCTCCAATGTCTCTGTCTGCCTTTCGGGCAGCAGTGGAATGCCGATAAATACCATATATAGCAAACCGGCTACCAGCAGAATGATGCCCAGCGGCGTAATCAGGAACATGGAAAATGCACCGACACCACTTTCCTCGGCAATGCCACTCACAACCAGGTTGGTACTAGTACCGATCAAGGTACACGTGCCGCCGAAGATGGAAGCGAATGATAAAGGAATCAACAGCTTGGAAGGGTTACGCCCTGCCATCTCGGCCGCCTTCACCAGTACCGGGATGAAGATGGCTACTACCGGCGTGTTGTTGATGAAGGCAGAAAACAAGGCCGTAATGGCCATCATCAGGGTCACACCCAACATGAATCTTCGTCGGATCAGCTTGGAGATGAATGGCCCTGCCAGATGAACCGAGCCGGATTTCAGAAAGGCGGCACTCAACACGAACATGCCGGCAATGGTGACCGTTGCCTGATGGCTGAATCCAGCTACCCCTTCCTCCGGAGTCAGTATGCCCGACACCATCAGCGCACCCATAATCAGCAGCGCTACCAAATCTACCCGCAGCCACTCGGTAATGAACAGCACCAACCCGGCCAGAATGATGATGATGACAATGACGGCGTCTGTACCCATACCCATGTTGAAGACACAAATATGGCACAAAATTCTATTACTCTATAGAATTAGTAGAGAATAGGGCAAAAATCTTTGTGGGGATTGATCGAAAAACCTCATTGACTGACGACGGCATGCTGCGGTGGCGTGCTGGCAGGGTAGGCGGCTGGATTCAGAAATTCAGGTGGTGATAGACGGTAAACCGCAGGATATCCCGTTGTATCAGCACATCCGGGAGGGCAGTATATTGATGCCAATAGAAGTAATGCAGGTCCATTTCCAGCGTTGGTGAAAGGGTAAGATGACCGCCGGCACCGAATCGAAGCTGATCGATGAACTGATCCCTCACCGACTTGCCGGCCTGTGCCAGTGTTTCCTGAAACACGAATACCTTCAGTGCCCGGTTGCCTTTGGTCCACACCTGCCGGTTGGCCTGAACCATCCACCGGAATCGCCACCGGAACTGCAGGTCGTCCAACAGTAAATTGCTGGCAACAGGTCGTATGAGCCGTTGTTCCAGCCGCCATCGTTGTTCTAAGGTCCAGCCGGAGCGACTGCGCTTCCACAGCAGGTCCTGATGGCCGCGATATTCCGGTTGTGTGATGGCAATGGGTTCACGGGCATCTGCCGGCAGGTAGGTCAGGAACAGACTCAGGCCGGCAGCGCCTGTCCAATATTGATTCCACGAACGACCCACCGAAATGCGGGGTAGCAACACCTGATTGGCCCGGATGGGATCGGCATGCAACCGCATCTCCCACTCAGACAACACATACCAGGAATGCCCGAAGCTCAGCTTATTGTTGTATCGAACCCAACCCATAGGTTCATGCGCTGTGCCGGCTGCACTGGCACGGATAGTTGCCAGCAAGAAAAATAGGAGAAGCCAACTGTTGCGCATCATACAGCAAAAATACGGTGACAGATAGGGAGGCGGAATAGGTCCATTGTGTATAACTACGCTATTTGCCACAGGAATAGTACATGCTCGCTACAAACAGGTAAAGGGCGCATCCTGTAGGATACGCCCTTGCCCAACAACCCTAATAAGGCTTTCGCCTTACTCGTTACAGATAGATGACCGGCGCAGTCTGGCGCCGGATCAATGTCCAATGATCTAACCTACAATCGATTGGTTTCATAACCGGTGGCATTTGGTAATGGCAGCATAAGTTGCCAGCAACAATGGGGGACATAGTGCTGAATGACGGCTGCTCCCCACCGGTAGTCTGTTGGTTTTTGGGTTTCGATTGCAGTAGCTCAAAGAACGTTTCTACCTGTTATCGGATTTCAGTCTGTTGAACTGAACCCGGTAAATCGTCCATTCTTCC
Organism: uncultured Chitinophagales bacterium; assembly: GCA_964471795.1. Classification (GTDB taxonomy): domain Bacteria; phylum Bacteroidota; class Bacteroidia; order Chitinophagales; family S012-47; genus CAJXXO01. Next base: position 813 of record CAYYHM010000112.1, on the reverse strand, counting down.
GCCCGGTTTTACCATCATCAACTGATTTGTCGCCGGGGGTTGAATAACAGTCGAAAGGTAGATACATCAAATTTGGCTACTGATGATGTGGATCAGCTTGTGAATTGATATTCATCAACAATGGAACCGGTTCTCCGTCACTTGCAAGTCACCATGCGATTGTTGGTGCGGCAATCATATCGGCAAACGAGCCATCACCTTACGGCATAATGCCTCAATCCCAACGGCTACAATGGCAGTAATGCGCCACTATTCTATCAATCATCTGGTAATCACTTGCCGCAACGCATACCCGATCGGTAGCAGCGCAAAGGTGCAAAGTACAACTCCCGGAACAATAGCGATTATTGCCGTAGTTGCCTGCACGGTGAATCCATATTGCAGCAGCCAGTAGTAGACCATGTATCCGGATGCCCCGAAAAGTACCAGCCCGGCCAGCAGACTGGTGAGCAGCAATCCGGCCGCCCGACGTAGGAATAGCCGGGAAATGGCTCCGGGTCGATATCCGAGCTGCAACAGGATGTCTATCTCCGGCTGTCGTCTGCTCACCAGCAGTTGCAGGGTTACCATCACAATGATTACCGACAGCAATGCAATCAGCAGGCCGATGACGGCGGTAAGGCCCGCCACCGATAAGGCAATAGACCGGAAGCTGGTTCTGCCGGTCTTTTCGGTGTTGGCCTCCAATCCCTTGGCTGTCAGGTATTCTTTCAATCGTGGATCTGCTGCATCTTCTGTGGCAATAATGACCCTGCTTACGGCGGTCTGTCCGGTTCCGTACTTGTCATTGGCCCATTCCATGAAGGTGTAGGG
>CAYYHM010000111.1:0-7049 GCA_964471795.1 uncultured Chitinophagales bacterium | reverse complement strand
TATGGAGGGAATGTTTAGATCGTGTACGCATGTAAGATTGTATCCAAATTACACGACCCTGGAGACTCGACTCACGACCTACTACACGTTACCACCTAACCCCTTCTAAACACGTTGTACGTAAATTACGGTCAATGGTATTTTATCACGGACAATTGCTAATTTCCGTGTGCAAAATCCAACCCATGCGATACCTTCTACTGCTTCTATTCTTTGTTGCTGCCGTGTCCGCTACGGCGCAGGTATGTTCTCCGGATCCTGCCTACACACAGGCTGGCATCTATCCTGATTCTGCCACGGGCATACCTCCCGCACAGGAGGGTTCACCCTATGAGTTGATTGCCACGGTGGTTTCGCCAACAGATACATTGGCTATCGTACTTCCCGGCACACCGGCACAGGTCGTGCTGATCGATAGTATTGTGCTGGATACGTTGTTAGGGCTGCCGGCATGGGCATCCTACACGTGCGAACCTAATGGTTGCGCATTTCCGGGTGGCGTACCGGGTTGCATCTTCATCAGCGGAACACCGGGTCCGGGAGAGGCCGGGAAGAGCTATACTATCGGCTTCGTAACCAGATCGTATGGTCGCCTTCAGCTGCTGCCGGCCATTCAGTTGCCGGCACAGATCGATACAACCGGCAATTATTACAACCTGATTGTTGAGCCCGGCACAGGAGTCGATCAGGTTTCTGCATCTTCGCAGGTGTATCCCAACCCTGCCTCTGATATCCTGAATCTGAGTGCCGACGGGTATTTCAGCTTTGTCATCACGGATGTGGCCGGACGCCAGGTACTTGCCGGCGAGGGCAATCGTTGGTTGGCCTTACCCATACAGCAGTGGGCAACAGGTGTATATTTCGTCTCCATGACAATGGACAACGGCGTACCTGTCACCCGCAAAGTGGTGGTTCAATAGTTGTCAGCAAGCATACCTTTTCGATAGGCTGGCGGGAGGGCAAATTTCCTTTCCGGTGTGGTTAGTTGATGGCCATGCGTGGAACCTTGTAGATCCAGTCGTACTTGTCGGCGATTTGTCCACGCTTGATGCCTACCAGGGTCTGTTTGACCATGTTAGAGATATCCCTTTCCTCGATGTCGGGTAATGTCCATGTTTCGCCCCGATAGCCTATTTCTGCGATGTGGGCTATGGTGGCAGCAGTTCCGGCGCCGAACGCATCTTTGAGCAGACCTGCAGCCGCCGCCTCGGCGATCTCCTGAATATACACTGTACGCACCTGTACCGGTACGCCTTTGTCTTTCAAGATGGTGATGACACTATCGCGGGTTACACCCTCCAGGATCGTACCCTTGTCGGTAGCCGGTGTAACAATGGTATCGCCAATCTGGAAGAACACGTTCATGGTGCCGATTTCATGCACTTCTTCGAAGTTCTTGCCATCCAGCCACAGCATTTGGTCAAATCCCTGTTCACGGGCTTCGATGACCGGTCGCATGGTAGCAGCGTAATTGCCGGCAGTTTTTGCCTGCCCCGTGCCCCCTTCAAAGGCACGCACATACTTTTCTGCCACTTTTACCCGCACCGGGTGGTCGTAATAGGGCCCCACGGGGCAAGTAAAGATCATGAATCGATAGGAGTCGGATGGTCGTATGCCTACGTATTCATCGGTAGCGAACAGGAACGGCCTGATGTACAGGCTGGCGCCTTCACGCGGCGGTATCCAGGCTTCATCCAGTTCCAACAGGGTGAGCAGTCCATCACGGAATATCTCCTTGGGCACAGCAGGCATCGCCATGCGGTAGGCGCTACGCACCATGCGGTCGTAGTTCATCAGTGGGCGGAATAGCAGCGTGTCGCCGGCATTGCTTTTGTAGGCCTTTAATCCTTCGAAGATGAGCTGGCCATAATGGAGGCCTGAGATGCTGGGAGAAAAGGAGACCTTGCCGTACGGCTCAATCTTTCCCCTTGTCCACTGTCCATCTACGTAATCGGCATAGAACATGTGGTCGCTGAAGATGCGTCCGAAGGGGATGTGGTTGAAGTCAACATCTGTGATCCTGCTCTCAGCAACTCGTTCGATATCGATGGGGTAGGGACTTTTCAAAGGTGTTTCCATGCGGGCAAAATTAACACATACAAGGCAAGCGCTGAGTTGTATGTAGGTGGAGTAATCGGTATTATTGTGCTTGAATATACGAAAAATCCGGCAGTCAGCCGATGCCCATGTTTCACGGACAAACACTGTATTTCTTTGAGGAGGCGGCATTACCCGTCGAAGCTGACTGGTGGTGGCAAGGCCAGGGTGACCAGCTGAATACACTAATTCTGGTAACGGATTCACCGGAAGCCCCATTTGGAGACAGTGAGGCGGCTACCCTGGAGAAACTGGTGGCAGCCATCCGGCAGTCCAGGGAGAATACGGTAGTACTGAAGGTAAACAAGGACAATTTGTCGTTACCGGGCTTGCTGCAGGCATACCAGCCGAAACATGTGCTGCTATTCGGTCTGCAGGCAACTGATCTCCGGCTACACCTGCAACCTCTGTTGAATAGGCCGTTGGTCTGGGCAGGCCACACCATTCTCCATGCCGATAGCCTGCTGTTGCTGGACAAGGAGCCTGCCCGTAAGCGGGTGTTATGGGCAGCCCTGCAATCCATATACCTGTGATGACGTCATTGTATTTCGCAACGGGCAATCGCCATAAGATAGAAGAGGTGGAGGCATTGCTGCCACCGGGTTGGACGGTGATGCCCATCAGTTCGCTTGGCATTACGGACGACCTTCCGGAAACCGGTGATACGCTGGAGCACAATGCACAGGAGAAGGCGCTGTTTGTGGCCGGGGGCTGGGGTGTGTCCTGTTTTGCGGAAGATACAGGGCTGGAAATCGACGCATTGGATGGCAGACCCGGGGTATATTCCGCCCGATATGCCGGTCCGGGCAGGGATAGTGCGGCCAACATGCAACGGGTGCTCACAGAGATGCAGGGCATTACCAGGAGGTCGGCGCGGTTCCGCACGGTGATTGCCTTGGTGATGAATGGACAAACCACCCTGTTTTCGGGAAGCGTAGAAGGACATATCGCTGACGCACCAAGCGGTACGGGTGGCTTCGGCTACGATCCGATATTCATTCCAGAAGGGTACATACAGACCTTTGCAGCACTACCGGTGTCCGTGAAGCAGGGCATCAGCCACCGGGCGAAAGCGGTAGAGCAACTTATCAATCATCTGCGCACGTTGCAATAATGTGTTCATTTTCCTATCTTGGCATACCACACATGCAACCTTACCCGTTGGTAATCCATCTGTAAAAGGGAACCGTAATGGCGCAATACAAGGACGAAAATGCCCTCATTGCAGCTTGCCTGAAAGGGAAGCCGGCAGCTCAACGTGAGCTGTACGATCATTTTTCGGGTAAGATGTTCGGGGTGTGTCTGCGGTACGCCAAGAATTACCATGTGGCGGAAGATCTTTTACAGGAAGGTTTCGTAAAGGTGTTTCGCTACCTGGACAAGTACAAAGGCACCGGCTCATTCGAAGGATGGGTAAGGCGGATCTTCATCAATACTGCCATTGAGCACTACCGGAAAAACAATCCGATGTATCCGGTAGGCGAAGTGGACGAGCGACTGACAACGCCGGTAGACAATACGGCGATGCAGGAGCTGGCGATGGAGGATCTGCTTGCCATGGTGAATGAATTGGCCGATGGCTATCGTATGGTGTTCAACTTGTATGCCATTGAAGGCTATGCTCATCAGGAAATTGGTGACATGCTGGGCATCAGTGAAGGCACCAGCAAGAGCCAGTTGGCCCGTGCCCGTGCTATTTTGAAAGAAAAAATTGCAACGAGATACAGCGAAACCTATGCCGAACGTGTCAGACAACAACTTTGACCAGCATTTCAGGGACCAGTTGGGCAACCTGAGCTCTACGCCTTCCGACCGTAACTGGATGGCGATAGAACGTCAGTTGCCGGTTGCTGAACGGAAGAAGATGAACTGGTGGTGGGTATTCCCTGTGGTGATGATGCTGGGCTTTACTGCCGGTGCGATCTGGTATCTGGATGCATTGGAAGATCGGAAAGAATGGCAGGCAGCACAGTTGATTCCCGGTGGCACGTTTGATGCCACCATGCGCATAGATTTACCGGTATTCAACCGGTTGGTTGCGCGACAAGCAGCAGGTAGCCCATTGTATTCTTTCCCGGTTAGTGGGCAGCGTTCAGTTGTAGCAGCAATGGTGCCTTCAACACAGCGCAATCAGCAAGAGAGCGGGGTGTTTGCACCTGAACCGAGGACTACAGCTAGTTCTGAAAACAAACCATTCGGTTTCCTGATGAACAGTTTGCAGGCTGATGTGCTGTCTACTTCGCCCGTCAAACTGAACCCCATCTTCTATGATACAGATCGACAGCTTCGACCTCAGGCCATTGCGGGGCTGCGTATCGGGCCGATGGCTATGGCACAGCTGACGGGATTCTCCGGCAGTCAGGTGACACAACCATTTGCCGACAAGAATTACCTGCCGACCCTTACCGCCGGGGCAGCCTATGGTTTAGCGTTGCATTATGACATGAACAGCAGATGGGGCATTACCATGGAGGCTATCATCAGTTCAGCAGAAGGTCAGCGATTCAGTTACAGTCCCGTAGCCAACACCATGGTGCCCGAGCAACTCAGCTATCAGGTGGCAACCAACTACTTGCGCCTACCGGTGATGCTAAAGTATAGAGGGGAGATGCTTCGCAACGTGTCACCCAACCCTGTGCTGTGGAACCTACAAGCCGGTATGGTGTATGGTCGACTGAACTGGGTGAACCTGGATGATGCCGGTCAACTGGTGATGTCGCGAGATATCAATTCGCACGAGCTGGGAATAGCACTGGGCGCCTCGGCTGACTGGTACATTGGGAAGAACTACGTATGGACTGTGGGGGCACGCTTTTCGGCAGCGGATCGTTTATCCGGCAGGCAATCGCTTAGCGGTGTAGCCGGTAGCTGGCAAACCGGGTTGTATACGCAGTTGAACTGGCTGCTTTCCGGCAGATAAGCATCGGGTGCATGTCCGCTTATCTTACCTGTTTTTTTGCAACAGTGCGTTATCCAATATTGCTTCGCATATGACAACGGCGAACCTCGTTCCCACGAAGACATCCAGAAAAACCGTGGTGATTGGTGCTACTACCAATCCGGATCGATATGCTTACAGAGCGGCACAGTTGCTGCACCGCCTTGGTTATTCTATGGTATTGGTAGGCATCCGGGAAGGTGAGGTTGCAGGTCATCCAATCCTACCGATTGCTACCTTGCCAGCCATTGCTGACGTGGACACGGTAACCCTGTATGTGGGACAGGCCAATCTACAACCCTACGAAGACTACATCCTATCCCTGAAGCCACGGAGGATCCTATTCAATCCGGGGGCAGAGAATCCGTCATTCGCCGCACAGGCGGCAGCAGCAGGCATTGCGGTAGAAAATGCGTGTACGTTGGTATTGCTGCAATTAGGAGAATATTGACCATTTTCCGTTCCCCCTCACGCGGCACGTAGAGACGCGATTTATCGCGTCTCAAACCATTCAGAATTTGATTCCTATGTTGAAATGCGATTTATCGCGTCTCAAACCAATCAGAATTTGATTCCTATGTTGAAATGCGATTTATCGCGTCTCAAACCATTCAGAATTTGATTCCTATGTTGAAATGCGATTTATCGCGTCTCAAACCAATCAGAATTTGATTCCTATGTTGAAATGCGATTTATCGCGTCTCAAACCATTCAGAATTTGATTCCTATGTTGAAATACGATTTATCGCGTCTCAAACCATTTAGAACAAGGCATACCAATTCGGAATACGATTTATCGCGTCTCAAACCATTTAGAATAAGGCACAAATATTCAAAATGCGATTCTACGCATCCGTACGGGCATCATACATTTTCTGCCCGGTTGATGATGGTATGGATGATATGATCCAATTTGGCAGTCGCCTCGGTCAGCAGGGTGGCCAGATTCCTGATTTCGGCGTTCTTGGATTCAGACTGTATGAGGTTGGCGATTCCTATAATGTTGGTGAGCGGCATACGGATGTCGTGGGCCTGTAGTCTGGCCACTTCACGCAGCCGTTCATTTTGTTTCTCCACCATTAATAATGCTTCTCTGGTCAACGAGATATCCATGCCGGAAGCCTGTATGGCAGCCACCTCACCCCTGGTATTTTTGATGAGTTGAAAAGTCCAGGTATGCCAGATAGTGCTTCCGTCATCTTCGTATCGAATCTCTGTCTGGAGCGATTTTGTCGGGACTGCATTTGACATCAGGTGATTCAGGTGCTCGTATAGCTCGTCAGCATTATTGCTGGGGAAGAGCGTCAGAAAGTGCACGTTGGATAGGCTTTCTGTATCCAACTTAAAGTAATTCATGAATGCCCGGTTCGCAAATTCGATCAGGAGATCCGGTGTAAGGCGTACAATCATGTCATGCTGCGTGTCAACAATGCTTTCCAGCAGCTTTTCCCGTGCGGTAGCGTCATAGCCGATGCACCAGATATGGAAGGGTGACTCACCCAGCTTTTCCGGTACGAGAATATAATCCCAATCCGTCCAGTAGTAGTTGCCTACACCATCCGGTTTTCGCACCCTGCAGGGGAAGGGGATTCCCGGCTGCTGCAGGCATAGTTCCACCGTGTTTTCACACAACACTTGATCATCCGGGTGGACAGAGTTGGTGAAATGCAGACCATTAAAATCACGGGCGATGAATCCAAACTGATTGATAAAGTGTTGATTGACATAGGTGTAGTGGCCGGAAGCATCTAAGCAAATCAGGTAGTATTGACGGGATTCATGCAGCCCTTTCACAAGTGCTTGCACATCATTGGATAAGATAGATGGCATTTCAGACATTCGCTGATTTTACTGCAAATTCAACAATTTGCTGTAGAAAGTCAAGTAATATGACCAAAAGGGCAGGGGATCTGTCATTTAGGTGCTTTGGAATTTGGAAAGGCGATGTCTGTCTGCCGAGAGGCAGGTGGGTATTTCGATGAGCGATGTACGACAGGTAACCAAGAAGGATTGG
>CAYYHM010000110.1:0-7072 GCA_964471795.1 uncultured Chitinophagales bacterium | reverse complement strand
TGAGTATGGCCTCGTCGAACGGACGCAGGTCGAAGTGTGGATCGATGTTGATGCACCCGATGGTCTGGCCGCTTTCCAGGCCCTGCCGTACCGCCGCCAAATGCGGATAGGCATAATCGTGGCCACCACCTACCCATATGGAAAAACTGGCCTCACGGTGGTGTTGCAGGTAATGATCGATGGCATGCTGATGGCTGATGGACACATCCTCCGGATGCACATGTATGTTGCCCGTATCGAGCAGGTGTGCCTGCAGGTCGATTCGACCTGTCAGCTTCTTCCACATCCTGCGAAAAGCAGCGGGGCCGTCTTCAGCACCAGGTCGACCGTGATTATTGCGGACACCCCTGTCGTCGGGGCAACCCACTAGCAGGGCAGCAAATTCCATATCGCAAGTATTTGCTTCTAAGCTAGCTCATTTTGCGGGTGGTTCCAATAACCAATGTCACCATACTCCAATAAAAGGCCATATTGGTCAGACATGGCCACTCTTGGTTTTCTGTATTGGTGTAGTAAGTGTATTTCTATTGCTCTGTCTCACTGCAACCGGTCATACAACAACATGACGATGCAGCAATCCGGTTACTTCTTCACGATACGGGTCACAAAGGTTTGCTGGCTATTTCGAACAGCCACCACATGGATGCCGGTCGGAAGGAGGGAAATGTTCAGCTGCTTCTCTGTAACACCACTAGGCAGTATGGCACTCATTTCCAATGCTCCGTTGATGCTGGTGATACTGATGGCGGAAGCCTCTTCTGTGGCCTCATTCAGTCTGATGGTTATCCAATCGCTGGCAGGGTTGGGCACTACTAAAACAGGCACTGGCTTGGCAATGGCAGGCACACCTACCGGCTGTTGCAGGGTTACTACCGCATCGGGCTGTGTGGGAACATCCTCCACATTACCTACCCGATCAGTGGCTACAGTCCAAAACTTGTAGGTATCGCCATAGCGACCGGTCAGTTGATAAGAGGTGCCTGCCATATTGTGCAACAGCTTACCGGAGAGTGTGTCATTTATCGTGATGTACACATCATACTTCATGATGCCTGCATGGTCGTCTACTCCGGTCCATTGAATGGTGAATGTTGTATCAGTAATGATAGCCGGCAAGGGAACCACGCTGCTCTGCGGTTTTACATCGTCAATCGTGTTCACCCATACCGGGGTAATAATAGGGTCGTTATAGTCAAAGTAGATGGTGGCTTTGTTTTCTATAACCGTTCCATGAGGAAGGCCCGAAAAAGGCTTTATCATATAGGTTACATATCCCTCTCCTTCCGGTGAGGTAACATTCGGATCCAGGAAACCATCGCTTACAATATAGGTAAGGGCATAGCTGGCAGGATCATAGGAAGAAAATCGCCACTCAAGGGCACCATTCGATTTGTTGATCTTTCCCACCACACGAAGAATGGTGTTTTTATGAGGCCGGAGGTCGATTTCTTTGGCCCAGATGGTATCCCGCTCAAAGAAAGAATACACAGAATCCGTAAAGCCAAAGCCTGTAAATTGTAGGGTGTTCACATCCATTTTAGTGATATCCAATGTGTCGCGCACCACTACTTCCCTAACCGGTGCTTGAGCTGTATCTACGTTTTCAAATTGAATTTGATAGTGCATGTATTCCCGGTTGTTCACGTAATGCTCAGGCGTGTAACCTACAGGGCCATTCTTGATATTTGGATCAAGGTTGTTTACAATAAATGTGGTCCAGTCGGCCAACTCAGTAGGATGGCAAGTGGTTCCTGAGCCTAATGGCGTAAATCCTATACATGACCCGAATGCGGATGTAATATCATTCAAGCTATTTCCCAATATAATCCCTGTAGCAGCTACGGTCTTGAAAGCACTAGTTGTTGCTGCAGCTGCCTTTTCAAGTGCTTTTTCCCCACCACAGCTCATCAACGCTCCAATCGTTGAAACGGTAAGGCTTTGAATCGCATCACCTGCCTTATCCTTTCTTCCACGGTTCACGAGTTTCCTAATATCACAAGCAATATTCACCCCTCCTGCTACACAGCCTACCACGGGCACCAACCCCAGGATGTCATGAACACATTGGATACACACCGGATAAAAATCGCAACTGGATCGAAGTCCGATATCTATCAATTCTGCGTCCGTAAACAATGGTTTGCCGGCATAGGCCTTTATGCTGGTACGACCTAGTATTTGGTATCTGCTTTTCAGGAAAATGGTTTTAGACTCGCCGGGTTCAATGATAGGAATATAAAATGCCCCAAAAAAGGAGGAGTCGCCGGTAATGGAATCCACAGCCAAGTAAAACTCGCTACCCAGTGTATCGCGGTACAGTGCAGATACTGAATCATATTCAATGATGTTTTGCACTCGCACCTCAGAAGGTATTATGCCCTCATAAGAAATATATACCGGCACGGCTATCATCGTACTATTGGCATTGTTGGTAACCACAACTTGCTCCGGATAGGCAGCCCGCCATAGCTTGAGACCGAATCCGGTTACCTTGATGCTGGGCTGCACATTGTTGGGCAGTTCCACCAACAGTCCGTTGTATATAGTATCCCTAAACGACCCACTGGTTACTACCACATCATAATAGCCGGTGTCTATGCTTCGGAATATGAAGTGGGCATCAATCAACCCCGGATCCCGCACCATAGCTGTATCAGCAAGGATGGTATTGCCGTTTCGCAGCAAGGATACGGTAGCTGAGGTAAAAGAAAACCCACCCTGTATATGACCAATGAAGTAGCCGCTATTGGCGGTACGGTTGGGCACAATCTTTTGTACGCCTTCATACAGCACATAGGCGGTGTCTTTTCGTGTCAGGCAGTCCTGCTCGGTGGTGAGTACAGCCGGAAAATAGCCGGCACCGGTATATGTGTGAGCCGGATTCTGCTGTTGGGTAGTAGAGTTGCCATCGCCAAAGTGCCAGGATACAAATTGAGTACCGGGTTGCAAGATGGCATTGAAATACACCTTCCTCCCTTCCTGAACAAAATCAATAGCCGGCTTGGCTACCGTGTCTTTTACTCCTGTAAATTGGGACAAAAAGAAGCCCTGGTGTGGGGTGTAGGTTACACAACTTTGTATATAAGGGACGAGAGAATTAATCCTCCCGGACACGTAGTACCTTCCGTTTCCAGTAGACATCAAGCTGTAGGGGAAGAGCTGAATTTGGTTGGGCAAGCTGGCATTCGTGGCGCTTTGAAAAGCATCGGTGAAATTCCCGTCCGGATCCAGCTTGGCAATATACCCCTTGCCGCCATCCATAAATTTGAGTGTAAACGGCCCAAAATGAGTATCCCCACCACCCAAGGAGCCACAAACATAAATGCCACTATTGTCATCTGCCAAAGTAATGCCGTAGGGAAATGAACTTGAATTGGCTTGAACATCCTTAATCCAAATTGGTGAGCCATTGCCGTCCATTTTCAGAAATGCGCTGGTGCCATTTACGAGGGTAAAATTTTCCACTGAGTCTGCACCAAAATGTATCCTGTTGCCGAAGGTAACGGGGGCTATAGAGTATACATTATCATTGGGGTCGATCGTGACTCCAATTTGATATCGGTACAAAGGCATGAAGCTGCCATACGACTTATACCACACCAACTGTAATGAAGGTGTGACACGCAAATAGAAATACCGGTTCTGGTTAGCTTCCGCCTGGGTGAGGGGTAAAGTATCAGTTCCAAACGTTAAACGCCCCCGGTGCTGGCCAACAAGTAATATATCTCCATTGCTAAAGGTGGCGGCATTCTTAAACATGATGCCGGGCTGTGCAGTAGTTGGAGAATAGTATGGAGAAGTTAAAGTATGAAGTGTCTGTCCGCTGGTGTCCATACTGCTAACACTCAGCGCACCCGATTGGTAATAGATTTTACCCGATTGGTATGTCAAGGTATTAATCCCCAAGCCTCCACCAAAAATGGACGGCATGGTAAACTTACTCCATACAAACTTACCTTGAGCATTAAGCTTGACGATATAATAAGCGGCACTTTGGCAGGCAAAAGCCGTGTCGGCCGTTTTTATACTATCTGATGGCGTTTGCCCCAGCACATACACACTGCCGGCTTCATCTACTTCAATAGCGTATGGGTTGAAGTACTTACCTATTGCCTTACCCCATTGTAATACACCCATAGAGTCGAACTTGTACACAAAGGTTTGCGTAGGGAATTGTGGGCTCAACATTTCCACCGTATCCCCCTGACATACTTGTGCCCTATTGCCATCGTTGAACACGTAGATATTGCCGTTGATGTCGCGGGCTATATCAATAGCTCCATTAAAACTATTGACAACACCTACATACCCGCCACCGGTACTCCATTCAAAACCCTGGCTTACAGCAGGTAACCCAAAGCATAACAGCCATACGGTAACAACGATATTCTTCATAGCATCTGTTTGGGTGCAAATAAAACAAGTAGTACCCATTCAAAGCATCCCTAATATTAGGGGTGTTGGTTTGCAAGGATTAAGTGGTACTTTGCAGACACATACAAGGTACAATGCCCATCAAACTGCTGATTTACGACGACAACCCAGATCGCAGGGATAGCCTGACCTTGCTCCTGCAGTCAGTGAGTGAGTTTCAGGTTTGTGGCAGCTTCCCGGATTGTTCTCATGTAATTGAAGAGGTGATGAGGCACGAGCCTGATGTGGTGCTTATGGACATCCAAATGCCCAATGCTGACGGGCTGTTCGGGGTAAAAACCATTAAACAGCATTTCCCATCCGTGAAAGTGATGATGCAAACCGTATTTGATGATGATGAGAAGGTGTTTGAAGCTTTGCTCAATGGTGCTGCAGGCTACATTCTGAAGAGGACGTCCTCCGAAAAAATCGTTGAAGCCATTTTTGATGTGTGGGAAGGTGGATCACCCATGACACCAAGTATTGCTGCCAAAGTGTTGCAATATTTCCGCCAACCCTCGCAACAGCAAAGCAACTATCAGCTCACTGACAAAGAGTTGAATATCCTGAATCTGCTTGTAAATGGCTTAAGTTATAAGATGATTGCAGACCGGTGTGCCATCAGTTACCATACCGTGAATTCGCACATCAAGAAGATTTACGAAAAGCTGCAGGTACACTCTGCCAGCGAGGCGGTTTCCAAGGCATTGAACGAGAGAATTGTGGTAAAATAACATTGGAAAAGGGATGGGCGCAATCTTGAAGTTTCTATGCATCCTCTTCTTATGCATCACTGTATCCAAAACACAAGCCTCTTATCGTTCATCAACAATAGAAGAGGGCGACAGGGAACAAATCGACAGGTACATCCTTGAAGTTGCTGCATGGATGTCGGAAGACAAATATGATACAGCCTACTCAATAGTAACCCAGGCTATCCAACTATGTGAACCATCGGAATACTTGCTGGGCAAGTACTACTTGTATGCATTTGAAAGCGAGATACTCTATTACAACTCGCTATTCAGCCCGGGATTGAATAGCGCCTACCGAGCCCTGCAATGTGCAGAAGCCATGCAAAACGACACGCTGACGGGAAGCATACAAAACCTGATAGGGCTGCTACTTAGCAGCTTGAACCAACAGCGAGAGGCAGAAACAATGCTGCGGTCGGCTATTTCCAAATTACCCTACGATCACGGAAACCAATACCTTTCCTACCGCTTCCATGCCTTGTCCAACCTATGTGATGTGTTCATTCAAACCGGACAACTTGATTCTGCGGAAATCTATGCCCGATTATCGATGCAGGAAGCTGAAAGCCTGCAACGCCATAGGGCTGTGGCTATCAACTATTGGAATCTTTCAAACATCTACCTGGCACGGCAACAAACAGATGCCGCCTTCTCCTACGCCCGGCAGGGAATGACGTTAGCAGAAGAACATGGGCTGGAAGATGTGCAGCTCTTCTTCACCATACTCTTAGCTGAAGTTGAGCAGGTGAGGAACAACATGGATTCCAGCATAGCGCTGCTTCATGATGGGCTCTCAAAAATCAAACAGGAGAGCGAATTGACCACTTTTTCAAAGATCGATTTCCTGAACAGTGCCGTAGACCTGGCTATTGCTGCGGGAGATATTCCCCTGGCTGCAGAGGTACAGGTGCTGTTGAAGCGCCTGCAATCCAAAACCGAGGCGAAAAGAAATGCAGAGCAGATCAAGATCCTGGAGCGCTTCTACGCCAATGAGAAGAAGCTGGAATTGGCGGAAACAGTGAAAGCCAAGCAAGAGGCAGAATCCAAGCTACAGCGAATAGGGCTCTGGGGATTGGGCATCATCAGCTTCCTCATTATCACCATCCTTGGGTTTGCCTCTAAGGTATTCCTGCAGAGGCAGCATTTCAAAACATTGGAGTTGCAACGCCAAAATGAGCTTCTTTCGGCTCGAATGGAAATGGAAAAAGCGGAAGAAAAAATGGCAGCATCCATGGCAGAGCGAAACCGTATTGCCAAGGAACTACATGATGATATTGGTAGCACGCTGAGCGGGCTTTCCCTATACTCCGATCTGGCATTGAAAAGCTTTCCGGTAGATAATGCCAAAAGCAAAGCACTACTGGAAAAGGTGAGCCTTACCTCCAAAGACTTGTCAGAAAGTATGAGCGATATTATTTGGGCTGTTTACTCCAAAAATGATACGTTCAATAACCTAATGATGCGGATGAAAAACTACGCCTTTGAGCTGCTGGCTCCCTTGAACGTAGAGGTGGATTTCAGCTATCCGCCTTCTTTGGATACGCTGGTGCTCACCACGGAGCAGCGAAAGAACATCTACTACATCTTCAAAGAGGCTCTGAACAATGCGCTTAAGTACAGTGGGTGCACTCAGATAAGGGTGGGCGTAGCATTAATTGAAGACCGACATCTGTCACTTATGATAGCGGACAATGGACAAGGATTTTTGGTAGAAAGCGTGAAAAAGAACAATGGATTCTACACTATGCAATCTCGTGCAAACACATTGGGTGGCTGTACCCGGATAGAGTCAGAACCTGAAAAAGGAACAAGGGTAACTGTTGAGGTGCCATTACGGGCAGTGTAAGGAGGTAATAGCCAATTGAGGCTCCGATCTTTCCGGTTTTCCGGTCATCTGCCCAACA
>CAYYHM010000109.1:0-7105 GCA_964471795.1 uncultured Chitinophagales bacterium | reverse complement strand
GAGCTACCTGCTATCAGGTTTTCTTAACCCTTCTTTGCAAAATTGTGTGGATCACAACGGCCACCAGGATGATGACTGCGCCGGCGTAGAACCCAGTAGGTATCTCTTGCTGTTCGTTGAACAGGATGGCCGCCATCAAAATGCCGTAGAGTGGTTCCAGATTGATAGCCAGATTGAAAGTAAAGGCAGATACATGCCGCAGCGAGCTAACAGACAACTGAAAGGCAATGGTGGTGCACAAGATTGCCAATAGCATCAAATAAAGCAGGTCTGAGGTGGTGGGGATAAAGGAAGCTTCCGGTACGTTAGCCATGTAGAGTGGGGCTAGAATGGACAGCAGTAACCAGCCGGTGCCCAATTCTATAAAGGTGATGGTCTTGGCCGGAAAGCGTGCTACCATTTGTTTGTTTAGGATGGAAAACAACGACCCTAAGAAAGCTGCCACCAAGGCCAGCAATATCCCGGTGACATACATGGCTCCGAAATTGAAGATCAGGAACATGCCCGGTATCACCATGGCACCCAGCAACATCTCTGTCCATTTGATGCGTGTACGGGATACCATCGGTTCCAGGAAGGAGGTAAACAGGGCTGAGGTTGAAAATACGGCCAGTGCTACCGTTACATTGGAATACTTGATGCTGCCAAAGAAAGCCAACCAGTGTATGGTAATGATGATGCCAATGCCGGCCAGCCTAAGCTTATCTTTCCAAGGTATAGAAGCAACCTGCTGGAACAAACGGGGGAAAAACAACAACGACAGTGCAGTAATGCCCATCCTGTACCACACGATCTCGATTTCGGTCATGTCAATCAGCCTGCCCAGGATGGCGGTAAACCCAAACAGGAAGATAGCAGTGTGTAGTTGTATGTATGCGGTTCTTTCTGCGGAAATAATCATGGTTGTGGTCCCAGCTGTTGATTCGCTGCTTCCAGTCCGGCTTGGGCCTGTGGCATATCAGGGTTGATGCGAAGGGTTTGTGTAAAGGCTGTCTTTGCTTCGTCGAAACGGCCTGCGGTGAAGCAGGCACCGCCCAGGTTGTACCAGGCTTCCTCGGAGTCGGGCAGGTATGCGGTAGCCTTGTAGTAACAGATGATGGCCTGCGGCAAATCGCTCAGTGCTACAAGGTTGCCTTGCTGCAGGTAATAGTTGCCCAACAGGCGGTAGTATTCATTCACCTTGGGATGGAAAGGCTTAGTTTGATGGGCAGCCTGCCAGGCTATCTCAGCACTGTCTATGTGGCCCATGGCATAGTGGCAGTATCCGATGTTGAGGTACACATCGTACAGATACATGCTTCTGTCGAACGAGTCCACCTGCCCGGCAGGATACAAGTCAATGGCTTTCCGGTAGTAGGTAAGCGCCTGCCGGAGTTGGCTGCTGTCGCTGGTCTCCGTAAATGCCATCACCAATTCGTGGCCGGCAGCTACATTGGCTTTTATACTATGGGGTACTGCCTGCACGTCTGCAAGGAACAGGGTTCGATTGTTCTTCCACTCCAGCGATCGGGCCACACTGCGGTAGCTCCCGGCCAATGCTACTGCCAGCAACAAGACAATAAGGGGCATCGTAGGTCTGTCCGGTTGGCCCACCAATCGCCACAGCAAACCCGCAACTGCCAACACAAAGCCGACTGAAGAGTGATAGATGAGGCGCTCACCCATGGTAGCCCCCAGGGGTAACACGAGGTTGGAGATGATACTGAGGGTGATGAGGTAGAACAGGATGCCGAAGGCTATGCTGGTACGTCGGCGTAGCCATAATAAGGCCAGTATTCCTGCCACCGTGTGGATGATGAGCGACACCATCGGCCACAATTCGGTCATCCGGTAATAGGGGAAGGTAGCATAGCCATAATCATACGATTGCGGATACGGCCACAGGAGCAGCTTCAGGTATTCCAGCAAAACGACAAAGATTGTACCATACCGCTCTGAGGCAGAGGCATACAGGAAGGGATCATTCAACAAGTCGTCCATAGCGCCGCTTCCCCAGCCAACCACACTGCCCCGAATCACCAGGTACAAGACAGCCACGGCCAGCAACGGAGAAGTTGCGGCAAGGGCTCGCTGCCATGAGAGCCGGTGGAAGGCCACCATCGCTACAGGAAATATGGCTAAGAAGGTGATGCCATTTTCTTTGCTCATCAGGGCCAGCAAATAGGTAGCCATGGAGGCAGCCATCAAGCCGGGCTTTCTGGTAGCAAGGTATTTCGACACCAAAATGGCGGTTATCACCAGAAATAGGAGCGACAGAATTTCGTCGCGGCTCTTGATGTTGGCCACAACTTCGGCATGAATGGGATGGATCACAAACAGCAGTGATGCCATGAATGCAATGCCCCGCTTGCGTTCCAGCCAGCGATGATGCAACAAATAGAGCAGCAGAAAGGCCGTTAGAGCGTAGAGCAGCACATTCACCAGATGCGACAGGCGGGGCGACAGGCCAAACAGTTCCACCTCCAGGGCGAAAGTGATGATGGATAACGGGCGATAGCGGCCACCGCTCAGCTCCGCCTTGCCCCCAAACTGATCATAATACCACTGATAGGCATCTTTGGACAACAGGTCGCCGATACCGGCCACACCCTTGCGCGTGTATGGGTTCTCCTGGATAACAAGCCCATCATCCAGTGCATAGCCGAAATCGAGCAGGAAGGTAGGTGAATAGATTGCAAAGGCCAGTGATACCAGCAATACAGCCTGCATGCGAAAATTGTCCCAGAAGGACACACCTGTAACCATATTGCGAAACTAGATAATCAGAAAGGAAAATAGGGTGTAGCAGCCGTAATTGTCATTTTTCTGTCACACCATCGTTACCGGATGTGATTTTTTATTGGATGTTGAACCAATCATTGCCTTTCCGGGATTATCCGTGTGTACTTTGACAACATCATGAGGGAAACACAGCAACGTTAACGCATTTTTAACGAAGCTGATCACAAGAGAACGCAGTCCGTTTCCGTTATGATAGCAATTCGCAAACTGACAACTTTCATAGTAGTTGTTTCATGGTTTGAATTAGGTTTTGGGTTGGAGAATGGCGTCCTGATTTTGGGGCGCCTTTCTTCGTTTTAGGGGGTTACCTTTGCAATATGAAACAATCCTGGCAACAATGGTTGAAGGGCATGGGGATGGGAGCTTTCCTGTTCTTTTTCATCAAAGGGTTGGTGTGGCTGGCTATCTTTTTCGGCCTGGGATCCATCATCGGCTGTTGAACCCATTGCTGCTGGTGTTGTTACCCTGAAAACTCGTTGGATGTCCACGTTACCACAAATCATACAAGCCAATGGAGAAGGGCAGTGGCAGCAGGCACTGCAGTGGTGCGAAGTGCAACTGCAACAGCAGCCGCACCATCCGGATTTTCTGTTTCAGAAAGGCATAGCCCTATCCAAGGCTGGACGATTCACAGATTCCATGGAGGTGTGGGACGGGCTGGTAAACGCTCATGGCAACGTGGCGGAATATTGGGAAGAAAGGGCTTTGGTGTGGCACAAAACGGGTCGACAGGCCGAAGCACTTGCCGACTTTGAAAAGGCCCTGGCGCTGGAGCCGGACAACCCATATCGGTATGCTTGCCGGGCCTATATCAAGGATAAGATGGGCGATGTTGCCGGGGCGGTGGCAGATTACCTACAGGTGGTGGAGATGGATCCGGAGGATGACGTGGCACAGAACAACCTGGAGCTATTACAGGCGAAGCTGGCCTATCTGGAGCGGCAGCAACAGCAGTTTGCTACGCCTGAGCATCCCACATCCGAGGAGATTGCTGCCTATGCGGCCACTTATCAGGCCTCGCCGCCTAAAGCATCGAAAACAGAAAGCCCTGCTGCTGCACCCCGAAGTGTCTCTGCGTCAGACGTACTCAAAGAGGTAGCACAAGTGCTGGTATCCAGAGAAGGTTGGAAGGACTTCTGGACTTTTGCCCGCAACGGTTTCAAATTGCCGAACCGGTAATCCGGTTCCCCAGATCACCTAGGACCGTCTGCGGTATCTGATGTCCACCCCGGAACAGGATTTCTTGTGGCTGCCATCCCCGCTCCGTGTAGAAGTTGCGGATGCGTTCCTGTTGATCTGCAGTAATGAACGCATCATCATCACCCCAAACTACCCATTGCGAAGCCTTGTGGATATAAGGTGCGGTGAGATTGGCATCTTCGGGGGGACTGCCGGCCCAGCAAACAATGTGTTTCACCGGTAGGTCCCGCTGATCCAGCCACCGCAGGATGGTAGGCACACCCTGGCTGAAGCCAAGAGTAATCAGCTGTACAGCAGGTGGAACCTGCCCACTGATCCATTGCCACACCCTATCGAGATACGCATGCTGATCGGCGATTTCCAGTTGCCGCGCCTCCCGGGTCATCCAGCTGGCACCTACGCGGCCATCCACACCCTGCAGATAATACCTGGACAAGCCTTCGGGCGCTACCACAAAGTGTGTGTCAGCATCCAGACAGGTAAAGGGACGGATGAAATACGCGGCCAGCTCACCGTATCCATGTGCCACCAGCCATACGTATCGGGTGGTGGGAGATGCGTTGCCCCAGGTGGCCAGGCGGGCGGTTCGGGGTGTTTCCAGAAATGTCTGTTGGATATTGATATGCACCCTGCAAAGAACTGGAATTTTACCCATTCCAATAGGCTGCAGTACAGGATTCCCACATGAATACACAATGAACTAACCCTATACTATCCAATTGATGGGTGCCATGCCGTTGGCAGTCAGGTAGGCATTTGTTTTAGAAAAATGCCGGCAGCCGAAGAAGCCATAGCTGGCAGAATAGGGTGATGGGTGCGGTGCGGTGAGGATGAGGTGTTTGTCGGCATCGATGAGTGTCTGCTTGCTTTGTGCAAACTTGCCCCAAAGCAGGAATACCAGGTGTTGCCGCTGGTCGCTGAGGGTACGGATTACGGCATCGGTAAACTGTTCCCAGCCAATTTTGGCATGTGAGGCGGGAGACTTGGCGCGTACGGTAAGGATGGCATTCAGCAGGAACACGCCCTGCTGTGCCCAGGGGGTCAGGTTGCCGCGGCCGCTGAGGGTCAGCCCAAGATCCTGCGTGATCTCTTTGTAGATATTGTTGAGCGACGGTGGTGGTTTTACGCCGTCCGGCACGCTGAAACTGAGGCCATGCGCCTGCCCGTAGCCATGGTAGGGATCCTGACCGAGAATCACCACCTTCACCTGATGGAAAGGTGTGGTATTGAAGGCGTTAAAGATGAGCGAGCCGGGAGGGTATATCTGGATGCCCGCATGTTTGTCAGTCAACAATGCCTGCCGAATATCCCGGAAGTAGGGTTGTTCGAATTCGGAAGCCAGCACCTGTTCCCACGAATCTTCTATCTGCACCTGACCGGCAGAAAAGGCAGAGGGTTGGGGCGTGTCCGCAAAAAGGTTTGACTGCATGGCAGGTGAAATTACTATTTTTGTGGCGCAAACGGTCGAACGGCTGTTTAAGTTAGAATTAGAAATCATTTTAGGTCCCATAGCTCAACAGGATAGAGCAACTGCCTTCTAAGCAGTAGGTTCCAGGTTCGAGCCCTGGTGGGATCACTGATAAAACCCTGATGAAAAATCATCAGGGTTTTATTTTTGATACATGTTTACGGTATATGTAATTAAAAGTGAAAAGGACGGTCGATTATATGTAGGGATGACGGAAGATCTTCCCAGAAGATTCAGTGAGCATAACAATGGGAAAACAAGGTCAACAAAAGGATATAGGCCTTGGATAATAGTTCATACTGAAGAATTTGAAACTAGAATAGGCGCAAGAGAAAGAGAGAGATACCTTAAAAGTGGTGTTGGAAAGGAATATTTGAAATCAAAGTATGGGTAAAATATAAGGAAGTAGCTCAGCTGGATACCTGCCTGCCGGCAGGCAGGGAGCAACTGCCTTCTAAGCAGTAGGTTCCAGGTTCGAGCCCTGGTGGGATCACTGATAAAACCCTGATGAAAAATCATCAGGGTTTTATTTTGGTGGTTCATAGCCCACGGTTTTAACCGTGGGTGGTAAATGGGTATGCTTCTCGCTCAATGGATTCATCCATTTTAGATCGTGCCTCAATAAGCACGGTATTCAAAACCAAACGTGGTTGGATGGCGTGATCTGGTTGCCATTTGAGATGTCTATCATACATGCATATACCCATACGCAGTCCTCTGCTACGATGCTTGCTATCTACATCATCATCCGGGAAAATTAAACGAAGGAATATAAACCGTTGAAACGGTTTCAATACCTGGCATGATCCCGTTACCCACGGTTGGAAACCGTGGGCTACAGGAATGACGATTACAGATGGGAGGAAAAAAATAGCCCACGGTTTTAACCGTGGGTAATAAAAGGTGACCCTTCCATCTCAATGGATTCATCCATTTACAGACGTAAGCCTCCAAAATGCAATCACCATGCTATTGTGCCTCCTCGAATCCATACAGTTTTAAGAAATCTTGGTATTCTTCCTGAAACGATCTTTTTTGATGGTGTAATTTCTGATTCATTATGTATTGATTCACTCTTTCAATTACAGATTCTGAGACAGAATAGGCAGCATAGCCTGTTTGCCAAGCAAATTTTTTATGTATGAGGTTACTTTGATTTACAAAATGCGAGCTACTGCCTTTTACCTGTTTAATAACATCTACTATTGATTTTTGGGGACTCAATAAAAACAAGCAATGTATATGGTCTGGCATTCCGTTTATAATTTTTACCTGGCACCCTTGAGCAACTAATTGGTCGACAAAAAATGGGTAGATTTTACTTTCAGCAGCTGAATGGATTAGTGGCAACCCTTCTTTTGTCGCCCAAATGGCGTGTATCCAAATTTTGTTGAATGAGTGGGGCATTTTGGTTGTTTTTAAATATAAACCGTTGAAACGGTTACAATACATAGCATGATTCCGTCACCCACGGTTTGAAACCGTGGGCTATGTATTCACGTGGACATAAACATAACCAATTCGCACAATTCCTGATTTATATGCTGTAAGTTGTATTGTGCAGGACGCATCCATTGTCAATATGAACAAGGCCGCCACAGGCTCAAACTCGTCTGCAATGAAAAACCCGTCAGGCTGCGTAGCAGCATGGTCCAG
>CAYYHM010000108.1:1182-7400 GCA_964471795.1 uncultured Chitinophagales bacterium | reverse complement strand
AGCCATGTTATTGGCATCACAACTTTCAATGTTACTTCCGGAGGTTGCTGCGATGGAGTTGCTGCAGATTTCGGCCAAGTCATAACCTATCATCATGAAGGTGGTGATGTTTGGTCTGTAGCATCTGTTACAACTATTTCAGGTACCGCAGCACAAAACCACTGCTGTCCAAAGATCTAGTCACCTCAAAATACTTCCACTATGAAAGCTCAATTTTTCGCTGGCATCTCATCGTTTCTACTCCTTGCTGCTGCTTGTAATAATCAGGTACAGCAACAGGCTGCCAATACCATACAGCAAGGAAAAGAGCTACACGTTGTACCTAGCCAACAGGAAGCGCTTCGTTACACTCCCTTTGCTGATTTCATCTTCAGCTCATCCCAGCATACCTTTGAAGAAGTAGACGCCTACTACCGGGAACACCTCAGCATGCAAGCCGGTCATTCGCTTCACCACGACAACCACAATATTGCTATACAAGTCATATTTGAACACTACGACCTACTTTCCCGCGACACAGAACAACTGTTTTACTACTGGGAAGAAATGAACCGACTAGACTGGGTCATTACCTCTTTGATACCCTATTACAAAGAAACAGCTGATAAACTTTTACCTACCCTCGGACAAGCTACAGTACAAGCCAAACTGCAACAAAGGCATCTTCAAAACAAGGAACAAGTTACCCAACGATTTACCGAACACTCCCCTGAATTTGTACCGGAGTATTTGCAGGTGAATGATGGATTAATTAGATAACAACAGTTCCATACACTAGAAAAGGCCTTCGCTCAACCCGATGGCCTTTTCTATTTTTGAGCTATGACCATTCCTGCCTTGTACGAATTGTTCCGCCAGAGTACCGGTGTATCTACCGATACCCGCACCTTGCAAGGCGGCCAACTGTACTTCGCCCTCAAAGGGCCATCCTTCAATGGCAACGCCTTTGCGCAGCAAGCACTGGATGCCGGTGCTGCCTATGCTGTGGTGGATGACCCCTCGTTGGAAGGAAAGGAGCGCTACATCCTGGTAGAAGATGCACTGACCACCCTGCAACACCTTGCCAGACATCATCGGCAACAACTCTCCACTACCATCATTGCCATTACGGGCAGCAATGGAAAAACCACCACCAAAGAACTCACGGCTGCAGTACTCAGCAGCCACTACCCCACCTTTGCTACCCCCGGCAACCTCAACAACCACATCGGCTTGCCGCTGAGCGTGCTGCGCATCACTGAAGCTCACCGCTTTGCTGTGCTGGAGCTGGGCGATAACCATCCCGGTGAAGTGGCCTTGCTGAGCAGCATTTGCCAGCCTGATTACGGACTCATCACCAATGTAGGCATGGATCATTTGGAGGGTTTCGGCTCCATGGAAGCCAACATAGCTGCCAAGAAAGAGCTGTTCGACTACCTGGCAGCACACGAAGGCACTGCCTTTTTAGCTCCGGAACTGGACTACCTGAGCGACATGGCACAGCAAGTACCACATCACATCACCTATGGCACTGCAGCTACTGTACAATACAGGGGTGAACTGATGGAAGCATCGCCCTACCTGCATTTCCAATTCCAATACCAAGGGACACATTATCCTGTGGCTACCCAACTCATCGGCAGCTATAACCTCATGAATGCCTTAGCCGCTACCGCCATAGCGCTGGAAATGGGTGTGCCCGCCTCCACCATCGCTACCGCGCTGGCTGCCTATCGGCCGGCCAACAATCGCTCGCAGGTGGAAGAGCGCCATGGAGCACACATTATACTGGATGCCTACAACGCCAATCCCAGTAATGTGGAGGCTGCCTTAGCCAGCTTTGCACAACTGCATCAACCCAAGAAAGCCATACTGCTGGGTGATATGCTGGAACTCGGCACCTTTGCGCCGGAAGCCCACCAACGGATGGCCACACTAGCCCTATCCTGCGGAGCGGATACGGTTGTATTGGTAGGGCATCATTACCTTGATGCTGCCGTGCAGCTGGGCATTCTCCATTTTCCCGATGCGGCTGCTGCCCGCAACTGGTTTCTGTCCAACAACTGGAGCGACTATTGGATTTTGGTGAAAGGCTCACGTGGTATTCGTATGGAAACCATCGTGGCCTAAGACAGCTTCTCGAAGGCACGCATCCACCGGTCGGGGATTTCCTCTTTCATGGCCAACTGATAGTCGGCATAGCTGCAAGGCACCAGCTGATGCCGTTCATAGCGGCTGTCCTCATGCGAAGGCACCTGCATCCACCAGCGGCCACTGCGCCTGCTCTTCCAGAACACCATGTCGAAGCCGGTTTCTTCCAGATGCACCATGTACTTCACGAAGTCGCGGTCGTTGATGACCGGATACTCATGGGTACGGCACTGGTAGCCATCGATGAAATACCACACCATGTGGGCAATCAGCTGCGCCGTCTGTTCATTCTGGTCGAACTCCGGGTTGTACTCATACACGCCGAAGGAGGTAAGCTTGTCGGTAATGCCGGCATAGCGCGCTATCTGGCAAGCCTCCTCGCCATAGAACCCATGGGGCGTTCCATTCCGCTTGCCCGGTGCATCGCACTGCTTGATGGCACCGATGTCGAAGCTCATCATATCCGCATCACGGATGATGGGCTCAATCTCTGTGAGGTCTTCCCGCAGCTTCCCCAGCCGGTAGAACTCGAAGTACAGCTTTTCGAGGGTGGCGATATCATCGGGTGACACGAAGTAAGACTGATAACCAATTTGGCTGAAGTTGAATAGGTAATTCGGCGACTCAGTAAAGATGCGGTACAGGAAGGAATCCGAGTCTATCTCGTCCTGCTGCTTGTAGATGTTGATGGTCTCATCCACTACGGCCATGTTGATGATCTGTTCATTCTTGGCATAGCCCTGATACTGCCCGTAGGTAAGATCGTGGCCACCCCCGATGATGATGGGAATCACCTGCCTGGCCAGCAACTCCGATACGATTTGTGCCAGCGCCGCATAGGTGTCGGTGAGTGTTGCGCCGGGTTCCAGATTGCCCAGATCCACCATTTGCAGCGGTGCCACACCCTTATCCAGCCGGTACAGATGTTTCCGGATGATATCGGGACCCTGCGCACAGCCGGCATTTTGCACCGATCCGCGGTCATCCATCACCCCAATCAACGCCAGTTTGGCCGACTCCCAATCGGGGAAGCCTGCCTCGGTATGTATATCGATGTGGTGAAAAAACTGGTTGTCGAGAATGCGGTAGCCTTTCAGCAGCTGACCGGGGTCTACAGGCGACAGGATCTCTTCGATCATGATAACGATTTGTGCTTAAAAATAAAAGAACCTGATGCGTTACAACACCCTACATATGCACGTGATGATGGGGTTATTCATAGGAAGTGTCTTACCTTTGCGCCTGATTCGTAAAGCCGCAGAAGGCATGGATAACTTACTGGAGAAATTCAAGCAAAAGAAGCCCACCATCGTGTTTGAATGGCATGATGATGAGACCGAGGCAGAAGGTTGGGTAGTCATCAATTCCTTACGCAACGGAGCTGCCGGTGGTGGCACCAGGATGCGCAAAGGCCTCAACCGCCACGAGGTGGAATCGCTGGCCAAGGTAATGGAGATCAAGTTCACTGTAAGTGGTCCGCCAATTGGTGGCGCCAAGAGCGGCATCAACTTCGACCCTGCCGATCCCCGCAAGCATGGTGTGTTGCAGCGCTGGTATAAGGCGGTGATTCCCCTGTTGAAGAACTACTACGGCACCGGCGGCGACATGAACGTGGACGAGATCAAGGAGGTGATTCCGATTACCGAGGATTACGGACTCTGGCATCCGCAGGAAGGCGTGGTAAATGGTCACTTTGAGCCGCGGGAAAGCCAGAAGATACATGTGATCGGCCAGCTGCGCCAAGGGGTATCCAAGAAGTTGGAAGATCCTGCCTTTTCACCATCCTTGTCGATGGGCTATACCGTAGCCGACCTCATCACCGGCTATGGCGTGGCCGAATCTGTACGTCACTACTACGAATTATACCACAACACCACTACCGCCGGCAAGCGCGCCATCATTCAAGGATGGGGCAACGTGTCGGGAGGTGCCGCTTTCTACCTGGCACAGCAAGGTGTGCAGGTTGTTGGCATCATCGACAAGGAAGGCGGACTCATCAAACCCGAAGGGTTTACCGCCGATGAGATCCGCGATCTGGTGAACGCCCGCACCAGCAACGCACTAATAGCACCGGGCATGCTGCCCTTCGCTGAGGTGAATGAGCGCATCTGGGATACCGGCGCAGACATCTTCATCCCTGGAGCAGCCAGCAGGCTGGTGCAACTGGAGCAGGTGGAACGCATGAAACACAACGGGCTGGAAGTGATTGCTGCCGGCGCTAACGTTCCCTTTGCCGATCAGGACCTGTTCTACGGCGCCACAGCCGAGTTCGCCGATTCGCAGGTGAGCGTGATTCCTGACTTCATCGCCAACTGTGGTATGGCACGCGTGTTTGCCTACCTGATGCAGCTGGATGCAGAGATCAGCGATGCAGCCATCTTCGACGACGTGTCGAACATCATCCGGAAAGGACTGGAGCGGGTACATGATGCCGACCCCAACCCTCATTATATCGCCCGCCGGGCACTGGAATTATCCCTTTCACAACTCGTTTAACAGCGTTACCACACCATGAAACAACTACTGTTACTGGCCAGCCTGTTGGTCGCCTTCCACCTGAATGCACAAGAATCAGCCACCCCAACTGTGGACTCCGCTGTAACCATCGAAGCAACAGATGGGGCAATGGAAATGCACGCCGATCATGAGGAAACGGCACATGCCACTCCTGGTGAAGAGGCACACCACGAAGATGGTGCACATGGCGATTCACATGGTGCCGGCCCTGCCATCTGGTCGGTGATACCATTCATCGCACTGCTGCTGATGATTGCTACCGGCCCCTTGTTCTATGCCCACTTCTGGCACAAGAACTATCCGATTGTAGCAGCGGTTTTGGGCTCATTGGTTGTCATCTACTACCTGTTCTTCCTGGGTGATACACACCACCCGATCCATGCCTTCTTCGAATACTTCAGCTTCATCTCGCTGATTGCCGCCCTGTTCGTAGCATCAGGAGGAATTCTCATCAAGGTGGATAAGGAAGGCACGCCTTTGGTAAACATCGCTTTGCTGGTAATCGGCGCAGCACTGGCCAACCTCATCGGTACTACCGGTGCTTCCATGCTACTGATTCGCCCATTCATCCGCCTCAACAAGCACCGCATCAAGCCCTACCATATCGTGTTCTTCATCTTCATGGTGAGTAATGTGGGCGGGGTGCTTACGCCAATCGGCGATCCACCCTTGTTCCTCGGCTTCCTGAAAGGGGTGCCTTTCTTCTGGACGTTGGAACACCTGTGGCCCAAGTGGTTCTTTGGCATCGGGTTGCTGTCCGTGTTCTTCTACTTCGTAGATAAAAGAAACCATGCACACTACCGTGATGCAGCTACTACTGAATACACCGGCAAGATTCAGATCAAAGGACTGCGGAATGCCTTGTTCCTGCTGGTGACCATCATCGCCGTATTCCTGGATCCCAACGTATTGAGCTGGCTGCCGGGCATCCTCAACAATGAGGCTACCCACAGCTGGTCATTCGGCACGCTGGGCAGCCTGGATGATGTTACACGATCCACCACAGTGGCTTTCAGTTTCATCCGCGAGGTCATTATGCTCTCTGCTGCTGTGCTGGCCTTCAAGACGGCCGATGAGGATTGTCTGAAAGGAAATGAATTCGACTTTGAACCCATCAAGGAAGTAGGCTTCCTGTTCATCGGCATCTTTGCTACCATGATGCCGGCCCTGCAGCTCATCAGTGAGTTTGCCAGGTCTGCCGGCGGGCAGCAACTGGTGAACACCGACACCCTGTATTGGATTACCGGTGCCCTTTCCGGCGTGCTGGACAATGCCCCTACCTACCTCAACTTCCTGGCAGCAGGAATGGGTAAGTATGGTATGGAACTCGGTTCACAGGGCGATGTGCTGGCATTTACCATCAACCACATCCCCGACCTGATGGCCATCAGCGTAGCTGCCGTGTTCTTCGGTGCTTTCACCTACATCGGCAACGCGCCCAACTTCATGGTGAAGTCCATCGCTGAGCAGGTAGGTATCGAAATGCCTTCCTTCGTGGGGTACATCGTGCGGTATTCCGTGCCGATTCTGCTGCCGGTGTTGTTCCTGACGTGGTTCGTATTTTTCTTCCT
>CAYYHM010000108.1:0-1082 GCA_964471795.1 uncultured Chitinophagales bacterium | reverse complement strand
GATTATTCCTCCAGCAGGTTCACGCTGCGCTTCACGAAGTTGGCCAGTCGTTCGCCTTTCAGCAGGCCTTTGCCCAGCAGTGCCAGGTCTACCAGTTGTCGGGTTACCGCTTCCTGGTGAGTGCCTTCCTGCTGCAGCAGCTTGTTGATGAGCGGGTGATTACTGTTCACCACCACATCGTATTGATCGGGTAAGTTGGCCATAAAGCTATTGCCGCCCAGCTGGCTCATCTCCTTCATCCGGCGGCCAAACTCGTTCTGTGTCAGCACCACCGGCTGGTCGTCGGCAGAAAGTGCTTTCAGCTGAATGGTGTAGCTATCAGCAGGCACTTGTGCCTTGAACAGCTCGGTGACCGTTTCCTGCTCTTTTTCGGTGAGTAGACTGGTGTAGGCTTCGTCTTTTTCGATCAGCTTGTCCAGCGTATCGGCATCTACCCGCTTGAAGCTCATCTTATCATTTTGTTGCTCCAAATGGCCTACAAAGTGCGGATCAATCAGCGTGTCGAGCACTACCACCTTGTAGCTTTTACTCTGTGCTGCCTGTATGTAACTGTACTGCGCTTCCTTGTCGGAGGTGTATAAAGCCACCAGGTTGCCGTCCTTGTCGGTCTGTAAGTCTTTGATAGCGTCTTTCAACTCTTCCAGCGTGTGGAAAGCATTCGCGGTATCCTGCAGCAGGGCGAATTTCTTGCCGCGGTCAGCGAACTTTTCATCGCTCAGCATGCCATACTTCACAAACAAGCCGATGTGTGGCCACTTTTCAGCATAGGCTTCCCGGTCTTGCTTAAACAGTTCTTCCAGCTTGTCGGCCACCTTCTTGGTGATGTGCGTGTTGATCTTCTTCACGTTCGGGTCGCTCTGCAGGTAGCTGCGGCTCACGTTCAGCGGAATATCGGGTGAGTCGATGACGCCATGCAGCAGCGTAAGCCACTCGGGTACGATCTCCTTCACTTCATCAGTTACAAATACCTGATTGCTGTACAACTGTATCTTGTTCTTCTGTACCTCGAAGCTGTTGCTCACCTTGGGGAAGTACAGGATGCCGGTAAGTTTGAAGGGATAGTCTACATTGAGGTGGATCCA